>NZ_JAXCWB010000008.1:0-162922 GCF_034045305.1 Frigoribacterium sp. CFBP9029
CGCGCCGCGCTGCGGCCGCGCCGCGCTGCGGCCGCGCCGCCCCGCGCCGCGCCGCACCCGCGCCCCGCGCATCGAGGTGACCCGAAAGGACCCCGCGAGCCGCGGAAGGACCCCTTTCGCGTCACCTCGACGCAGAGCTGCCCACCCGCGCCTCCGCCCGGCGCATCGAGGTGACCCGAAAGGACCCCTCGAACCGCGCAAGGTCCGCTTTCGCGTCACTTCGATGCAGAGCGGCCCGCCGGCCCGCGCCTCCTGCCCCGCCCGCGCCTCCCACCCCGCGCCTCCCACTCTGCGCATCGAGGTGACTCGAAAGGGGCCCTCGAGCCGCGGGACGGCCCTGTTCGCGTCACATCGATGCAGTGGGGAGCGACGAAGCGGGGGGCGACGCAGCGCGGCCGGCAGCTCTCGGGCCCCGGTGGCGACACTGCCACTGGTGGCCGGACGCCTCGACTCGTAGATTCACTCCCATGACGGACTCCTCGCGCCTCGACCGCCTGCTCACCCCGCCGACCCCCGTCGCCGAGAGGGCGCTCGCCGTCGTGCGGGCGCACGCGTCGCCGGCGCTCGCCGACCACAGCCTGCGGTCGTTCGCCTTCGCGGTCGAGCTCGGCGCCTCCGAGGGGCTCGAGGTCGACGTCGAGCTGCTCTGGGTGGCGGCGATGCTGCACGACCTCGGGCTGGCTCCCTCGTTCGACAGCCACACGGTGCCGTTCGAACGGGCCGGAGCCGACGTCGCCCGGGTCTTCGCGGCAGGTGCGGGCTGGAGCGACGACCGGGGGAGGCGCGTGGCCGAGGTGATCGAGCGCCACATGTGGCCGTCGGTGGCGGCCGAGCTCGACGTCGAGGGGCATCTGCTCGAGCGCGCGACGAGTCTGGATGTGAGCGGGGCCGCGCCCGACGACTGGGCGCCCGGGTTCGTGCGCGCCGTGGTCGAGCGGCTGCCGCGCGGAGCCTTCGGCGACGCCTTCGCCGTGCTCGCCGCCGAGCAGGCGCACCGCAAGCCGTCGTCGGAGGCCGGGCGCTCCGTCCGGGCGGGCCTCCCCGCGCGGGCCCGGGCCAACCCCCTCGACGCGGTGCCCTCCGCGCTCTGACCCGACCCGCGCCTCCTGCCCCGCGCGTCGAGGTGACTCGAAACGGCCCCTCGAGCCGCAGCAGGCCCCCGTTCGCGTCACCTCGATGCCACCCTGCCCGTCGCGCCGACCCGCGCCTCCTGCCCCGTGCGTCGAGGTGACCCGAAACGGGCCCTTGAGCCGCCGCAGGCCCCCGTTCGCGTCACCTCGATGCGGTGCCGCCCGCGCCTCCCGACCCCGAACGCGTCACTTCGATGCCCGCCCCGCCCGTCGCGCCGACCCGCGCCTCCTGCCCCGTGCGTCGAGGTGACCCGAAACGGCCCCTCGAGCCGCAGCAGGCCCCCGTTCGCGTCACCTCGACGCAGCGCCGCCCGCGCCTCCCGACCCCGGCGCGTCACCTCGACACGGTAGAAGGGTGCCGCCATGTCTTCCGCCGCGCTCCTCCTCGTCCTCGCCGCCGCCGTCTGCCACGCCTCGTGGAACATCGTCGCCCACGGCGTCAGCCGCATCGGCACGCCCTTCCTCTGGTGGGGCGCCGTCGCCAGCGCGGTGCTCTGGCTGCCCGTCGTCCCATTCACCGGCGGGCTCGGCGGGGGTCTCGCGGGTCTCGCGCTCGGCGCAGGAGTCTCGGCCGTGCTGCACGTCTTCTACATGACCGTGCTGCAGCGCGGCTACGCGGCGGGCTCCCTCTCGACGGTGTACGCGACGGCCCGCGGCACCGGACCGGCGGTCAGCGCGCTGCTCGCGGTGCTGCTGCTCGGCGAGCGGCTCTCGCCCGTCGCGGTCGTCGGCATCGCCGTGGTCGTCGCCGGCGTCGTCGCGACCGGCCTGATCGACCGCACCCCGCCGGCCGCAGCCGACCCCGGCCCCGCGCCCGAACCCGGCCCCGCGCCCGGCCCCGCCCTCGACCCCGCCCTCGACCCCGACCCCGCCCTCGACCCCGACCCCGCCCTCGACCCCGACCCCGCCCTCGACCCCGCCCTCGACCCCGACCCCGCCCCCGACCCCGCCGGCCCCCAGGAGGCGCGGGTCGACCCGCCCGCCGCCCCGCACCTCCGCGGAAGTCGCCCCCGTCGCCGCCTCGACCCCGGGATCGCCTGGGGGCTGCTGACCGGCCTGGCCATCGCCTCCTACACGATCTGGGACGCCCACGCCCTGCGCACCTGGAGCCTCACGCCCGTCTCGTTCATGGTCGGAGTGACCCTCGCCGAGGTCGTCTTCTACACCGTCGCCCTCGGGCGTCGGCGGGGCGAGCTGCTCGGGGTCGGTTGGGCGCACTGGCCGCGGGTGCTCGCGTTCGGCGTGCTGTCGCCGCTGTCGTACATCCTCGTGCTGGTCGCGATCCAGACGACGCCGGTCGCGCTCGTGGCACCGGCCCGCGAGACGAGCGTGGTCATGGTCGCGGTCTTCGGGGCGCTCGTGCTGCGCGAGGGCTCGGTCGCGAAGCGCCTCGTCGCGTCGGTCGTCGTGCTCGGCGGCATAGCCCTCCTCGCCGCCTAGCCCCGCACCCCTCGCATCGAGGCGACCCGTTCGGTGCCCTCCGGCGCCTAGAGGGCCCCTTTCGAGTCACCTCGACGCCAGGCCCAGGAGGCGCGGGTCAGGAGCCCCCGCAGCCCCCGCATCGAGGTGACCGGTTCGGTGCCCTCCGGCGCCCCGAGGGCCCCTTTCGGGTCACCTCGACGCCAGGCCCAGGGGCCCAGGGGCCCAGGGGCCCAGGGGCCCAGGGGCCCAGGAGGCGCGGGTGGGCATACAACACGTGAACTCTGCCTGAACGGACCACGAGTTAGGTTCCTATGTCGGTCGGTCGCGTGTCACCATCGTCACGTCCTGCTCCCACCCGAAAGGCCGTCATGACCCTCCGCCGTCCCCGTGCCGCGATCGCCCTCGTCGGCGTCGCCCTGCTCGCCACCGCTCTCGCCGGCTGCTCGAACGCCGCCTCCTCGGCCGAAGGCGAGGGCGGGGGCTCGTCCGACGCCGCCGGCTTCGCGGTCGACTCGAGCACCCTCGTCTTCGGCGTCGTGCCCGACTCGGTCGACACCGAGACGAACTACCAGCCGCTGATGGACTACATCGCGCAGGAGACCGGCAAGACCGTCGAGTACCACGAGTCGACCGACTACGCGGCGCTGATCGAGGCGAGCATCGCCGGTCAGATCGACGTCGCGTCGTTCTCCGGCTTCACCTACGTGACCGCCACGAACAACGGCGCCGAGCTGACGCCGATCTCGTCGATCACGACGGCCGAGGGGCAGGAGCCCGGCTACTACTCGCAGGCCATCGTGCCGAAGGGCAGCGACATCACGTCGATCGCCGACATGAAGGGCAAGAAGGTCTGCTTCGTCGACCCGTCGTCGACGTCGGGCTACCTGTTCCCGAGCTACGCGCTGCTCGAGGCCGGCATCGACCCCGAGAAGGACATCACCCCCGTGTTCGCGGGCAAGCACGACGTCAGCGTGCAGAAGACCGGTGAGGGCTCGGAGTGCGACGCGGGCTTCGCGGAGGACAGCGAGGTCGCCAAGAGCGACGCCGTCGAGGTCATCGACGAGCAGATGGTGCCCGGCGCCCCGATCGTCGAGTCGGACAGCCTGCCCGACGACCTGAAGGCGCAGCTGGAGGAGATCCTCGCGAACGTCAGCGCCGACGACATGGTCGAGGCCGGCATCGACGGCGCCGACAGCGACGGCTTCCGCAGCGTCTTCTTCGAGACGACGCCGGTGGACGACGCGTACTACGACGAGATCCGCGACATCTGCGAGAAGACGAACGCCACGCAGTGCCAGGCCTGACGACGTAGCACCCCCCCAGACCCCGGGAATCCGCTCAGACCCTCGCGCGCGCGTGGGGGCCTCGGCGGATCCCCGGGGTCCGAGCAGAACGGACACCCGCATGAACCCGCACGACGACACCACCACCGCGACCCGCGCCGCGACGGCGACCACCGACACGACGGCGACCACGACGGCGACGGCGACCACGACGGCGACCACGACGGCGACCACGACGGCGACCACCGGCCCCACCGGCCCCGCCGACACCGTCGTCCGCCTCGAGGGCATCACCAAGCGCTTCGGCGCGACGACCGCGCTCGACGGCGCCTCCCTGACCGTCCGCCGCGGCGAGGTCGTCGTGCTGCTGGGTCTGTCGGGCTCGGGCAAGTCGACGCTGCTGCGTCACGTCGACGGCCTCGAGCGGCCCACCGACGGCCGCGTCACGGTGCTGGGTCGTGAGGTCACGGCGTTGACGGGCCGCGCCCTGCGCGAGCTGCGCAGCGAGGTCGGGTTCATCTTCCAGCAGTTCGAGCTGGTGCCGTCGCTCACCGTGCTCGAGAACGTGCTGACCGGGTCGCTCGCGACGGTGCGCGGGCCGCGTCTCGGGCTCTGGTCGTACGGTCGTGCGGCCAAGGCGGAGGCGCTCGCCCGTCTCGAGCGCGTCGGTCTGCTCGAGCGCGCCTACCAGCGCGCCGACACGCTCTCGGGCGGGCAGCAGCAGCGCGTCGCCATCGCCCGCGCGCTGATGCAGCGCCCGCAGGTGCTGCTCGCCGACGAGCCGGTCGCCTCGCTCGACCCCGAGTCGAGCGACCAGGTGATGGCGCTGATCCGCGAGATCGCCGCCGACGAGGGCCTCACCGTGATCTGCAGCCTGCATCAGGTCGACCTCGCGCTCTCGTGGGCCGACCGGATCGTCGGTCTCCGCCACGGCCGGGTCGTGCTCGACACCCCCACGGAGGGTCTCTCGAAGGCGCAGGTCATGGAGATCTACGGCCGCGTCGCGACGAGCACCGACCAGTTCGAGGCCATCGAGCTCGAGCTCGCCACGCCCGGCACGCCCGGCACGTCCGGACTCGCAGGAGGCGCGGCGCACGCCTCCGAGGACCTCGCAGGACGCGCGGCGCACGCCCCCGACGGCGCCCTCCGATGAGCATCGTCACCGAGCGCCCGCGCACGACCGAGGCCGTCGTCGCCCCCGTCGCCGCGCCTCCTCGTCGTCGGGTCTCGCCCGAACGCGTCGCCGCCGGTCTCACGCTCGTCGCGCTCCTGATCGCGAGCGTCGTCGCTCTCCGCAGCGTCGACATCGACCCCGCCCGCATGCTGCAGAGCTGGTCGAACGCCGAGCGGTTCTTCGGCAGGGTCGGCGCGATCGAGTTCCCGCCCCTCGGCGAGCTGCTGCAGCTGACCGCGCTGACCCTCGGTCTCGTCATCTGCGGCACGCTCCTCGCCGCCGTGCTGTCGGTGCCGGTCGCCGTGCTGGCCGCGTCGAACACGTCGCCCGGCCCGGTCTGGCGCGCCGCCGCCCGGTTCGTCACCGTGCTGGCGCGCGCCGTGCCCGACGTCGTGCTCGCGATGGTCTTCGTGCTGCTGTTCTCGCTCGGCACGCTGCCCGGCATCCTCGCCATCGGCCTGCACTCGGTGGGCATGATCTCGAAGCTCTTCGCCGACGCGATCGAGCAGATCGACGAGGGGCCCCGCACGGCCGTCCGCGCCGCCGGAGGCACGCGTCTGCAGCAGTTCACGGCGGGAGTGCTGCCGCAGGTGCTGCCCTCGTGGGTCGCGACCGTGCTGCACCGCAACGACATCAACCTGCGCGGCAGCGTCATCCTCGGCTACGTCGGGGTGGTCGGTCTCGGCATGGAGATGTCGTTCGCCTTCAAGTCGCTCGACTACGGGCTGGGGCTCGGCTACGCCGTCGTCATCTTCGTGCTCTGCGTCGTGATGGAGATCGTCTCGAGCAGCGTCCGCGCGGTCATGCTGGGCACAGCTCCGACGGGTCGCGGTCTCGGCGACCGGGTCGTGCGACGGGCCACGAGGAGGCGCGGCGCGGCGACATCCGCCGCCCCCGCACCCGAGGCGGTCGGCCGGGCGTCGACCACCGCGACGTCCGCGGACGACGCGACCCGCGCCTCCGGAGCACCCGCCCCCGCGACCGTCGCGACGATGCTGCGCCGCCCGTGGGATCGCGCCCGGGTGCGGACCACCACGTGGGCCGCGGTCGCCGCCGCCGTCGTCGTGGCGAGCATCGTCGTCTGCGACATCGCCTGGTCCGAGCTCGTGACCGTCTGGAGCGGCGTGCCCGCCGTGGCCGTGCAGTTCTGGCCGCCGTCGTTCGGCAGCTACGAGATGTCGACGATGGTCGACGCGATGGGCGAGACCGTGGCGATCGCCCTGGCCGCGACGCTGCTGACCCTGGTCGCCTCGATCGTGATCGGGTCGCTCGCGGCCCGCAACGTCGCGCCGAGCCGGGGGATGCGCGGCGGCATGCGTCTGCTGCTCGTCGGGATCCGCGGCGTGCCCGAGGTGATCCTCGCCATCGTGCTGATCGTCGTCACCGGTCTGGGGACCCAGGCGGGCACGCTCGCCCTCGCGCTCGGCGGCGTCGGACTGCTCGGCAAGCTGCTCGCCGACTCGTTCGAGGAGGTCTCGTCGGGGCCGGAGCGCGCCCTGGCCGCGACCGGGGCCACGCGCCTCCAGGTCTACGCGGGCGCGACCCTGCCCCAGGGCACCCGGGCGCTGATCGGCCACACCTTCTACATGCTCGACACCAACATCCGGGCGGCCACGCTGCTCGGCATCGTCGGGGCCGGGGGAGTCGGGTACTACCTGCTGAACGCCAGCCAGGGCTCGAACTACGGGACGGTCACGGCGATCGTGCTGATGATCCTCGTGACGGTGCTCGCCGTCGAGGGTCTCGCGATGTGGATGCGCCGGGTGTTCCGATGACCGCGCGCTACGACGTCGTCGTGGTCGGCTCGGGCATCGTGGGTCTCGGTGCCGCCCTGGCCGCGGTCGACCGCGGGCGGTCCGTGCTGGTCGTCGACCGGTCCGCCGTCATCGGCGGGTCGACCGTCCGCAACTTCGGCCACCTCTGCCTCACCCCGCAGAGCGGCGAGGCCCGGCGGCACGCGCTCGCCGCCCGGGGGCTGTGGCTGCGGCTCGCCCGCGACGCCGGCTTCTGGCTCGCCGAGAGCGGCACGCTCGTCGCCGCTCGTCACGACGACGAGCTCGCCCTGCTCGGCGAGCTGGCCGCGGCCCGCACCGAGCGGGTGCTCGGCGACCGCCCCGAGATCGAGCTCCTCGACGCGGGCGGGCTCGCGTCGCGCACCCCGGTCGCGCCCGGCGTGACCGTGGGCGGCGCCCTGCTGCCCTACGACCTGCAGGTGGACCCGCGGGAGGCGGCGGATGCGATCCGCAGGCATCTCGAGTCGCGAGGGGTCCTCTTCTCGACCCGCACCTCCGTCGGGTCCGTGACGACCGGTCGCGTCGAGACGAGCCGGGGGCCGATCGACGCGGGCACCGTGGTCGTCGCCACGAACCACGACCTCGACCAGCTGCTGCCCGTCCTGGCCGAACGGGCCGATCTGCAGCGCTGCGGTCTCGACATGCTGCGGGTCCGCGCCGACCTGGCGAAGCCGCTCGGGGCGCCGCTGCTCACCGGGTGGTC
This sequence comes from Frigoribacterium sp. CFBP9029, assembly GCF_034045305.1. Taxonomy (NCBI): domain Bacteria; kingdom Bacillati; phylum Actinomycetota; class Actinomycetes; order Micrococcales; family Microbacteriaceae; genus Frigoribacterium; species Frigoribacterium sp. CFBP9029. Next base: position 7,506 of record NZ_JAXCWB010000008.1, read on the forward strand.
GCTGATCCGCTACAGCGCCTTCGCCGGAACGAGCGCCGCCGACCTGGTGCGCGCCCGCCTGCACGCCGAGCGGCCCGACCTCGCGGCCCTCGATCTGAACCAGATGTACACGCAGCTGCCCGACGGCTCGATCATCGTCGGCGACAGTCACCGGAGGGGCGAGGCGATCTCGCCCTTCCAGGACGAGCGCGCCTCCTCGGCGTTCCTCGACGAGTTCCGGGCGCTGTTCGGCGCGGAGCCCGTGGTCACCGAGCGGTGGCAGGGCGTCTACGCCTCGGGTCGCGACGAGTTCGTCGTCGACGAGGTCGAACCGGACGTGCTCGTCACCGTCGTCGCCACCGGCATCGGCATGACGACCGGTCTCGGTCTCGCCGAGCACGTCGTCGGCGGTCACCTCGACGGCGGTCGCGACGCCGCCCTGCCCGCCGCGCCGCTGCGCGCCCCGCACACCGCCCACCCGCCATTCCTCCTGGAGAGCACACCGTCATGACCCTCGACACCACGCACCCCGCCGCCGCCGCTACCGCCCCTGTTCCCTCGACGGGTCCCGCCGCCGCGACCGCCCCGGCCCCGGCCCTTGCCGCCGCGACCGCCTCCGCCCCCGTCGAGCTGGTCGTGCTCGACATGGCCGGCACCACCGTCGTCGACGACGGCGTCGTCGAGCAGGCCTTCGCCCGGGTCGCCGACCGGGTCGACCTCGGGCCGGCGCTCACCCGCGACGAGGCCCTGCAGTACGTCCGCGACACGATGGGGCAGTCGAAGATCGAGGTCTTCCGGCACCTCGCCGGGGGCGACGAGCGGGTCGCCCAGCGGGCCAACGAGCAGTTCGAGATCGCGTACGGCGAGCTCGTCGACGAGAACGGGGTCGACCCGATCGAGGGGGCGGGTGATCTGATCGACGCGCTCCGCGCCTCCGGAATCGCGGTCGTGCTGACCACCGGGTTCTCGCCCGACACCCGTGACCGCCTGCTCGACGCCCTCGCCTGGAAGGTCGACGCCGCCCTCTCGCCGGTCGACGCGGGCCGCGGACGCCCCGCCCCCGACCTCGTGCTCGCGGCGCTGCTGCGCACCGGGACGTCGTCGGTCGCGTCGGTCGTCGTGGTCGGCGACACGGTCAGCGACGTGCTCTCGGGTCGGGCCGCCGGGGCCGGGCTCGTCGTCGGCGTGACGACGGGCGCGCACACCCTCGAGCAGCTGCTCGCCGCGGGTGCCGACGTCGTGCTCGACAGTGTGCGCGATCTCGTGGGGCTGCCCGCGTTCGCGGGGGTCGCGGGTGGGGCGGGAGTCGCGGGTGGGGCGGGAGTCGCGGGTGCCGCGGGTGCCTCGGGAGTCGCGGGTGCCGCGATGGGGGCGGCGTCGGCTGAGCCGGTCGCACCCGTCGCGCCGGCCGGGACAGCGCCCGTCGAACCCGTCGCATCGGTCGCCCCGGTCGCGCCGGTCGCGCCGGTCGCGTCGGCCGCACCGGTCGCCCCGGTCGCGTGACCGCGCTCGCGCCTCGGCCCGTCGACGACTCCGCCGCCCGCGCGGCCGGCCCCGTCGAGCTGAGGCTCGACCCCGCCCCGACGGCGATGGTCTGGACGCAACCCGGCCGCCCGCACGACGCGGTCGCCGTGCCGAGTGTCCGCCTGGCCCCCGGAGACCTGCTGGTCGAGGTCGAGCTCGCGACGATCTGCGGCTCGGACGTGCACACGACCCGCGGTGACCGGGCCGCGCCGGTCCCGCTCGTGCTCGGGCACGAGCAGGTCGGGCGGATCGTCGCGGTCGGCCAGGGCGCGGTCGCCGTCGACGGCACGCCGCTCGCACCGGGGAGGCGCGTGGTCTGGTCGCTGACGGCGAGCTGCGGTCGCTGTGCGACCTGTGCCCGTGGTCTGCCGCAGAAATGCGAGCGGGTGCGGAAGTACGGGCACGAGCGGCTCGAGACCGGGTGGGAGCTGAGCGGAGGCTTCGCCACCCACGTGCACGTGCGGGCGGGGACGTCGGTGGTGCCGGTCTCCGACGACCTCGACGCGCGGCTGCTCGCGCCGGTCTCGTGCGGCACGGCGACCGCGGTGGCGGCGCTCGACGCGGCGTCGGCGATCGTGCCGCTCGACGGGCGGGTGGCGGGTGCATCCGGTGCGGCCGGTGCGGCCGGTGCGACGGGCTCGACGGGCTCTGCCTCATCGGCCGGTGCGGCGGGCTCGACGGGCTCTGCCTCATCGGACGGTGCGGCGGGCCAGGCGGCTGCGCCTGCGGCACCGGTCGTGGTGCTCGTGCTCGGTGCGGGCCTGATCGGGCTCACGGTCGCGGCGCTGGCGACCGACGCCGGCGCCCGGGTCGTCGTGGTGGACCCCGACCCGGGTCGTCGTGCTCTCGCGGTCCGGTTCGGGGCGGTCGCGACGGGCGATCCCGGAGTCGCCGCCGACGCCGACGGCAGCGTCGACCGCGCCCTCGAGGCTGCAGGAGGCGCGCCTCTGGTGGCCGTGGAGGCGTCCGGTTCGCCGCACGCCGTCGCGTCGGCCCTGACCAGGCTCGGGGTGGGAGGCGTGGCCGTCCTGGTCGGCAGCGTGTCGCCGGCTCCGGCGGTGCCGGTCGACGCGGAGAGCGTCGTCCGTCGGCTCGTCACCGTGCGCGGGGTCCACAACTACGCGCCGCGGCACCTCGTCGAGGCGGCCCGTTTCGTCGAGCGGAGGCACCTCGCCTGGCCCCTGGCCGACCTCGTCGGCGACGAGGTGGCTCTCGCCGATCTCGACACGGGCCTCGGGCGGGCCGCGTCGGCGGGAGCGGTGCGGGTCGCCGTCCGTCCGTGACGAGCGGTGACGGTGCGATCAGCGGCGACTTCGAGGGCTGAGCCGACCCGCGCCTCCTGGGCCTGCGCGCCGACGGCGGCTGCCGGACAGGCGGCGGCTCACGCCCCGATCGTGCGGATGAAGTGGTCGCCCTCGCGGGCCCGGCCCGAGGCGGCCACGGTGAAGCGGACGATGTCGCTGCGGTAGCGGTCGTCGGAGGCCTCGAACGTCCGGCCGTCGCGCCCGCGGGTCACGCGGTGCAGGCGGAGGATCGGCGTGCCCGGTTCGACGCCGAGGAGGCGCGCGTCGAGTTCGTCGGCCGCCACCGCGTCGATCTCGTGGTCGACGTCGTCGTAGCCGAACCCCCGCGAGTCGAGGTACTCGGTGATCGAGACGGTGTCGAGGTCGACGTCGAAGAGCACGCGGCCGACCTCCTCGATGAAGGTCAGGCGTTCGAGCATGGTCGGGCGGCCGTCGACCGTCCGCAGACGCACGACGTCGACGACCAGGTCGCCGGGCTCGACGCCGAGGGCGCGGGCCTTTTCGTCGCCCGCCCGGCGCAGCGAGACCTCCTGGGTGCGGGCCCCGGGCTCGCCGCCGACGTCGCGGACCCACTTCGTGAACGGGATCGACACGTCGACGGGGTGATGCGTCTTGCGGGCGACCACGCGAGCCGGTCGACCGCGCCGGGTCTCGACGAGGCCCTCGCTGCGGAGGGCCGCGAGGGCGTTGCGGATCGGACCCCGGGAGGTGCGCCACTGCTCGGCGAGTTCGCCCTCGCTCGGGACGTCGTCGCCGACCGCGAGGTCGCCGCGGACGATGCGTCGGCGGAGGTCGTCGGCGATCTGCTCGTAGAGGGTGATTGCCACGATCGGAGCCTAGCGAGCGCGCGCCGCCCTCGCCGCGCCGCCCGCGCGCATCGAGGTGACCCGAAAGGCGCCCTCGGGGTGCAGGAGGGCCCTCAACGGGTCACTTCGATGCAGCGGCCTCCGGCGCCTCCCGCCCCGCGCCTCCTGCCGCAGCGTCGAGGCGACCCGAAAGGCGCCCTCGGGCCGCGCGAGGGGCCCTTTCGGGTCACCTCGACGTAGCCCCTCCGGCGCGCCCGCCCCGCGCCTCCTGCCGCTTGCGTGGAGGCGACCCGAAGCGGGCCCTCGGGGTGCGGGAGAGGTCCCTTCGGGTCACTTCGATGCAGCGCCGGCGGCGCCTCCCGCCCCGCGCCTCCTGCCGCAGCGTCGAGGCGACCCGAAAGGCGCCCTCGGGCCGCGCGAGGGGCCCTTTCGCGTCACATCGATGCACGCACGGCGCGCGCGGCGCGCAGCGGCGCGCGTCAGGCGCCGTCGGGCGACTCGTTCACGGCGGCGTTCAGGGCCTCCGTGATCTCGTGCAGCTGCGGGATCGCGCTCAGGATGGTCTCGTCGGTGCCGGTCGTCGAGAGCACGTAGCGGTACGCCTCGCGCAGGTTCGTCATCGCGTCCGTGCCGGCGGCGGTGAGGTGCAGGTGCAGACTGCGGCGGTCGTCGGGGTGCTTCGTCCTGACGACGTGGCCGGCCTTCTCGAGCCGGTCGATGACGGCCGTCGTCGACCCCGAGGTGATGACCAGGTCGCGGGCGAGGGCCGTCGGCGTGATGCCGGGGGTGTCGCCGACGGCGAGCAGCGCCGAGACCTCCATCGGGGCCAGCCCGACGACGCGGGCGGAGTGCACCCGGTAGCGTCGGTGCGCCTCGTCGAGGCGGTGCAGGGTCATCGCCAGTCTCTCGACGGACTCCGGGGCGTTCTCGGGCGTCGCGGGGAGGACGGGGCACATCGTGGTGGTTCTCTCATCGGGCTCGGGGCCACGGGCCCGCGAGTCGGGTGGCGGTGGCGCCGACGGCGCGACCGGTGAGGCAGTGTGCCCAGGATAATGCTGCTGGTCGGGGGCCGAGGTGTCCAGACCCCGTCCGGGTGGCCTCGTCCGCTGCGCGCCTGAAGACGCGACCGTGCCCGCCTGCTGGACGCGCGCCTCCACGGGGCGTAGTATTCATGCAAACGTATAGATAGCAGCACGGTCAGGAGCCTCATGTCACACCCCCTCGAGTTCGGCCTCGACACCTTCGGCGACGTCACCGAGCGCCCCGCGGGCGTCGACGGCGCCGGGACGCTCAAGACCCACGCCCAGGCGATCCGCGATCTGGTCGACCAGGCCGTGCTCGCCGACCGCGTCGGGCTCGACTTCATCGGCGTGGGCGAGCACCACCGCATCGACTTCGCCGTGTCGGCGCCCGAGGTCGTGCTCGCCGCGATCGCCGCCCGCACCGAGCGCATCCGCCTCGGCTCGGCCGTCACCGTGCTCAGCTCCGACGACCCGGTGCGGGTCTACGAGCGCTTCGCCACAGTCGACGCGGTGTCGAACGGGCGTGCCGAGGTGATCCTCGGGCGCGGGTCGTTCACCGAGTCGTTCCCGCTCTTCGGTCTCGACCTGCAGGACTACGAGAAGCTCTTCGAAGAGAAGATCGAGCTGTTCGCCGAGCTGCTGAAAGACGAGCCCGTCACCTGGCAGGGCAGCGTCCGCGGTTCGCTGAGCGACCAGTGGGTCTACCCGCGCCCCGAGTCGGGCACGATCCCGACCTGGGTCGGCGTCGGCGGATCGCCGCAGTCGGTCATCCGCGCCGCGCACTACGGGCTGCCGTTGTTCCTCGCCATCATCGGCGGGCAGCCGGCCCAGTTCGCGCCGTACGCCGATCTGTACCGTCGCGCGCTGACCGAGTTCGGCAAGCCGTCGCAGCCGATCGCGATGCACTCGCCCGGCTTCATCGCCGACACCGACGCCGAGGCGCTCGAGATCCTCTACCCCTACCAGGAGGAGCAGACCAACCAGCTCGGTCGCGAGCGCGGCTGGCCGCCCTACTCGCGCCCGCAGTACGAGCAGAGCGCGAACGCCACCGGCGCCCTGTACGTCGGCTCGCCCGAGACCGTCGCGCAGAAGATCGCGCAGAACCTCACGCTGCTCGGGGCGTCGCGCTTCGACCTCCGCTACAGCATGGGTCGACTGCCGCACGAGCACATGATGCGCAGCATCGAGCTGTACGGCACCGAGGTCGTGCCGCGCGTGCGCGAGCTGATGGCCTGAGTCGCAGACTCATGACGCCGAGGAGGCGCGGGTCGGGACATCCCGGACCGCGCCTCCTCGCTGTCTCACGACCGGTGCGTCAGCTCTTCTCGCAGGCGATGCCGTCCTTGTCGCGGTCGTGCTTCGCGTTGGCGGCGTAGAGCGCCTTGTCGAACTTGACGGAGCCCTTGAGAGCGCGCTTCTCGACCGTCTTGTTCGCCTTCGTGACGAGGTTGACCTTGATGCCGGGCTTGGCGATCCCACCCGAGAACGCCTTGTTCACGGCGGTGCAGTTGGCGTAGACCTTGGGGGCGGCGTAGGCGGGCGCCCCGACTCCGAGGGTCAGCCCGCCGCCGAGGGTCAGCCCCGCGGTGACGGCGAAGGCGACGAACGCGACTCGGGTGCGGGCGAAGGTGGTCGACGGCATGGGTTCCTCTCGGCGTGCTCGGGCAGCACATTCTGAGGTTGCCTCATGCGTTCGACGTCGGCCAGCCCCCGAACGGGTGCGATGCGCCCGCGGTCGACTCAGCGCCCCGCGCCCGGCTCAGCGCCCCCGGTCGCTCCGCGCCAGCGCCCCGAGCTGCTCGTTGTACGCCTTCAGCTCGGCGTCGTCGTCGCGGTCGGCCTTGCGGTCCTTGCGCTTGGCCTCGCGGCTGTCGCTGCGGCTCCACATGATGGCGACGGCGATGGCGAGCGACACGGTCGGGATCTCGCCGACGCTCCATGCGATGCCGCCCGCGGCGTACTGGTCGGCCATCGGGGTGGCGCCCCAGGTGCGGCCCATGGCCCCGTACCAGTCGGCCAGGAACAGCCCCGTGCTCGTCATGATGCTGAGCCCGAAGAACGCGTGGAACGCCATCGTCGCGAGCAGCACGAGCAGGCGCATCGGGTAGGGCAGGCGGCCCTTGACGGGGTCGATGCCGATCATCGACTGCACGAACAGGTACCCGACGATCAGGAAGTGCACGATCATCCAGTAGTGCCCGAGGTGCGTCGTGGTCGCCCAGCTGAAGAGCGACGTGTAGTAGAACACGAACAGCGACCCGGCGAAGAGCACGGCCGACACGATCGGGTTGCTGATCACGTGCGCGTACCGCGAGTGCACGAGGATCATGATCCACTCGCGCGGCCCACGGGTGCCGTCGGTCCGCTTGTGGATGGCGCGCAGGGCGAGCGTCACGGGTGCGCCCGGCACGAGCAGCACCGGCACGACCATGCCGAGCGCCATGTGCGCGAGCATGTGCGCGCTGAACAGGTACTCCTCGTAGACGTTCGGGGCGCCGCAGGTGATGTAGAACAGCACGACCATGCCGGCGATCCACGAGACCGTGCGCCCGGCCGACCAGCGGTCGCCGCGACGGCGCAGGCGCGCGACGGCGGCGAGGTAGAAGAAGACGCCGAAGGCGCAGAGCAGGGCCCAGAGCATGTCGGGGTTCCACTCCGTGAGCCAGCGCATCGGGGTCAGCTCGGGCGGCAGCAGCTCTTCGGTGAGGATCTCGGCCGGTGTCGGGTCGGCGAGGTCGCTCGCGGCGACCTGCTCGACGGGCGTCGCGGTGCGACCGAGGGCGGCGGCCACGCCCGAGGCGATGCCCATGAACGCGAGCTCGGCCGAGACGAAGTACCAGAAGAGGCGGGTGGTGGCCTTCGGGTGCGTGCCCATGCGTGCGACCAGGAACCTCCGCTGCACGACGCCGAACAGCCCGAGCGCCACGAGCGCGAAGGTCTTGATCAGCACGAGCACGCCGTAGCCCGTGGTCAACGACGACCAGCTGCCGAGTCGCAGGGCGGCACTGCCGACGCCCGACACGGCGACCACGACGAAGCAGATGATCGCGAGCGTCGAGTAGCGCGACAGCACGATCGCGAGCCGGGTGTCGTCGAGCGTGCCGCGCAGCAGGGCCAGCAGCACGAGGCCGCCGAGCCAGACGGAGGCGCCGACGAGGTGCAGTGCGAGGTTCGTGACGGCGGCGTCGTGACCGCTCGACCCGGCGGCGTGCCCCTGCTGGGCGATGGGGATGAGCCCGCCCATGGCGAGCAGCGTGACGCCGATCAGCGCCCAGATGTTGCGGACGACGAAGCACATCACCGTGACGGCGGCGGCGATCAGCGTGGTGATCAGCCAGGCGTTGCCGAGTTCGGTGTCGGTGAGGAAGAACGCGAGCTGGCGGCCGAACTGGTCGTCGAAGGTCACGGCGACGTTGGCGACGCTGAGGAACGTGAAGAAGGTCGTGGCGGCCGAGGCGACGGCCCAGAACCCGGCGGCGCCGGCGGCGATGTCGAGCGCCTTGTCGTACTCGGGGCGAGCGCGGGCCAGTGCGAAGCAGGTCAGGGCGAGGGTGCCGATGGTCGCAGCCGCGCCGATGTTGTTCAGCATCTTGGCCATGGGCAGGCCGTAGCGGACGACCTCGCCCGGGTCGACGACGAGCGGGGCGTCGGCCGCGCCGCCCAGCTTCAGGGCGACGAGCAGCGCCGCGAACGCCACCAGCACGAGGAGTGCGGGCCCGGTGATGCGGGTGAGTTTCGGCACGGGTTCCAGCCTAGGTCGGGTGCTCGGGGTGCGGAGACGGATCGTTCGGCCCCGAGAGACCGGTGAGTTCCGCACAGGTCGGCCGAGGAGGCGCGGGTCGGCCCCCTGGGGACGACGCCCGGCCCGGCGCACGAAAGGGGGTGCCGACCGAAGTCGACACCCCCTGGGGCTTCGTGAGAAGCGGAGGACTACTTGACGGCGGCCTTGAGCTTGCTGCCGGCGCTGACCTTGACGCTGTCGCTCGCGGCGATCTCGAGGGCCTCACCCGTCTGCGGGTTGCGGCCGGTGCGAGCGGCGCGGTGCGTCTTCTCGAAGGCGATCCACCCGGGGATGGTGACCTTCGTGCCGTCCGCGACGGACTTCGAGACGACGGAGAAGAACGCGTCGACGACGCCGCTGACGGCGGCCTGGCTCTGGCCGGACTCGGAAGCGACAGCTGCGACGAGCTCGGTGCGGTTCAGTGACTTGTCAGCCATGTGTTTGTCCTCCTCGGACTTCGTTCGTAAGACGAGACGCGGCGTTCACCGCGTCCGTGCGGTAACAGGCCCGAGGGCCCTGTGGAACCGCGTAAAACCTACCAGGAAGACTTCGTGATGCCCGGAAGCTCACCGCGGTGAGCCATGTCGCGGAAGCGGACACGGCTGATGCCGAAGGCCTTGAGGTGACCGCGGGGGCGGCCGTCGACCGAGTCGCGGTTGCGGAGGCGGACCGGCGACGCGTCGCGGGGCAGCTTCTGCAGACCGAGGCGGGCGGCCTCGCGGCTCTCGTCGGTGCCGTTCGGGTCGATGAGCGCCTTCTTGAGCTCGAGACGCTTCTCGGCGTAACGGGCGACGATGACGGCGCGCTGGTTGTTCTTGGCGATCTTGCTCTTCTTGGCCATCTCTAGCGCTCCTCGCGGAATTCGACGTGCTTGCGGATCACGGGGTCGTACTTCTTCAGCACGAGGCGATCGGGGTTGTTACGACGGTTCTTCTTGGTCACGTACGTGAAACCGGTGCCCGCCGTCGAGCGGAGCTTGATGATGGGACGGACGTCCTGCTGACGAGCCATTAGATCTTCTCCCCACGAGCGAGAAGGTCCTTCACGACCGACTCGATGCCACGAGCGTCGATGACCTTGATCCCCTTGGCGCTGAGCTGCAGGGTCACGTTACGACGAAGCGACGGCACGTAGTACGTCTTCTTCTGGATGTTGGGATCGAAACGACGCTTGGTGCGTCGGTGCGAGTGCGAGATGTTGTGTCCGAAGCCGGGGATGGCTCCGGTCACCTGGCATGTTGCTGCCATGGTCATTCCTCCGTAGATACCGTAGGGAGCACCCCGTTCTGCGAACGGCGGCCCCTACCCAAGGTCACTTGTCGGCGCGCGTCGGCCCCCATGGATCCGCATGACGGAGCCGGTGTGGCGGGGGATTCGGTGCACATGGGCGCAGAGAGCGCCCAACCAAAGAGCAAGAGTACGCGACACGCCCGGGATCACGCAAGCCGCGCCTCCTCGGCATCGACGGCGGCAGCCGAGGAGGCGCGGGTCAGCCCTCGGAGGAGCCGCGGGTGACCGCGGGGTCGCGCCCCGCGGCGGCCTCGGCCGAGCACGCCGCGCAGAGCCCGAAGACGTCGACGATGTGCTGCGCCTCGGTGAAGCCGTGCTGAGCGGCGACCTGGCGGGCCCAGGTCTCGACCGCGTCGGCCTCGATCTCGACCGTGGTTCCGCAGACGCGGCAGATGAGGTGGTGGTGGTGCGTGCCGGGGGTGCAGGCGCGGTAGAGGCTCTCGCCCTCCTGCTGCAGCGAGTCGGCCGATCCGTCGGAGGCGAGGTCGGACAGCGCCCGGTAGACGGTCGCCAGCCCGATGGGCGAGCCCGCCTCGCGCAGCTGGGTGTGCAGCGACTGGGCGCTGACGAAGCCCTCGCTGCTGTCGAGCGCCTCGCGCACGGCCTCGCGCTGCCAGGTGTTGCGTCGGACCACCATCTCAGACCTCCTGCTTCGCGGCCAAGGCTACCCGTGCGGGTCGGCGCGGCCTGAGCGTGCGGGCGTCGCGACGACGGCCGATCACACGACAGACGAGCCAGATGGCGAACGAGATGGTCGTGACGTAGGGGCTGATCGGCAGTCCGCCGCCGAGTGCGAGCAGGATCCCGCCGACCACCGAGGTGACGGCGAAGGCGATGCTCAAGAGCGGCACCAGCCGCGGGTTCACCGTGAGCCGGAGGGCCGCGGCGGCGGGGGTGACGAGCAGCGAGAGCACCAGCAGGGCGCCGACGATCTGCACCGACACGGCGACGGCGAGGCCGAGCACGAGCATGAAGACGATGCCGAGGGTCCGCACCGGGATGCCGGCGGCGGCGGCCACGTCGGGGTCGACGCTGGCGAAGGTGAGCGGGCGCCAGACGATCAGCAGCGTGACGATCACGACGGCCGAGATGGTCATCAGCCAGCCGAGCTGGGGGTTGTCGACGGCGACGATCTGACCGGTCAGCAGGCCGAACCGGTTGGCGGACCGGCCCTGGTAGAGGGCGAGGCAGAGGATGCCGATGCCGAGGCCGAACGGCATGAGCACCGCGATGATCGAGTTGCGTTCGCGCGCCCGCGACCCGAGCACCCCGATCAGCAGGGCCGCCACGACGCTGCCGACGAGCGACCCCGCGACGACGTTGGCGCCGAAGAGAAGGGCGGCCGACGCGCCGGCGAACGACAGCTCGCTGATGCCGTGAACGGCGAACGGCATGTTGCGTGTGAGGACGAACGGGCCGATCAGCCCGCCGACCAGGCCGAGCACGGCGCCGGCGATGATCGAGTTCTTGACGAGGGCGACGAGCTCGCCGAAGTCCTGGAACGAGAACAGCTGGGCCCACAGGTCGGTCATCGCGGCCCTCCGTCGTCGTCGAGCGGCTCGAGGTGGTGGTCGTCGTGCCCGTGGCTGCCGACGATGACGATGCGCCCCATCGTGCGGATGACGTCGACCGGGGTGCCGTACAGCTCGCTCAGCACGGGCGCCTGCAGCACCTCGTCGGGGGTGCCGATGCGGAACGAGCCCCCGGCCAGGTAGAGCACCCGGTCGACGACGTCGAGGATCGGGTTGACGTCGTGCGTGACGAAGACGACGGCCGTGTTGCGGGCCCGGCGCTGACGGTCGAGCAGCTCGGTGACGCCGCGCTGGTGCCGCAGGTCGAGCGAGATCAGCGGCTCGTCGCAGAGCAGCAGGGCGGGGTCGGCGGCGAGTGCCTGGCCGACGCGGGCGCGCTGCTGCTCGCCGCCCGAGAGCGAGGCGACGGGGGCGTCGGCGAACGAGGTCGCGCCCACCTCGTCGACGAGGGCGTCGATGGCGGCCCGTTCGGCGGCGCTCTCGCGGCGCAGGCCCCAGCGGTGGCCGGTGACGCCGAGGGCGATCATGTCGCGGGTGCGGAGCGGCGTACCGGTCTCCATCAGGCGCTGCTGCGGCACGTACCCGATGCGGCGGTGCCCGCGGGCGACCGGCCTGCCGAGGAACTCGATGGTGCCGGCGGTGAGCTCCTGCTGACCGAGGATGGTCCGCAGCATGGTGGTCTTGCCGGCGCCGTTCGGGCCGAGCACGGCGATGAACTCGCCGGGGGCGACGTCGAGGTCGAGCCCCGACCAGAGGGTCCGGTCGCCGAAGCCGACGCCGGCGTCGCGCAGGCGCAGCACGGCGTCGCCGTCGCGCCCGGCCGAGGAGGCGCGGGTCGCGACGGCGACGGAGTCGTCGGGGTGCCGCTGGGTCACCGGTCGAGTGCCGCCTTGATCGCGTCGATGTTGCTCTGCTGCCACGAGATGTAATCATCCCCCTCCGGGAGGAGCTCCGTGACCGGCACGATGGCGACGCCGGCGTCGGTGGCGGCCTTCTCGACGGCCTCGGTCTCGGGGCTCGAGGTCTGCTCGTTGTAGGCGAGCAGGTCGACGCGGCCGTCGGCGAAGGTCTTGAGCGTCTCGTTGAGCACCGCGGGCGACACGTCGTCGCCCTCTTCGATGGCCTCGGAGAAGGAGGCGGGGGTCACGTTCACGAGACCCATCTCGTCGAAGAGGTAGCCGGGCACCGGCTCGGTGTAGGCGACCGACTCGCCGTCGTGCGCCGTCTTGATCTCGGCGGCCTGCGCCTCCAGGTCGGCCACGCGGTCGCCGAACGCGTCGGCGTTCGCGGTGAAGGTGTCGGCCTGGTCGGGGTCGATCTCGCCCAGCTGGTGCGCGATCTCGTCGGCGAGGGCGCCCATGCTGTGCAGGCTGTAGAAGACGTGCTCGTTGAACGCGCCGTGCTCGTGGTCGTGCTCGTGCTCGTCGGCGTGGTCGTCGCTCGTGGCGTCGGCGGAGGGCTCGGCCTCGTCGGCGTGCTCGTCGTCGGCGTGCTCGTCGTCCGTGTGCCCCTCGGCGTCGGGGTCGAGGCCCGAGACGTCGACGGCGTTCACGACCGCGGCCGACGAGTCGCTCGCGCTGAGCATCGTGTCGACGAAAGCGTCGTAGCCGCCGCCGTTCTCGATCACGACGTCGGCCCGCGAGACCGCGAGCTGGGTGCGGGCGTCGGCCTCGTACGAGTGAGGGTCCTGAGAGGGGTCGCTGATGATGCTGGTGACGTCGACCGCGTCGCCGCCGACGGTCTGAGCGATGTCGCCGTAGACGTTGGTCGATGCGACGACCGAGATCGCGCCTCCTGAACCGTCGTCACCCGCCGCGCCCGCCGACCCCGACGACGAGCAGCCGCTCAGCACGAGGGCCGCCGCGGCGGGCAGGGCGAGCAGGGGCAGGGTGCGGCGGAGGTTCATGTCGTCGACGCTATTGCTACTGATAATGATTGTCAAGACGAGGAGGCGCGGCTCGGCTGCCGACCCGCGACGCGCCTCCTCGGAACCGCCGAGACCCCGGGAACGCGCTGAGACCCCCGTGTGCGCACGAGGGCCTCGGCGATCCGCTGGGGTCTGGTGCCCCGGAGTGCGAGCGCGGCTACGCCTTCGTGGCGGCCTCGACCGACTCGGCGCTCGCGTCGTCGTCTTCGCGACCCGGTGTCTTGAGGTTCCACTTCTTGATCACGAAGCTGAAGATGACGTAGTAGACGACGGCGTAGCCGAGCCCGATCGGGATCAGCCAGATCGAGTTCTGCGAGATCGAGAAGTTCAGCACGTAGTCGATCAGACCCGCCGAGAACGAGAACCCGGTGTGGATGTCGAGCGCGTTGACCAGCATCATCGAGGTGCCCGTCAGCACAGCGTGCACCACGTAGAGCGGCCAGGCGACGAACATGAACGAGAACTCGAGTGGCTCGGTGATGCCCGTCAGGAAGGCCGTCAGCGCGGTCGACAGCATGATGCCGCCGATCAGCTTCTTCTTCTCGGGGCGGGCGTGACGCCAGATCGCGAGGGCCGCGGCGGGCAGGGCGAACATGAAGATCGGGAAGAACCCGGTCATGAAGACGCCGGCGCTCGGGTCGCCCTGGAAGAACCGGGTCAGGTCGCCGCGGTAGACCGTGCCGTCGGCGCCCGAGTAGTCGCCCACCAGGAACCACACGATGTTGTTCAGGATGTGGTGCAGACCCGTGGGGATCAGGAGGCGGTTGACGACCCCGTAGACACCGCCGCCGACCACGTCGTTGGACGCCACGGCCGTGCCCACCCAGGTGAGCGCCGCGTTGAAGATCGGGTAGACGAACGACATGACGACGCCGACGACCAGACCCGTGCCGGCCGTGAGGATCGGCACCAGTCGACGGCCGGAGAAGAAGCCGAGGAACTCGGGCAGCTTCGTCCGGTAGAAGCGCTGCCAGAGCACCGCGGACAGCAGACCCATGACGATGCCGCCGAGCACGCCGTAGTCGATGACCGCCGGATCGCCGGTCGCCGTCGTCTCGCCCGCCAGCACGAGAGGGGACATGGCCTCGAACACGCCGTCGATGACCATGTAGCCGACCACGGCGGCCAGGGCCGTCGAGCCGTCGGACTTCTTCGCCCAGCCGATCGCGATGCCCACCGCGAAGATCAGCGGCAGCCAGGTGAAGACCGCGTTGCCCGCCGCGCTGATGACCGAACCTCCGGTCTCGAACCCGGGGATGCCCCCGAGCAGGTCGGGCTGGCCCAGCCGGAGGAGCAGCCCCGCGGCGGGGAGCACCGCGATGGGCAGCATGAGGCTGCGCCCGAGGCGCTGCAGCACGGCGAACGCGCCGGCACCCCTCTTCGGCGCTGCGGCCGGTGCGGCCTCGGTCTCGGACGTCGTCATGCGCGGATCCTCTCGTCGATGAGCAGTCGGCCGGGGCATCGTCGTGGGCACGGTGCCGGTCGATCTGAGGCCTGTCCGGTCCTGTCCGGTCATGACCAGTGAGTGGTAGTTTCCTCAGACCGGCGGATGGTGTCAACTGGGAACCCGCGTTCCGTGTCAGCAGAACCGGGTCATGTCACCCGCGATGGAGGAGAACAGCTCATGTCGAAAGCACAGGCCATGATCGACGGACTCGGCGGCGCCGACAACATCGACGAGATCGAAGGCTGCATCACCCGCCTGCGCACCGACGTCAAAGACGTCTCGCTGGTCGACGACGCCGCCCTCAAGGCGGCCGGTGCGACCGCCGTCGTCCACGCCGGCGGCAGCGTCCAGGTGATCGTGGGCACCATCGCCGACACCCTCGCCGAAGACATCAACGACCTCCTCGACGCGTGACGGTCGTCACGGCCCCGGTCGCCGGGCGGGTCGTGGCGCTCGCCGACGTGCCCGACGCGGTGTTCGCCGGCCAGCTGGTGGGGGCGGGCGTCGCGATCGAGCCGAGCGCGCCTCCTGCGGGGCGGGGTGCCGGTGCCGGTCTCGTGGCCGTGTTCTCGCCGATCGCCGGCGAGGTCGTCAAGCTGCACCCGCACGCGTTCGTCGTCGTGCACGACTCGGGCGTCGGCGTGCTCGTGCACGTCGGCATCGACACCGTGAAGCTCGGCGGCTCGGGCTTCGAGCTGGCCGTCGCCGAGGGCGCGAACGTCGCCGCGGGCGAGCTCGTCGTGACCTTCGACCCGGCCGTCGTCGCCGAGGCGGGCTACTCGGCGGTCTGCCCCGTCGTCGTGCTCGACAGCGCACCCGACACCGTGTCGCAGGAGGCGGTGGGCACGTCGGTCGCGCCGGGCGACGCCCTCTTCACCGTCTGACCGCGGCGCCGGGCTCGGGTCAGCCCTGCGGCTCCGTCGACGACACCTGCATCGACACGCGGTAGCGGTCGGAGCGGTACCAGGTCGCCGAGTGCTCGACCGGCACGTCGCCCGAGTACGACACGCGGTCGAAGAACAGCACGGGCGCGCCGTCGCGCGTGCCGAGCAGCGTCGCCGTCTCGGCCGAGGCGCCCTCCGCAGAGACCGTCTGCCGGGCGCGGGTGACGGGCAGGTCGTATTCGTCGCCGAAGAGGCGGTAGAGCGACAGGGTCAGGTCGTGGTCGAACAGCCCGGCGAAGCGCGCGGCCGGGAACCACGCGTCGTCGATGCTGACCGGTTCGCCGTCGGCGAGGCGCAGGCGCTTCACCCGGAACGCGGTCTCGCCGGGTGCGATCTCGAGCGCCGCGGCGGTGTCGGCAGGAGGCACGGCCTCGTCGCGCACCAGCACGACCGTGCTCGGAACATGCCCGAGCGACGTCATCTCGCTGGTGAACGAGGCCAGGTGCAGGGTCGACTGCACCACGCGGTGGGCCACGAAGGTGCCCTTGCCGCGCACCCGGGTGAGCCAGCCCTCGTTGACCAGCTGGCCGACCGCCTCCCGCACTGTGATGCGGCTGACGCCGTAGTCGGCCATCAGCTGGCGCTCGCTCGGCACGGCGGCGCCGGCGGGCAGCTCGGTCGCCGCCATCTCCTGCAGGATGCCGCGGAGCTGCTCGTGCTTCGGCACCGACCCGTCGACGATGTGCTGCGGCATGGCGGACCGGCCCCTCCTCGAGTCGACCGGCGGTGGTCCCGTCCGGTCATGACGTGTCGTCGACACGACCCTACGACAGGACGCCGAGGAGGCGCGGTGCGGGACTCCCCGCACCGCGCCTCCTGGATGGCAGAGCCGGCTCAGTCGAGCAGCAGCGCCGGCTCTTCGAGCACGCTCGCGACGTCTGCCACGAAGCGGCTCGCGACGTCGCCGTCGACCACGCGGTGGTCGAAGCTGGCGCCGATCGTCGTCACCATGCGGCTGCGGACCTCGCCGTCGACGACCCACGGCTTCTGCTTGATCGTGCCCAGGGCGACGATGGCGACCTCGCCCGGGTTGAGGATCGGCGTGCCGGTGTCCATGCCGAAGACGCCGATGTTCGTGATGGTGATGGTTCCGTCTTGCATGTCGGTCGGCGTCGTCTTGCCGTCGCGTGCCGTGAGGGTGAGCTGCTCGAGCGCCTGCGCGAGCTGGAGGAGGCTCATCGACTGCGCCTCTTTCACGTTCGGCACGATCAGCCCGCGCGGGGTCGCCGCGGCGATGCCGAGGTTGACGAAGTGCCGCACGAGGATCTCCTTATCGGTCCACGCGCTGTTCACCATCGGGTTGCGACGCACGGCCCAGATGATCGCCTTCGCCATGATCAGCAGGGGCGAGACCTTGACGCCGGCGAACTGCGGCGACGCCTTGAGGCGCTTCACGAACTCCATCGTGCGGGTCGCGTCGACGTCGACGAACAGGCTGACGTGCGGCGCGGTGAACGCCGACGAGGTCATCGCCCGGGCGATCGCCTTGCGGACGCCCTTGACGGGGATCCGCTCGATGCGCTCCTCGCCCCACTCGGGCGTCTCGATGTTGCGGAACACGCTGGCCTGCTGCGCGTGGCGGATCACGTCGTCGCGGGTGACCTCGCCGGCGAGACCGGTGGGCTGGACGATCGACAGGTCGACCTCGAGGTCCTTGGCGAGCTTGCGGATCGGCGGCTTCGCGATGATCGGCAGGGCCTGCGCGGCCGGCACCGACGTGGTCGGGCGGCGGCGGGCCTGCTCGGCGACGCGCAGCTGACGGGCGTCGACCTCGGTCTGGGCGGGCTTGCGGCGTCGGGTCGAGCCCGATCCGCCCGCGGCCCCGTAGCCCACGAGCACGGCCCCCGAGCCGCTGTCGTCCGAGTCGGCGGGTGCCGAGGCGACCGAGCCGGTGCCGCCGCCGGCCGCGACGTCCTCCGCCGACGGAGCCGGTGCGGCGGGCGCAGCCGGTGCGGCGGGCGCGGTGGCGATGGGAGCAGCCGCAGGTGCCGCGGCGGCAGCGTCGTCCGCCCCCGAGGAGGCGCGGGTAGTCACGACCGGGATCGACGCGGTGTCGAGACCCCTGGCCCGCTGCTCGGACAGCGCCTGCTCGTTCTGCGAGACGACCTGGGCGGTGCGGGCGAGTCCACCCGATTCGGACGCCTCGGCTTCGGCGGCGCGGTCGCCCGGGGTGCGGGGCGCGCCTCCGTCGCCGATGCGGATGATCGGCGTGCCGACGTCGACCGTCTCGCCCGAGGCGACCAGCACGCTCTCGACGACGCCCGCGAAGGGCGACGGCAGCTCGACGAGCGACTTGGCCGTCTCGATCTCGACGAGCACCTGGTTGATCTGGACGGTGTCGCCCGGGGCGACCCGCCATTCGACGATCTCGGCCTCGGTGAGGCCCTCGCCGACGTCGGGCAGAGCGAATTCGCTGGTCATGAAGATCTCTCTCAGTACGCGAGGGCGCGGTCGACGGCTTCGAGGACGCGATCGGCGTCAGGCAGATACAGCGTCTCGAGCTTCGCCGGAGGGAACGGGGTGTCGAAGCCGCTGACCCGCAGCACGGGGGCCTCGAGCGAGTAGAACGCCTTCTCGGCGACCGTCGCGGCGATCTCGGAGCCGACGCTGACGAAGCCGGGGGCTTCTTGGGCGACGACGAGTCGGCCGGTCTTCCGGACCGACTCGAGGATGGGGCCGTAGTCGACCGGCGACAGCGAGCGCAGGTCGACGACCTCGACGCTGATGCCCTCGGCGGCGGCGATCTCGGCGGCCTGCAGCAGAGTGCTGACCATGGCGCCGTGGCCGAGCAGCGTGACCTCGGTGCCGGTGCGGACGACGCGGCTGGCGTGCAGCGGCGCGTGCGGGTCGGTGCGGTCGACCTCGCCCTTGGGCCAGTAGCGGCTCTTGGGCTCGAAGAACATGACCGGGTCGTTCGACGCGATGGCCTCCTGGATCATCCAGTACGCGTCGTGCGGGGTGCTCGGGCTGACGACCCGCAGGCCGGCCGTGTGGGCGAAGTACGCCTCGGGGCTCTCCTGGTGGTGCTCGACCGCGCCGATGTGCCCGCCGTACGGCACCCGGATGACGACGGGCATCTGCAGGGTGCCCTCGTGGCGTGCCGTCATCTTGGCCAGCTGCGACGTGATCTGGTCGAAGCCCGGGTAGATGAAGCCGTCGAACTGGATCTCGACGACGGGTCGGAACCCGCCCATCGCGAGTCCGATGGCTGTGCCGACGATGCCCGACTCGGCGAGGGGCGTATCGATGACGCGGTTCGCGCCGAACTCGGCCTGCAGCCCCTCGGTCACGCGGAACACGCCGCCGAGCGTGCCGATGTCCTCACCCATCAGCAGCACGCGGGGGTCGTCGGCCAGGGCCTTGCGGAGACCGGCGTTGATGGCGCGGCCGAGCGGCATGGTCTCGAGGGAGGCGCGGGTCGGCTCGCCGGCGGCCGTCGCGTCGGCCGTCGTGGTCGGGTTCGGGGCGGTGTCGGTCATGCGCGTCCTCCGTCGGTGTCGGCCGTGGTCGGGTCGGCGGTCGGGCCGAAGCTGTTCTCGTACGAGGCCAGCCATTCGCGCTGTTCGCGCATGACGGGGTGCGGTTCGGAGTAGACGTGCTCGAACATCGACGACGCCTCGGGCTTCGGCAGCTCGAGCGTGCGGCGACGGATGTCGGCACCGAGGTCGTCGCCCTCGGCCTCGAGCCCGGCGAAGAACGCGTCGCCCTCGCCGCGCGAGCGGAGGAACGCCTCGAAGCGGTCGATCGGGTCGCGGGCGATCCAGCTCTGCAGCTCGTCGTCGGTGCGGTACTTGGTCGGGTCGTCGGACGACGTGTGCGCGCCGATGCGGTACGTCATCGCCTCGATGAAGCGCGGACCGCCGCCGCTGCGGGCGGCGTCGAGGTCGCGGCGGCTGACCGCGTAGCTGGCGAGCACGTCGTTGCCGTCGATGCGGGTGCCGGGCACGCCGAAGCCGATGGCGCGGTTGACCAGCGGGGTGCGCGACTGGGTGGCGACGGGCACGCTGATCGCCCACTGGTTGTTCTGCAGGAAGAACAGCTCGGGGGTCTGGAAGCTCGCCGCGAAGACCAGCGCCTCGCTGACGTCGCCCTGACTGGTGGCGCCGTCGCCGAAGAAGGTGATGACGGCCTCGTCGACCTCGGGGTCGCCGCTGCCCGTCTTGCCGTCGATCGTGAGGCCCATCGCGTAGCCCGTGGCGTGCAGGGTCTGCGACCCGATCACGAGCGTGTAGACGTGGAAGTTGCCGCGTTCGGCCGGGTTCCAGCCACCGTGGGTGTGGCCGCGCAGCAGGCGGAGGATGTCGACCGGGTCGACTCCCTTGGCCAGGGCGACGGCGTGCTCGCGGTACGAGGGGAAGAGGTGGTCGTGCGGCCTCGACGCGTGCGCGACGCCGACCTGGGCCCCCTCCTGACCGTGGCTCGGCACCCACAGGGCGAGCTGCCCCTGACGGGCGAGCGCGGCGGCCTCGCGGTCGAAGCGACGGGTGAGGACCATGTCGCGGTGCATGGCGCGCAACCGGTCGTCGCCGAGGGCGTCGATGTAGGGCTGGAACTCGGCACCGGCGTCGGATTCGACGAGCTCGCCCGTCGGGCTGAGCAGCTGGACCGTCGTGACGCCGTGTTCCGCATCGATGGAAGACATGACGACCATTCTACCGGCGGCTACATGCCGTCAGAGTGATGTGTTCAGGCGCACCTGCTGGGCCGCGTGCAGCAGTCTGTCGACCGACGACGGCTCGCCGATCGTGATGCGGATGCCCTCGGGCGCGAACGGCCGGACGATGATCCCGTGGTCGGCGAAGACGCCCGCGGCGGTGGCGGTCTGCTCGCCCGTGGGCAGCCAGACGAAGTTGCCCTGGGCTGCCGGGACGTCCCAGCCCTGGTCGATCAGCGCCTGTCGCACCTGGTCGCGCAGCATGGCGATCCGGTCGACGCGGGTCATCAGCTCGGACTCGTGGGCGAGCGACGCGAGCGCGGCCGCCTGCCCCTGCTCGGTGACCGACAGCGGGATGGCGGTGGCCCGAGCGGCGTCGAGCACCGAGGAGGCGCCGATCGCGTACCCGACGCGCAGTGCCGCCAGCCCGTACGCCTTCGAGAAGGTGCGGAGCACGACGAGGTTCGGGTGGCGCTCGGTCAGCGACTCGCCGTCGACCGCGTCGGGGTCGGTGACGAACTCGGCGTAGGCCTCGTCGAGGATCACCAGGAGGTCGTCGGGGACGGCCGACATGAAGGTCTCGAACTCGTGGGTGGTGACCGTGGTGCCCGACGGGTTGTTCGGCGAGCAGACGACGACCAGGCGCGTGCGGTCGGTGACGGCCGCGGCCATGGCTTCGAGGTCGTGGCTGCCGTCGGCGCGGGTGGGCACCTGCACGCTGGTCGCACCGGCCACGGTGACGAGCCCCGGGTAGGCCTCGAACGAGCGCCAGGCGTAGACGACCTCGTCGCCGGGGGCGGCGGCGGCCTGGATGAACTGCAGCAGCAGCGAGACGGACCCCGCGCCGACGTGCACCTCGTCGATGGTGACGCCGAACTTCTCGGCCAGGGCGCCGCGGAGCGCCGCGGCCGTCGCGTCGGGGTAGCGGTTGACCGTGACGGCGCCGCGGAGGGCCTCGACGACGGCCGGCAGCGGCTCGAACGGGTTCTCGTTCGACGACAGCTTGAAGGCGTCGGGCGACGCCTGCTTGCCCTGTCGGTACGGCGGCAGGGCGGCGATCTCGGGGCGAAGTCGAACGGGAGTCATCACCCGGCCACCCTAGGGGCTGCCACCGACGGATGACGCGGCACCGCGCCTCCTCGGTGGGACGCCGCACTACCGCGCGAGGGCGCCCGTTCGGCATGATGGGGGGATGACCCGATTCATCGTGAGGCTGCTCATCAACGCCGTGGCCCTCTGGCTGACCACCCTGATCGTGTCGGGTGTCGACGTCGACCCCTACGGCGTGGGCGGCACCACCGAGACGGTGCTGACGTACCTGCTCGTCGCGCTGATCTTCGGCGTGGTCAACGGCGTCGTCGGCACGGCGATCCGGGTCGTCGCGTTCCCCCTCTACGTCCTCACCCTCGGGCTCGTGTCGCTGATCGTCAACGGGCTGCTGCTCGGCATCGTCGCCTGGATCTCGGGCCTGATCGGCTTCGGCCTCGAGATCGAGGGCTTCTGGTGGGGCGTGCTCGGCGCCCTCGTGCTCGCGATCCTGGCCTGGCTGATCGGCATCGTCGTCCGCCCGATCGTCGAGTCCGGCGACCGCCGGCGGTGAACCGCTTCAGCGTCTGCTTCGTCTGCACCGGCAACATCTGCCGCTCGCCCATGGCCGAGACGGTGCTGCGGTCGCTCGCCGACGCGGCCGGGCACGGCGACGACCTCGTCATCTCGTCCGCCGGCACCGGCGACTGGCACGTCGGCGAAGGCGCCGACCCGCGCACGGAGACCGCCCTCGCGGCCCGCGGATACGATGGCTCGCGTCACCGGGCGAAGCAGTTCGCCACCGACGACTTCGCGCGGCACGACCTCGTCGTCGCGTTCGACCGGGGGCAGGAGCGCATCCTCCGCTCGTGGGCGACGAACGACGCCGACCGGTCGAAGGTGCAGCTGCTGCTGACGTTCGATCCCGCCGCGGCCGCGCGTGCGGGTGTGACGGGCACCGACGTCCCCGATCCGTACTACTCAGACGCCGCGATGTTCGACACGGTCCTCGACCTGGTCGAGCAGTCGTGCGCCGCACTCTTCCGCCAGATCGAACCAGCACTCCGCAAGGGACCCTCATGACGTTGCCCCCTCAGCCCCTCAGCCCCCTCGACGGCCGGTACCGCGCCTCCGTCGGCTCGCTCGGCGACCACCTCAGCGAGGCCGGTCTCAACCGTGCCCGCGTGCACGTCGAGGTCGAGTGGCTGATCGCGCAGACCGAGCGCGGGGCCTTCGGCTCGAGCCCGCTCGACGAGTCGCAGAAGCGGGCGCTCCGGGCGATCGTCGCCGACTTCGGTCAAGACGCCATCGACGAGCTCGCCGGTCTCGAGGCCACCACCCGCCACGACGTCAAGGCCGTCGAGTACTACGTGCGGGCGCGCCTGACCGACCTCGGCCTCGACTCGATCGCCGAGCTGACCCACTTCGCCTGCACCAGCGAGGACATCAACAACCTCTCGTACGCCGTCACCGTCAAGGCCGCCGTCGCCGAGGTCTGGCTGCCCGCCTTCGACGCCGTGATCGACGCCCTGACGCGCTGGTCGACCGACGCCCGCGACGTGCCGATGCTCGCCCACACGCACGGCCAGCCCGCGACCCCGACCACGGTCGGCAAGGAGTTCGCGGTCTTCGTGCACCGCCTGCAGCGCCTCCGCGCGCAGATCGTCGCGACCGAGTACCTCGGCAAGTTCAGCGGCGCGACGGGCACGTTCTCGGCGCACGTCGTCGCCGACCCGTCGGCCGACTGGCCCGAGATCTCGCGGGCCTTCGTCGAGGACAGCCTCGGCCTCGTCTGGAACCCGCTCACCACGCAGATCGAGTCGCACGACTGGCAGGCCGAGCTGTACTCGCGCGTCGCCCACGCGAACCGGGTGCTGCACAACCTCGCGACCGACGTCTGGTCGTACATCTCGATGGGGTACTTCACGCAGATCCCGCAGGTCGGCGCGACGGGCTCGTCGACGATGCCGCACAAGATCAACCCCATCCGGTTCGAGAACGCCGAGGCGAACCTCGAGCTCTCGTGCGCCCTGCTCGACTCGCTCGCCTCGACGCTCGTCACCTCACGCCAGCAGCGCGACCTGACCGACTCGTCGACGCAGCGCAACATCGGCGTCGCGTTCGGTCACTCGATGCTCGCGCTCGACAACCTGCGCCGCGGGCTCGGCGAGATCGCCGTCGGCACGGTCGCCCTCGAAGCCGACCTCGACTCGAACTGGGAGGTGCTCGGCGAGGCGATCCAGACGGTGATCCGCGCCGAGGTCGTCGCCGGCCGCTCGTCGATCGCCGATCCCTACGCGATGCTGAAGGAGCTCACCCGGGGCAAGCGGGTCGGGCAGGCCGAGCTCATCGCGTTCGTCGAGGGGCTCGACATCGGCGACGACGCGAAGCGCCGGCTCACCGCGCTGACACCGCCGACGTACACGGGCATCGCGTCGCAGCTGGTCGACCGCCTGGCGTAGCCCGCCACTCGTGCGCCGGCGCGCTTCGGCGGGTTCGTGTCATCGGGGGCGGGTCAGCGCTGACCCGCCGCGAGTGACGGGAACCCGCCGAACCCGCCGGCAGCGCGCAGAACCGCAGTGCACCGAACTGCACCGCGCAGAACTGCAGCGCACCGCACCGCCCAGAACTGCGCGGGGCGGAGCCGAGGAGGCGCGGGTCGGCGGGTCCCGCCGGCGCCGGTCAGTGCCCGCGCGGCTTGTCGGCGTCGTCGAGCTCGTGCTGCTCGTCGTCGTTGGGCTTCGCCGCGAGGGCGAGCATGGCGATCACGACGAGGGCGACGATGAAGCCGATGCAGAGGAAGATCAGCGCGAGGTCGAGTTCGCGGGTGGTGAGCAGCACGACGACGCCGATGAACACGGCGAACACCGCGCTGAGGCCGAGGAACTCGGCGGGGCGGACGCGGTCGCGCCAGCTGGGTTGGGTCATCTCTGGGGTACTCCGTCTGAACTGGTGTCGGCGTCTGAAGCGGGGTGGGCGGGGATCCCCGCCGGGTCGGGTGTCGTGGTCTGCCACTTGAGCGACAGGCCCGCGATCACGAGGAACACGCCGACGAGGGCACCGTACGCGCCCAGCAGGCCGACCAGCACGGTCGACGAGGTCAGCACGCCCTCGATCCGCTCGATGCCGCCGAGCTCGCGGGCGTAATCGGGCGGCACGAGCACGAAGGCCAGGGCGAGCGCGAGCGTCAGCGCCCCGACGGTCGTCCAGTCACGGGCGAGCGGCGAGCGGCCGCGACGCCGCAGACCCGTGACGAGCTCGAGTGCCCCGGTCACGAAGGCCCAGGCCAGGACGACGGCGACGAGCACGGTCAGCCCGCCCGACGAGAAGACGAGCGCCGCGATGCCGGCCAGGAGACCCACGACGCCCTGCACCAGCTGCATCGTCCGGCTCGACGGGTCGGACGACAGGCGGGTCGCCGCGCCGAGCGCGAGGACGAGCCCGGCGACCAGGGTCGCCGCCCCGAAGACGATGAGCCCGATGCGGGCCGAATGGTCGGGTGAGAACGTGATGATCACGCCCATCGCCAGGGCGGGCACCGCGCGGAGCAGCGGGACCGGCCAGTAGCGCGCGCTGCGGGCAGCGTCGGGATGGGCAGACACGGGACCTCTTTCGGGCGTCGGGGAACCCGAGGAGTTTACCGCCCCTCCCCTGACAGGCCTCCGGGACGATCACCCGTCGCTCACCCCTTCTCACGACGGTTACCCAGGGGGCTCCCTTACGGTCGCTACATCCAAGGGCGCATCGCTCACGACACGCGGCTGGGAAGTCGACCACCGCCGGAGCCCGATGACGTCCGTTGCACCATCCCCGACCACCGACCGCTTCGCCGACTCCGGTTTCCGGGCCACCGTCCCCGGCCGGGTCAGCAAGCCGACGAGCACCTACTCCGAGCTGCTGAAGAGCGTGCGCGACGCGGGTCTCCTCAAGCGTCGCACCGGCTTCTACATCACCGTCTTCGTCGTGCTCGTGCTGAGCCTCGGCGGTGCCGCCACCGGCTTCGTCCTGCTCGGGTCGAGCTGGTTCCAGCTGCTGATCGCCGCGGCGCTCGGGGTCATCCTCACGCAGTTCGCGTTCCTCACCCACGAGGCGTCGCACCGTCAGGTCTTCGCGTCGGGCACGACGAACGACAAGGTCGGCCGCGTGCTGGCCGCCGGGGTCGTCGGCATCAGCTACGCGTGGTGGATGACGAAGCACACGCGTCACCACGCGAACCCGAACACCAAGGGCAAAGACCCCGACATCGCCTTCGACACGATCTCGTTCCTCGAAGAGGACGCCGCGAAGCAGCGGGGCGTGCTCGGCTTCATCACGCGCCGCCAGGGCTACTTCTTCTTCCCGCTGCTGCTCGGCGAGGGCGTCAACCTGCACGTGACGTCGTTCCGCACGCTGCTGGGGCGTCAGAAGGTCGAGGGCCGTGCGCTCGAGATCACGCTCATCGCCGTGCGTCTGGCCCTGTACTTCGGCGTCGTGTTCTGGTTCCTGCCGCTCGGCATGGCGTTCGCGTTCATCGGCGTGCAGATGGCCGTGTTCGGTCTCTACATGGGCTCGTCGTTCGCCCCGAACCACAAGGGCATGCCGATCATCCCCGAGGGCGCCAAGGTCGACTTCCTCAGCAAGCAGGTGCTGACGTCGCGCAACATCACGGGCCGCTTCTCGACCGCGTTCATGGGCGGGCTGAACTACCAGGTCGAGCACCACCTGTTCCCGAGCATGGCGCGCCCGCATCTGCGGGCCGCGAGCCGCCTCGTGAAGCAGCACTGCGCCTCCTACGACATCCCGTACACCGAGACCACGATCACGAAGTCGTACGGGATCGTCGTCCGGTACCTGAACCGGGTCGGGCTCGCCGCCCGCGATCCGTTCGACTGCCCGGCCGCCCAGCAGCTGCGCCCCCGCTGAGTCGCTCGCTCGCAGCACCGGTCGCCCAGCGCGCCGATCGCGAGCAGGTCGACCGCAGACCGCCCCGCCCCTCGATCCGTCGAGCGGCGGGGCGGTCCGTCGTTCAGGCCGTCCGGCCGTCGCGTCGCGTGACGAGGAAGTCCACGTACCGCACGCGGGAGTCGGCGTCCGGTCGGGGTCGGCCGGCCGCGACGTTCTGCCGACGGTGGTCGGTCACGTCGTCGGACGTGCGGGTGCGGGGCTTCGAGTAGCCGACGATCCGGACGGGTTCGGTGGCCGGGTCGCTCCGATAGGTGCTCGTCACGATCGGTCCGCCCTCCGCGAATGAGCCCCGGCGGTCGCGCGGGGACGCTCCCAACCTAGAGACGGCGCCGAACGCGGTGAAGGGGGTTGCCAGGGCGCGGCGACGCTGCTAGGAGCGGACCAGCCGAGGAGGCGCGGGTCGCCGACCCGGCGGGCGTCACGCGGTCGCGGGCCACGCCTCCAGCTGCCACCCGAGCCACGGGCTGAAGGCGAAGGGCGCGGCGGCCACGGCGCGGCGGAGCTCGGCCGGATCGACCCAGGCCCACTCGGCGACCTCGTCGGGCGACGGGTCGGGCGTGCCGACCACCCGGGCGGTGAACACGGGGCAGATCTCGTTCTCGACGACGCCCGAGGCGTCGGTGGCGATGTAGCGGAAGTCGGGGAGGATGACCTCGACGTCGCTGACCTCGATGCCCAGCTCCTGCGAGGCGCGGCGGCGGACGGCGTCGGCCGGCGTCTCGCCGGGGGCCGGGTGGCCGCAGTACGAGTTCGTCCAGACACCGGGCCAGGTCTTCTTCGACAGGGCGCGCCGGGTCACGAGCACACGACCGAGGTCGTCGACGACGTGGCAGCTGAAGGCGAGGTGCAGGGGCGTGGTGGCGGTGTGGACGGTCGCCTTCTCGGTCGTCCCGACCGGTTCGCCCGACTCGTCGAGCAGCACGACCAGCTCGGCCTGCGGCCCCGGAGCGATCTCGTGGGGCTCGACCGCTGAGGAGGGTTTCTCGGATGTCATGAGAGGTAGTCTGCCTGGCGTGGACGGTGAACTTCTTCGCGAACGGACGCGGGAGCGGCATGAGCGTGTCGACGCCGTCCTCGACGGCTTCTTCAGCCTGGCCAAACGCCGGGCCGAGTCGGTCGGCTCGCGCTACGTCGATCTCTGGTCCGTGCTCGAGCGCAACAGCGCCGGCGGCAAGCGGTTCCGCCCGCGCATGGTCTTCACGGCGTACGACGCCCTGGGCGGTGGCGACGAAGACGCCGTGGCGGGTGTCGGGGCGGCCTTCGAGCTGCTGCACACCGCCCTCATCGTGCACGACGACGTCATCGACCGCGACTTCTCACGGCGCGGCATCCCGAACGTCTCGGGCAGCTACCGCGACACCGCGACGACCGCCGGTCTCTCGACGCCCGCAGCCGAGCACCGGGGCATGTCGGCCGCCGTCATCGCAGGCGACCTCGCGCTGACCGGTGCGAGCCGCCTCCTCATGCAGGTGCGGTGCGAGAGCGGGGTCCAGGCGCGCCTCCTCGACATCCTCGACGAGGCCATCTTCGTCAGCGCCGGCGGCGAGATGGTCGACGTCGAGCTCTCGCTGTCGGACGACGTGCCGACGGTCGACGAGATCCTGAACATGGAGCGCGCGAAGACCGCGGTCTACTCGTTCGAGGCCCCGCTGCAGGCCGGCGCCGTCCTGGCCGGGGCCGGCGACGACGTCGTCGACGCGGTCGGCGAGTTCGGCCGCGAGGTCGGGGTCGCCTATCAGCTGGTCGACGACCTGCTCGGCGTCTTCGGCACCGAAGAGAGCACGGGCAAGACGACGCTCGGCGACCTCCGCGAGGGCAAGCGCACCGTGCTGATCGCGCATGCCGCGACGACCGACCAGTGGTTCGCGATCCAGCCCTTCGTCGGCAAGGCCGATCTGACCCCCGACGAGGCCGCGCACGTGCGGAGCAGGCTCGAGGCGTGCGGTGCCCGGTCGTTCGCCGAGACGCTCGTCGAGCAGCACGCGGCACGGGCCCTGGCCGTGCTCGAGGGCCCCGCGATCGGCGACGCCCTCCGAGACGCCCTCAGCCCGCTCGTCTCGACCGTCCTCGAGAGGGTCCGATGACCGGCCTCGCGCTGTACGACACCGTCGCCGACCAGACGGCGTCGGGGGTGATCCGTCGGTACTCGACGTCGTTCGGGCTGGCCTCGCGCCTCCTCGGGGCCGACGTCCGTCAGCACGTCGAGAACGTCTACGCGCTGGTGCGGGTCGCCGACGAGATCGTCGACGGGCCGGCCGCCGAGGCGGGCCTCGACCCCGAGTCGTCCGCGCGGTGCCTCGACGAGTTCGAGGCCGAGACCGAGCGGGCGATCGAGACGGGCTTCAGCGCGAACCTCGTCGTGCACGCCTTCGCCCGCACCGCTCGCACCGCCGGCTTCGGCAGCGAGCTGACCCGCCCCTTCTTCGCCTCGATGCGCGCCGACCTCAGCGCCCGCGAGCACGACGCCGAGTCGTTCGACCGCTACGTCCACGGCTCGGCCGAGGTCGTCGGTCTCATGTGCCTCCGTGCGTTCCTCCTCGGGCACGCGTTCCCGTCGTCGACCGTCGCCGAGCTCGACGAGGGCGCCCGGCGCCTCGGCGCGGCCTTCCAGAAGGTGAACTTCCTGCGCGACCTCGCGGCCGACTTCGAGCAGCTCGGCCGCAGCTACTTCCCCGGGGTCGACGTCGGCTCGTTCGACGAGGCCACCAAGGCCCGCCTCGTGGCCGACATCGACGACGACCTGCGGGTCGCCGGCGACATCATCCCGGTGCTGCCCGCGACGTCGCGACGCGCGGTCGCCCTGGCGCACGGCCTGTTCGCCGAGTTGAACCGCCGTCTCGAGGCGACCCCCGCCTCCTCGCTCATCCGCGCCCGTGTGCGCGTGCCCGACCCGGTGAAGGTCCGCATCGCCCTCGCGTCCGCCGCCGGCCGCACCACCCGCATCCCCGACCGCCCCGCCGAGAGGACCTCGTGAGCACACCCTGGCTCGACCGCGCCACCGGAGACACCACCGTCGAGCGGCACGGCTCGCGCGCCGTCGTGATCGGCGGCGGCATCAGCGGTCTGGCCTCGGCGGCGCTGCTCGCCCGCGAGGGCCACGACGTCGTGCTGCTCGAGAAGAACGACGCCGTCGGCGGTCGCGCCGGCTCGTGGAGCCACGACGGGTTCCGCTTCGACCTCGGCCCCAGCTGGTACCTGATGCCCGAGGTGTTCGACCACTTCTTCCGGCTGATGGGCACGTCGTCGGCCGAGCAGCTCGACCTCGTCGAGCTCGACCCCGGCTACCGCGTCTACTTCGAGCCGTCGGCCGACGGCGGGTCCGACGCGCCCATCGACGTCCCCCGCGGTCTCGAAGAGAACGTCGCGCTGTTCGAGTCGATCGAGCCCGGCAGCGGCGACCGCATGCGCAGCTACCTGCGGTCGGCCCGCGACACGTACGAGATGGCCAAGCAGAGGTTCCTCTACACGAGCTTCGAGAGCGTCGGGCCCCTGCTGCGCGGAGACGTCGTCGTCCGTCTGCCGAAGCTCGCGCGCCTCCTGCTCCAAGACCTCGACACGTTCGCGTCGCGCACGGTGAAGGAGCCGCGACTGCGGCAGATCCTCGGCTACCCCGCGGTGTTCCTCGGATCCTCGCCGTTCAAGACGCCGAGCATGTACCACCTGATGAGCACGCTCGACCTCGACGACGGCGTGCTCTACCCGCGCGGCGGCCTGATCACCGTCATCGACGCGATCGAGCGCGTGGCCCGCGAGGCGGGGGTGCGCATCGAGACCGAGGCGTCGGTCACGCGCGTGACGACCGCCGAGCCCGTCGTCGGCGAGGGTCGTGCCGGTCGGGTGCGCTCGCGGGGCGTCGTCACCGGGGTCGAGTACGTCGACGCCGACGGCGAGGCGCAGCGCCTCGAGGCCGACGTGGTGGTCGGGGCCGCCGATCTGCACCACATCGAGACCACGATGCTGCCCCCGTCGCTCCGCACCTTCGACGACGACTACTGGACGAAGCGCGACCCGGGGCCGAGCGCCCTGCTGATGTACCTCGGCGTCGAGGGCGAGATCCCCGAGCTCGAGCACCACACGCTGCTGTTCGCGAACGACTGGCACGAGAACTTCGACCGCATCTTCGGGGCCGACAAGCGCATCCCCGACCCGCCCTCGCTCTACGTCTGCAAGCCGAGCACCGTCGACCCGTCGACCGCGCCCGAGGGTCACACGAATCTCTTCGTGCTCGTCCCGCTGCCCGCCGACCCGGCGCTCGGTCGCGGCGACGTCGACGGAGACGGCGACACGCTGATCGAGCGGCTCGCCGACCTCGTGATCGAGCAGATCGCGAGCTGGACGGGCGTCTCCGACCTCGCCGACCGCGTCGTCCTGCGGCGCACCCGCGGCCCCCGCGACTTCGTCGACGACGTCAACGCCTGGAGCGGCAGCATGCTCGGCCCGGCACACACCCTCGACCAGAGCGCGATGTTCCGCGCCGGCAACACGTCCGAGCACGTCGAGAACCTCTTCTACGTCGGCGGCTCGGTGCGACCCGGCATCGGTCTGCCGATGTGCCTGATCAGCGCCGAGATCCTGCTGAAGAACCTGCGCGGCGACCGCAGCACCGAGCCGCTGCCCGAGCCGGGCGAGTCGACCTCGAGCGCGCCTCCCCGGTCCGAGTCCGCCGCCTGATGGGCCTGCTCTACCTCGTCGCCCTCTGCATCTCGATCTTCGGCATGGCGATGCTCGACCGCCGGTTCACGCTGTTCTTCTGGCGTGACGCCCCGCGGGCGTTCGTGACGCTGCTGGTCGGCGTCGTGTTCTTCCTGATCTGGGACATCGTCGGCATCGACACCGGGGTGTTCTTCCGAGGCGAGACGTCGTTCATGACCGGCATCCAGATCGCCCCCGAGCTGCCGCTCGAAGAGGTCTTCTTCCTGACGCTGCTCTGCTACCTGACGATGAACCTCCTCGCCGGCACGCGGCTGATCGTCGATCGTCGCGCCTCCGGTCGAGAGGGCGGCGCCTCATGACGTACTGGGCGATCAACGCCGTGTTCCTCGCGCTCGTGGCCGTGGTGGCGGGGGCCGCCGTGCTGGCTGCCTGGTGGCGCGGTCGGGCCGAGCGCGCCTCCTCGGCCGCCCGTGTCGCCCGCGTGCGCGCGGCCGGCCTCTCGACGGTCGTGCTGCTGCTGATGACCGCCGTCTTCGACAACATCATGATCGGGGTCGGCCTGGTCGACTACGCGCCCGACCGCATCAGCGGCGTGAAGATCGGCATCGCCCCCCTCGAGGACTTCGCCTACTCGGTGGCCGCGCTCGTGCTGCTGCCGTCGGTGTGGACCCTGCTCGGCGGACGCCGGGCCCCGAAGGAGGCGCGCTCATGAAGACGTTGACCGCCCTGTTCTGGTCGTCGCGGCCCCTCAGCTGGATCAACACGGCGTTCCCGTTCGCGGCGGCGTTCATCCTGACGTCGGCGAGCTCGGATCCGATGTACGCATTCGGCGGTTCGTCGATGCCGATCGGCTCCGACGGTGCGAGCACCGTCGCCATCGTCCTGTCGTCGGGTGCGACTGACGCCTTCGACTTCGGCGCCGTGCCCTGGCTGATCGCGATCGTCGGCATCGTGTACTTCCTGGTGCCCTACAACCTCGCGATGTACGGCATCAACGACGTCTTCGACTACGAGAGCGACCTCCGCAACCCGCGCAAGGGCGGGGTCGAGGGCGCGCTGCTCGACCGCGGTCTGCACCGCACGACGCTGTGGGCCGCCCTCGTCACCAACGTGCCGTTCCTGATCTTCCTGGTGATCGTCGGAAGCCCGCTCAGCTGGCTCGTGCTGGCGATCAGCGTCTTCGCCGTCATCGCCTACTCGGCGCCCGGGCTCCGCTTCAAGGAGCGCCCGTTCGTCGACTCGATCACGTCGAGCACCCACTTCGTCAGCCCCGCCGTCTACGGGCTAGCGCTCGCCGGCGCGACCGTCACGCCGCAGCTCGTCGCGCTGCTGGGCGCGTTCTTCCTCTGGGGGATGGCCAGTCACGCGTTCGGCGCCGTCCAGGACGTCCTCGCCGACCGCGAGGGCGGCATCGCGTCGATCGCGACGGTGATCGGGGCGAAGGCGACCGTCCGGTTCTCGGTCGTGGCGTACCTCCTCGCCGGGGTGCTGATGACCCTCACCGAGTTCCCCGGCCCGATCGCGGCGATCATCCCCGTGGTCTACGCGATCAGCTGCGCCCCGTGGTGGAACGTCGCCGACGCCGACGCGGAGGGCGTCAACCGCGGCTGGAAGCGGTTCCTGACGCTGAACTTCCTGTCGGGCTTCGTCACGACGATGCTGCTCATCTGGTGGGTCGCCCTGGCCTGAGACGGCCCCGGCCCGAGACGGCCCTGGCGCGAGACGGCCGTGGCCCGAGGCGGCGGACGGACCGACGCGCCTCCCGATGTTCACCTCCGTGATAGGTACGCCCCCTATGGTCGCGTCGTGAGTCCTCGCCTCAGTCGATCCGCCGCCGCCCTCCGCCGGGCCCGTGCCTGGAACGACACGGGGCACCGCGTCGCCGAGCGCTGGGCGGTCATCCGCCGGCACCCGCACGCGATCTGGTGGGCGTTCGTCAGCCTGCACCTCACCGTGATGCTCGCCCTGACGCCGATGATGCTCACCGGCGACGTCACCGGCGACCTCCCGCTCTACCGTTCGTGGGCGAGCGGCGCGCTCGCCGACGGCCGTTGGCCGGTGCTCGACTTCGACTGGGTCTACCCCGCGGGTGCGCTCGGGCCGATCGTGCTGTCGAACATCCTGGGCGAGTCGCTCTACCAGTTCGTCTGGCTGCTGCTGCTGACCGCCGTCAACGCCGGGGCGCTCTGGCTGCTCACCGACCGCGGGCGACGCACCGTCGACGCCACGGCCGCCTGGTGGTGGCTGCTCATCCTGTTCCTGCTGAGCCCCGTGGCGTTCCTGCGGCTCGAGGGGTTCAGCGCCCCGCTCGTCGTGGCCGGGCTGCTGATGCTCGCCACCCGGCCGAGGGTCGCCGGCGCGCTGCTCGCCCTCGCGACCTGGATCAAGGTCTGGCCCGCCGCGGTCGTCGCCGCCGCCGTCGCGGTGTCGCGCCGTCGGGGCTCCATCGTCGGGGCGGGCGTCGCGACGAGCGCGGCCATCGTGGGGCTCGTCGTCGTGGGCGGCGGCGCCTCGCACCTCGACAGCTTCGTCACGATGCAGTCGAGCCGCGGCCTGCAGGTCGAGGCGCCGATGGCTACCCCCTGGCTCTGGATGGCGATGCTCGGGGTGCCCGGCGCCTCCGTCTACGAGAACGTGGGGCTCGCGACGAACGAGGTCATGGGGCCCGGCGCCTCGGTGCTGATCAACGGCAGCACCGGTCTGATGTTCGGGGTGCTGTTCGCGCTGGCCGTGCTCGTCGCCGTCGCCGCCCTGGGTCTGCCCGGTGCCCGTCGCGGTGCCCGGGCCGTCGATGAGACCGGCGTCGTGCTGCTCGGCGCCCTCGCGCTGACGACCACGTTCGTCGCCCTCAACAAGGTCGGCTCGCCGCAGTACGTGCTGTGGATCGCGCCCGTCGTCGCGGTCGGGCTGGCGCTCCGGCCCGAGCAGTTCCGGGTGCCGGCCCTGCTCATCGGCTGGTCGGCCGGGCTGACGACGCTCGTGTTCCCGATCCTGTACCTGCCCCTCCTCGATCTGAATCCGTTCGCGGTGGTGGTGCTCGCGGCCCGCAACGTGCTGATCGTGGTGCTCTTCGGCTGGTGCGTGCTGCGGGTCGTGGCCGCCGCGCTGGCGGCCGTCGGCGTCACCGGGCGCCCTCTGACGCCCGAGGCCGTCGGCATCGGGCTGAGATCCGCCCGATAGAGGTCAATCTGGGCCTCCCGGGCCGTGCTGTGGCAGCGTGGAGAGTCCAGAGCACGACAACGAGCAACTAGGAGCACTCATGAAAGGCAAGATCCTCTTCGTCGCAGGAGCGGCTGTCGGGTACGTCCTCGGAGCCCGCGCGGGCCGTGGCGCCTACATCAAGATCAAGGACCGCGCCGGCGATCTGTGGGAGAACCCCTCGGTGCAGAAGACCGTCCACCAGGCGGAGGACTTCGTCAAGGACAACGCCCCCGTCGTCGGATCCAAGCTGAAGGACGTCGCGAACGACGCCGCCTCCGCCGCCCAGTCGACCGTCAAGTCCGCCACGAAGAAGGCCGACAAGGTCGCCGACCAGGCGAAGGCCAAGGCCGACGAGGTGGGATCGAAGGGCGCATCCGCCACCGGTGCCGACAAGGGCGACGCCGACACCGGCGACCGCGACAACGGCACCTCGAAGCTCCCGGGAGTGAGCGTCGGTGACTGACCTCAAGAACCCGCAGGAGAGCACGAAGAAGTCGCTCGGCTCGCTGCTCGGCAGCCTGCCCGAGCTGATCTCGCGCCTCATCCGCGGTGAGATCGCACTCGCCAAGACCGAGCTCTCGACGAAGCTGAAAGAGGTCGGGGTCGGTGCGGGTCTGCTCGTCGGCGCCGCGCTCTTCGGGTTCTTCCTGCTCGCGGTGCTGCTGACCGCTGCCGTGCTGGGGCTGTCGACCGTCGTGGCCCCGTGGTTGGCCGCCCTGATCGTCGCCGCCGTGCTGCTGATCATCACCGCCGTGCTCGCCCTGCTGGGCGTCAAGGCGCTGAAGAAGGGCGTGCCGCCGACCCCCGAGAAGACGGTCGCCAGCGTCAAGGCCGACGTCACCGCTCTGAAGGGCCAGGGAACCTATGACTCCCCGCAGCACTGACCCGGCCGGGAAGAACGAGCCGAAGCCCGACCCCGAGCGCGAGCTCGCCGAGGCGAGGGCCGAGGAGGCGCGGGCCGAGAAGTCCGGCGGCTCCCGCGACGAGACGGCCCCGGAAGACGAGAAGGGCCCGCGCCCCGGCGCGAGCATCCCCGAGATCGAGCTCGACCTCGCGCGCACCCGCGAGGAGTTCGCGGCCACGCTCGACGCCATCGAAGACAAGCTCAGCGTGCCGGCGCACGCCCGCCGCCTCAAGGCGAGCGTCAAGCGGCGGTACTCCGACGACCCGAAGCCGGTCGTCGCGGCGGCCGCCGCGGGCGCCGCCGGCCTGGCGGCCATCGTCGCCGGCGTCGTCAAGGTCGCCCGGCGCTGACCGCCTCGGCGCCGACCGGCCGGTATCGGCCGGCCGGCGGCGACCGCCTCGGCGCGGTGGCGGTCCTCGCGACCGGCACCGCGCCTCCTGGGCTCACCACCCGCATCTCCACGACAGGACACCCCATGGCCCAGAAGAGCACCGAGCGCGAGCAGCAGGCGCCGTCGGCGGACGACGAGCGCAAACCGCAGGAGCTGACCGACGTGTCGAAGCCCTCGTGGGGGTACGTGCTCGGCAAGACGCTCCGCGAGTTCACCCGCGACCAGTGCACCGACCTCGCCGCGGGTCTGACCTACTACGCCGTGCTCGCGATCTTCCCGGCCCTGCTGGCGATCGTGTCGCTGCTCGGGGTCGTCGGGCAGGCCGGGGCGACGGCCGACGCGGTGCTCGACATCATCCGGCAGCTGGGGTCGCCCGACGTCGCGAAGCTGCTCGAGGGCCCGATCGAGCAGCTGACCGGGTCGCCGGCGGCCGGCGTCGCCCTGATCGTCGGTGTGCTCGGCGCGCTGTGGTCGGCCTCCGGGTTCGTCGGCGGCTTCGGGCGCGCCATGAACCGCATCTACGGCATCGACGAGGGTCGCCCGATCTGGAAGCTGCGCCCGACGATGCTCGGCGTCACCGCGTTCACGGTCGTGCTGATCGTCGCGGCCGGGCTGATCCTCGTGCTCAGCGGGCCCGTCGCCCAGACGGTCGGCGACCTGGTCGGACTCGGCTCGACAGCGGTCTTCGTCTGGAACATCGTCAAGTGGCCCGTGCTCGCGGTGATCGCCATCGTGATCGTGGCCGTGCTCTACTACTGGGCCCCGAACATCAAGCAGCCGAAGTTCAAGTGGATGAGCATCGGGTCGCTCGTCGCCCTGGTCATCTGGCTGATCGCGTCGGTCGGCTTCGGCTTCTACGTCGCGAACTTCTCGAACTACAACGCGACCTACGGCTCGCTCGGCGCCGTGATCGTGTTCCTGCTCTGGCTCTGGATCACCAACAACGCGCTGCTCTTCGGCGCGGAGTTCGACGCCGAGCTCGAGCGCGGACGTCAGCTGCAGGCCGGCATGAAGGCCGAGAGCGCGATCCTGCTGCCGCCGCGCGACACGGCGCAGACCGAGAAGAAGGCCGCCGCGCTCGCCAAGGACGAGCTCGAGGGCATGCGCCTGCGCCAGGCGGCGGCCGCCGAGATGGCGCGTCAGGGCGAGGAGCGACCCGAGGCCGACGGCGAGGGCGGTTCGGCCCCGTCGGACGAGCACCCGGAGCCCGGCGAGCCCGACTCGGGCAAGCGCCGCGACTGAGCGCGCGCCGGGCTGGCCGCGTGCCGGGTTGGCCGCGTGCCACGCCGGCCGCGCGCCGGGCTGGCCGCGCGCCGGGCTGGCCGCGTGTTACACCCCGAAACCCGCGCTACACCCCGATTCTTCGGGGTGCGGCGCGGGTTTCGGGGTGTCGCGTGGGGCTCGGCTCAGAACGAGAAGCCGAGCTCGGCCGGGTACTCGCCGCGGGCGGTGAGCGTGGCGGCGGCGTCGCGCAGGTGCGACAGCGTCAGACCCATGGTGGTGGGGCCGAAGCTGACGCGCGAGACCCCGAGCTCGGCGAGACGGGCCAGGGGCACGGCCGACGGGTTCGAGATGACGCTGATCTTGCCGTCGATGCGGTCGAGGGCGGCCTTGACGAGGTCTTCGGTGCCGAGGCCGAGCACGAAGGCGCAGTCGGCGCCGGCGGCGAGGTACGCGTTGGCGCGCGTGACGGCGTCGTCGAAGCTGTCGGGGTCGCCGGCCAGGGCGTCGACCCGGGCGTTGATGACGATGGGCACCCCGGCGCGGTCGCCGGCCTGGCGGGCGGCGGCGACCTTCGAGACCTGCGTGTCGATGTCGTAGAGCGGGGCCTTGGCCTGGCCGATGCTGTCTTCGATGTTGAGGCCGGCGGCGCCCTCCTCGATGAGGCGGAAGACGTTGTCGAGCGTGCCGGCGGCGTCCGAGGCGTAGGCCTTCTCGAAGTCGACGGACACGGGCAGGTCGACGGACCGGATGATGATGCGTGCCGCGGCCAGCATCTCGTCGACGTCGAGGCCCTCGCCGTCCTCGACGCCGTGCGCCTCGCTGATGGAGTGGGAGGCGGTGGCCAGGGCGCGCACGCCCGGTGCGCCGGCGACGATGCGGGCCGTGATGCTGTCCCACACGTTCGTCACGATCAGCGGATCGCCGGGGACGTGCAGCGAGCGGAGCAGTTCGGCCTTCTCGGCCGTGGAGGAGATGGACATGCCCCCAGCCAACCAGCCCGCGCTGTGCGGCACCAGCCCCGCGCGCGCTGCCGCCCTCGCCCCGACCCCAGGAGTCCGCTCAGGCCCCCGTGCGCGCGCTGGGGTCGGAGCGGTTTCCTGGGGTCTCGGCGACCCACGGCCATCGAGGTGACGCGAACGGGGCCCTGTCACGCCTGCGGGGCGCGATCCGGGTCACATCGATGAGGCCGCGAGCGCGGGTCAGGCCGCCGCGAGCGCCGACGTGGGCGGGATGCGCGCCGCCCGCGACGCGGGGTAGAGCCCGCTGACGCCGCCGATCACGACCGTCGCGACCAGCCCGCCGACCGCCGCCCACGCCGGCACCACGACGGGCCAGCCCTGGCTGAGCGCGAACACGGCCGTCACCGCGGCCCCGAGCGCGACGCCCACGGCGCCGCCGAGCAGCGAGAGCAGCAGCGACTCGACCAGGAACTGATCGCGGATGTGCCGACGGCGTGCGCCGAGCGCTCGCCGCACCCCGACCTCCGCCCGGCGCTCGAGCACCGTGATGACCATGGTGTTGGCCACTCCGATGCCGCCGACGAGCAGCGCCACCCCGCCGATGCCGAGCAGCAGCCCGGTGAACGACGCCTCGGACGCCTGCTGGGCGGCGAGCGCCTCGGACGGCCGGCTCACGGTGACCGCCGTCGGCTCGGCGGGGTTGACCGTCCGGGCGAGGACGTCCCGTACGGCCGCGACCCGCTCGGGGTCGGCGCGGGCGAACAGCCGGGTGGGGCGGCCGTCCCAGCCGAACTCGTCGGCGGCCGTCGACTCGGGCACGAGGGCGGAGCTGTCGAGGTCGGGGGCGAGGGGCAGCGGCGCGAGCACGCCGACCACCGCCACCCAGCGGCCGTCGATCCAGACGCGGCTGCCCGGATGCACCCGGTCGAGACCGAGCGTGGCGGCGGCCGTCGACCCCAGCACGACCTGGGGCAGATCGTCGGACGCGTCGCCGAACCAGGTGCCCGACGACATCTCGCTGCGCAGCACCTCCTCGAGGTCGCCGAGGGCCACGTCGAGGGTTATGCCGCCCGAGGCCGCCGCGGGGATCCGATCGCTGCGGTAGACCCGCTGACCGGGCACCCGGCCGACACCGGCCGCCTGCTCGACGTCCGGGCGGCGGTCGAGCATGTCCCGCGAGGCCTCGGGCAGAGGGACGTCCGTGCCGAGGGCGTCCCGACCGGGGGTGACCTGCAGCAGGTTCGTGCCGAGGCCGTCGAGCACCCGGGCGAGAGCCGCCTGGCTCGACGAGGAGATCCCGACGACGGCGATCATCGCCGCGATGCCGATCGCGATGCCGAGCGCCGACAGCACGACGCGCGCGGGTCGGGTCCGCAGCCCGAAGACGCCGAGTCCGACCAGGTCGCGCGCCGAGAGCCGACCGGGTCGACGCCTGCTCACCGGAGCACCTCGCCCTCGATCAGACCGTCGCGCATGCGAACCCGGCGGGGCAGGGTGGCCGCCAGCGACAGGTCGTGCGTGATGACCACCACGGTCGTCCCGCCGGCGTTCAGGTCGTCGAGCAGACGCAGGACGGCTGCGCCCGACACCGAGTCGAGGGCGCCCGTGGGTTCGTCGGCGAGCAGCAGCGCGGGTTCGCCGACGATGGCCCGGGCGATCGCCACGCGCTGCTTCTCGCCGCCGGAGAGCTGATGCGGGCGGTGATCGACGCGGTGACCCAGGCCGACGCGGCCGAGGGCGCCGCGGGCCCGGTCGATGCGCTCGCGGCGGGGGACGCCGGCGTAGAGCAGCCCGTCGGCCACGTTCTCGGTGGCCGTCGCACCCGAGGCGAGGTGGAAGTGCTGGAAGACGAAGCCGATGTGCTCGGCGCGGAGTCTCGACAGGGCGTCGTCTCCGAGCCCTCCGACCTCGTGACCGGCCACCCGGACCGATCCGGTCGTAGGGCGGTCGAGCGTGCCCATGACGTTCAGCATGGTCGACTTGCCCGAGCCGCTCGGCCCGACGACCGCCAGGAACTCGCCCCGGGTCACACTCAGGTCGACGCCCCCGAGGGCGGCCAGCCCGCCGTAGACCTTCGTCACGCCGCGCAGCTCGAGCACGGCCTCGGCGGCCGTCGGGGTCGTCGTCGCCTCCGAGGAGGCGCGGGTCGTCCCGACGAGACCGCCCACGGTCTCGACCCCGCTCACGACGGCACCACGACCTCGTCGCCCTCGGCGAGCCCGTCGCCCGAGACCTCGGCGCGCCCCTGGGCGAAGAGACCGGTCGTCACGGGGACGCGCTCGGTCTCGCCGCCCGACCGCACGACCTCGACGACGTAACCGTCGTCTCCGGCGAGGAGGGCCGTCACGGGGACGCTCAGCACGCCCTCGCGGCGCTCGCCGTCCACCACCAGGTCGACCGCGGTCGACGTCGACGTCCCCTCGGGCGGATCGCCGTCGAGCCCGACGGTGACGACCACCTCGTCGTCGCCACCCGGCGCCGGGTCGTCACCCGCGCCTCCGGAGGGTTCGCCCACGGCCTGGACCGAGCCGGGCACCGTGGTGCCGTCGGGCAGGCGGACCTCCACGGGCCCGCCGCCGGGGAACCGGGCGAGATCGGGAGGCGAGACGGAGGCCGTCACCACGAGTGCGGTCGGGGTGTAGCCGTAGACGGCCGAGCCCGCCTCGTCGCCGACCCGCCCGATCGGGTCGGCGACCCGGATGTCGCCGGGGACGAAGGCGATGTCGGACGCATCGAGGCCGCCGGTGCGCGTCCGCCCCCGGTCCGTCTGCCAGCGCGTGACGGCGTCGCGCGTCGAGGAGTCGAACCACTCGCCGTCCGAGACCTCGTAGCCGAGTGCGCGCAGGTTCTCTTTCAGCTGGGTGACGTCGGCCCCGCGCAGACCCTGCACGAGGGGGCGCCAGAGCGGCACGGCACCGTGCATCGCCCGCACCGGGCTCTCGTCCACCGAGTAGAGGACGCCGTCGCGGCCGATCTCCTCGCCGAAGGCCGGGAGCCCGGTGACGACGCCCGTCCCGGCGGACGTCAGCGGCACCGGGGTGCCGTAGCCGAGGGTCGCGGGGACGCGCTTGCCGTCGACGAGGTCGCCGAGCACGACGGGGGCGGTGGGGCGCTGGACGCCGCCGGCCGAGGCCGACGGAGCGCTGCCGCCGGCCCCGCCCTCGATGAGCGAGCAGCCCGTCAGAGCCGCGACGCAGAGCGCACCCGCGACGACGCCGACGAGGGCCCGGCGGTGCGCCGGGCGGTGGCCAGGGGGGCGGTCGGGCTGGCGGGCGGGGCTCATTCGCCCGACCCCTCGGCGGAGGGGCCGAACCGCTCGCTGCAGGCGAAGAAGGCGTCCTGCTCGGGGGTGCTGCTGGTGGTGCTCCAGCTCGTCTGCGGGAACGCGCCGTCGACCGGGTCGGGGAAGTCCTCGAAGCCCTCCTGGCGGACGCACTCGGCGACCTTCAGCTGGGACTCCTGCCACTCGGCCAGTTCGGCCGCGGAGGGCTCCTCGGCGGCCTCCCCGCCGCCCGCGGACTCGGGCAGGCCCTCACGGCACTCGGCGAACGCGGCCGCGTACTCGTCGGCGTCCGCCCCGTTCGGGACGGCCACGACCATGCCCTCGTCGAGGTCGGGATCGTCGACGTCGTACCCGGCGTCGCGGAGGCACTGTCCGAGCTGGGCCGACGCGCTCGTGCCGCCGCCCGCCGACGTGGCGGCGGAGGTGGCGTCGTCGTCCGTGCTGCACCCGGCCAGCAGGGCCGGCAGCAGCACGGCGCAGACCGAGAGCGTGCCGAGGGCGGATGTGCGTCGACGCGCGGACCGGCGGTCACGGAACG
The DNA here is from genome assembly GCF_034045305.1 of Frigoribacterium sp. CFBP9029. Classification (NCBI taxonomy): domain Bacteria; kingdom Bacillati; phylum Actinomycetota; class Actinomycetes; order Micrococcales; family Microbacteriaceae; genus Frigoribacterium; species Frigoribacterium sp. CFBP9029. The sequence continues at coordinate 48,838 of NZ_JAXCWB010000008.1, forward strand.
GCGCGGATGCGGGGGAGGTGGAGGTCATGGGGTGCCTTTCTCTGGCGTGATGATGGGCGGCTCCGTACCGGGTCGTCGTGCGGAGATCGGTGACCATCTCACCGAGGGGGGTGTCTCGGGGCCGTGGCCTCGACGGTTACGTCGGCGAAACGCGATGTCCGTAATATGATGTGAATAATTCTCGTCGCCTGGACGGCGGCGGAGGACGACGGGAGGGGATCGATGCGAGTCCTGGTGGTGGACGACGAGGTGGCGCTGGCCGACCTGGTCGCCGCGGGGCTGTCGCGGCAGGCGATGGCCGTCGACGTGTCCTACCGCGGAGACGAGGCCGACGAGATGCTCGCGGTCAACGACTACGACGTGGTCGTGCTCGACCGCGACCTGCCGGGCCTCCACGGCGACGTGGTGGCACGACAGGTCGCCGAGCGGGGCGACGCGACGCGCATCCTCATGCTCACGGCGGCCGGCGACCTGCACGATCGCGTCGGCGGGCTCGAGCTCGGAGCGGACGACTACCTGGCGAAGCCGTTCGAGTACCCCGAGCTCGTGGCGCGGGTGCGAGCGCTCGGACGCCGGTCGGGGGCGGCGACGCCGCCGGTGCTCCGATCGGGCGACCTCGAGCTCGACACCAACCGCCACCTCGCGACCCGCAGGGGGCTCGACCTGGGGTTGTCCACGAAGGAGCTCATGGTGCTCGAGGTCCTGCTGCAGGCCGACGGGCGCATCGTCAGCGCGGAGGAGCTGCTCGAGAAGGTCTGGGACGCCAACATCGACCCCTTCACGAACGCCGTGCGCGTCACCGTCAGCAAGCTGCGCCGCAAGCTCGGCGAGCCCGATCCGATCCGCACCGTCCCCGGTCGCGGCTACCGGCTGTGAGACCGGCACCCCCGGCGCCCCCGGCGGCCCCGACGACTCCGGCGGCCGACGGTCTCGGGTCGTTGAACCGGAGGCGGCGGAGCATCGGCCTCCGCACGGCGACCACGTTCGGGGTCGTCTTCGCCGTCCTCGCCGCGCTCGTGCTGCTCGGCGTCGGCGTCGCGACGTCGCAGGGCGTCGCCCTCAGCCTCGAGGGCGTCCCGTCGTCACCGGGGTCGCCGTCGTCGCCGGGCTCGCCGATCGCCGTCGAGCGTCCCGTCGGCAGCGCGGAGCCGGGCGACGACACCCTGACCGCGGCTCGCGTCGTCGGGACGATCGTGGCGCGGCAACAGCTGATCTGGTCGACCGTCGGCGTCGCGGCGGCGTCCGTGATCGCGGCCGGGGCCGGGTGGTTCGTGAGCCGCCGCCTGCTCCGCCCGATCGACGACATCGTCGCCGCGACCCAGCGCATCACCGCGAGCACCCTGCACGAGCGCATCGGTCTGACCGGCCCGAGCGACGAGCTCTCGCGGGTCGCGTCGACCATCGACGGGCTGCTCGACCGGCTCGAGGCCTCGTTCGAGGCCCAGCGCCGCTTCGTCGCCTACGCGTCGCACGAGCTGCGGACACCGTTGGCCGTGCAGCGCGCCGCGCTGCAGATCGGCCTCGACGACCCCACGCCCGACGAGGTCGCCGCGATCCGCGATCAGCTGCTCGAGGTCAACCGCCGCAGCGAGCACCTCGTCGAGAGTCTGCTCGCCCTCGCGACGGCCGACCGCGGGCTGGCCGCCGGGGCTCTCGAGCCGGTCGCCGTCGGGGACGTCGTCGACGAGGTGGTGACGGGCGTCGCCGACGCGGCCCGCGCCTCCTCGGTGCACGTGGTCGTCGACCGCGGCTCGTTCCGCGCCGTCGAGGGCGATGCGGTGCTCGTGGGGCAGCTGGTCCGCAACCTCGTGGCCAACGCCGTCGAGTACAACGAGCCCGGCGGGTGGGTGCGCGTGAGCGGCTCGGACGACGCGGTCGACGCGGTCGTCGTCGTCGAGAACTCGGGGCCGGTCGTCGACCCGGAGGTCGCCGCCACGCTGACGCGGCCGTTCACGCGCGTCGCTCCGACGGCGGCACCGGTGGCTGCGGCCTCAGGAGGCGCGGCTACCGCGGGGCCTGCAGGCTCCGGAGGCGCGGTGCCCGCCCGGCACAGCGGCCTCGGTCTCGCGATCGTCGCCTCGATCGCCCGCGCCCACGGGTGGACGGTCGAGGTCGCGCCGCGCGAGGGCGGTGGCCTGCGGGTCGCGGTCGGCTGACGGACCCCATCGAGGCGACCCGAACGGTGCCTCAGCATGCCCGCCGGGCCCGATTCGAGTCACCTCGATCGACGAGACCCCAGGAAACCGCTCAGACCCCCGTGCGCGAGCTGGGGTGTGAGCGAGTTGCTGGGGTGTGAGCGAGTTCCTGGGGTGCGGGCGGGCGTCAGGAGGCGCGGGTCGCCTCGGCGAGGATCGCCGCCACCCGACCGGGCACCGTGTCGTCCTGCAGGCTCGTCGTGTCCCCGAGCGGGCGGCCGTCGACGATGTCGCCGAGCAGCCGGCGCATGATCTTGCCCGAGCGGGTCTTCGGCAGGTCGGGCACGACGAGCACGGTGGCGGGCTTGGCGATGGGGCCGATCTGGTCGGCCACGTGCGCTCGCAGCACGCTCGACAGCGACCCCGCGAGCGGAGCCCAGACCTGCGGTTCGGAAGCGGACCCGGCGTCGGGCACCGCGCCTCCTGCGGGCCTCGCCGCCGGCACCACGAACGCGGCGATCGCCTGCCCGGTGCGCTCGTCGGCGACCCCGACGACCGCGGCCTCGGCCACCAGCGGGTGCGCCACCAGCGACGACTCGATCTCGATCGTCGACAGCCGGTGTCCCGACACGTTGATCACGTCGTCGACGCGGCCCAGCACCCAGATGTCGCCGTCGGCGTCGTACTTCGCGCCGTCGCCCGAGAAGAACCAGCCCTGCCGCCAGTACTTCGCCCAGTACGAGTCGCGGTACCGCTCGGGGTCGCCCCAGACGGTGCGGGCCAGCGACGGCGGCGTCCGCTGCACGACGAGGTAGCCGCCGGCGCCGTTCGGCACGCGCGCTCCGGCCTCGTCGACGACCGCCGTCGAGACGCCCGGCAGCGCCCGCAGCGACGAGCCGGGCTTGAGCGTGTCGACCCCGGGCAGAGGCGCCATGACGCTCGCACCCGTCTCGGACTGCCACCAGGTGTCGACGATGGGGCACTCTCCGCGCCCGAACTGCTCGTGGAACCACACCCACGCCTCGGGGTTGATGGCCTCGCCGACCGTGCCGAGGAGGCGCAGCGACGAGATGTCGTACGTGTCGGGGAGTCCGTCGGGGAACCACGACGACAGCGTCCGCACGAGGGTCGGCGCCGTGTAGTAGGTCGTGACGCCGTACCGCTCGATGATCTCGAGATGCCGGGCGGGGTGCGGGGTGTCGGGAGTGCCCTCGTAGATCACCTGCGTGAGGCCGTTCGAGAGCGGCCCGTAGATCTCGTAGGTGTGCGCCGTGACCCACGCGAGGTCGGCCGTGCACCAGTGGACGTCGTCGGGCTTCGCGTCGAAGACCGCCCAGTGCGTGTAGCTCGCGGCCGTGAGGTAGCCGCCGCTCGTGTGCACGAGCCCTTTCGGCCGACCCGTCGTGCCGCTGGTGTACATGATGAACAGCGGCGTCTCGGCGTCGAAGTGCTCGGGGGAGTCGGTGTCGGGCTGAGGGTCGACGACGTCGTGCCACCAGAGGTCGCGTCCGTCCGTCCAGGGCAGGTCGGGGGTCCGATCGCCCGTGCGGCGGACGACGAGCACGTGCTCGATCCCGTTGTCGCCGCTGACCGCGTGGTCGGCGTTCGCCTTGACCGGCACCGCGCCTCCTCGGCGGAACTGGCCGTCGGTGGTGACGAGCAGCTTCGCGCCGGTGTCTTCGACCCGGAACTTCAGGGCCTCGCCCGAGAACCCGCCGAAGACGAGCGAGTGGATCGCGCCGATCCGCGCGATGGCGAGGGTGACGACGATCGTCTCGGCGATCACCGGCAGGTAGACGACCACGCGGTCGCCCTTCGTCACACCGAGCGATCGCAGTCCGTTGGCCGCCTTGACGACCTCGCGCTGCAGCTGCGCGTAGGTGATGTCGCGGCGGTCGCCCGGCTCGCCCTCGACGTGCAGCGCGACCTTGTCGCCCCGACCGGCGGCGACGTGCCGGTCGACGCAGTTGACCGCGACGTTCAGACGGCCGCCCGCGAACCAGGTGGCCTCGGGCACGGTCAGCTCGCCGTCGGGGCCCTCGGCGACCGGCGACCAGGTGTGCGCCGTGCGCCACGGGGTCTCCCAGTCGAGGCGGTGCGCCTGCTCCTCCCAGAAGGCGACCGGGTCCGCTGCCGCGCGGGCGTGCTCGGCGGCCGTGACGTTCGCGGTCGCGGCGAGCCCAGGAGGCGCGGGGAACGTCCGTCGCTCGTCGAGCAGATTCGAGATGGTGTCGGTCGTCGCCATCCGTCGATGCTACGAGTCGCCCCGGCGCGGCATCGGGCGGCGGGCAACCCGGCGTAACACGGCGGGTCGTGCGGAATCGCGCGTCGCGCCTTACTCTGAGCAGGACTCCGTTCCGGACGTCGGTCGGCGCCCGCGCCGGATCGCGACGACTCCTGGCGCGACGACAGGAGCAGACGTGACCAACCCGACCGGTCGTGGGCGCGTTCGCCTCGGCACCGCCCTCGCGCTCGCCGGCGCGCTCGTGCTCGCCCCGGTGGCGGCGTCCGCCGCGGAGCCGGCACCGGCGCCTTCTCCGGTCGTCGAGCCGGGCCCCGCCGTCGACACGGCCCCCGCCGCGGACGCATCGGCGCCTGCCGCTGAGGCGCCTGCTGCGGAGGCTGCTGCGGAGGCGCCTGCTGCGGAGGCGCTCGCCCCGGAGGCGCTCGCCCCCGGCGAGCTCATGAACTACGTCGTCAACGTCGCCCCCACCGAGGCCGCGACGACCGGGGCTCGGGCGGCCGTCGTGGCAGCCGGCGGAATCGTGCTGATGAGCTACCCCGAGATCGGGGTGGTGACCGCGCAGTCGACCGCCACCGGGTTCCTCGACGCGATCCGCGCCTCCTCGGTGGTGCGGTCGGCCGGGCCCACGCGTCAGGCGGCCGTCACCGAGGGCGCCGTCGCGGCCGACTGGGAGGGTGGCACGCTGTCCATCGACCGGCCCCGCGCCGAGGCCGCCGTCACCGCGGCGCCGCTCGACTCGCAGCAGTGGGACATGGACGCGATCGGAGCCCCCGAGGCCCGCTCGATCGAACCCGGCGACGCCGACGTGCTGGTCGGCGTGCTCGACAGCGGCATCGCCGTCGACCACCCCGACCTCGCGTCGCAGGTCGACCCCGCGGCATCGGTCGGCTGCTCGGTCAATGGCATCCCCGACGGCGACCAGGCGGCCTGGGTGCCCGTCGACGACAGCGAATCGCACGGCACGCACGTCGCCGGCACGATCGGCGCGGACGCCGACGGCGACGGCATCACCGGCGTCGCGCCGGGCGTCACGCTGGCGAGCGTCAAGGTGGTGAACCACGACGGCTTCATCTACCCCGAGTACGCGCTCTGCGGCTTCATGTGGGCCGCCGCCGAGGGTATGGACGTCACGAACAGCAGCTACTACGTCGACCCCTGGGCGTTCTGGTGCGAGGGGCAGCCCGAGCAGCAGCCGGCGCTCGACGCCGTCGAGAAGGCCGTCGCCTGGTCGCAGCAGCAGGGCGTGCTGAACATCGCCGCCGCCGGCAACGAGGACTACGACCTCGCGAACAAGACCACCGAGTCGACGAGCCCCGACGACGGCGTCTACGACACCGCGGGCGCCTACGTGTCCGGGCCGCGGATCATCGAGGACCGCGACGTCTCGCAGGGCTGCGTCGACCTGCCCGCCGGCGTCGACGGCGTCGTCACCGTGGCCTCGGTCGCGCAGCAGCCCGACGGCAGCGTCGCGAAGTCGTCGTTCTCGAACTACGGCGAGGGCGAGATCGACATCGCCGCCCCGGGTTCGGGCATCGTCAGCACGGTCTTCGGGGGCGGCTTCGACGTGTACAGCGGCACGTCGATGGCGTCGCCGCACGTGGCCGGCGTGGCCGCGCTGCTGGCATCGGTCCACCCCGACGCGGGGCCCGCAGAACTGCGGGCGCTGCTGATCTCGCAGGCGACCGACCTCGGCGACACCGCGCTCTACGGCGCCGGCCTGGTCGACGCCTTCGCGGCGGTGACCGACGACCTCGACCTCGGCCCGACCGCTGCCGTCGCGGACGGCCGGGTGCAGGCCGGTGTGCCGTTCCGGCTGCTCGGGGCCGGGTTCGCGCCCGGCGAGACGGTGACGCCGACGCTCGAGGTCGGCGGGGTCGATAGCCCGGCCGCGGACCTCACCGCCTTCGACGCCGACGCCGACGGCCGCCTCGGATCGATCGGCCGACTCGACCCGGGCACCCCGGTGGGGCCGGGCACGATCGTGCTGACCGGGAGCTCGGGCAGCAGCGACCGGGTGGACGTCGAGATCGGCGCCCCTCTGGCCGGTCCGCGCATCGACTCGCCCTCCGCGGGCCAGGTCGTCGTCGGCTCCCGCGTCGTGGTGACGGGTCTCGCGGCACCGGGTGCCGCCGTCGCCGTCGCCCTGGTCCCGCCCGGCGGCGTCGCGGGGGCGGAGGCGTCCGCCGCTGCGGCCGCGGCCCTGGCCGCCGCGGCCGATCGTGCCGAGGCCGGCGGCGACCCCGCGCCTCCCGAGCCGTTCGACACCGGTTCCGCGGTGACCGCCACGGCCGTCACCGCCGACTCCACGGGAGCCTGGCGCGTCGAGTTCACCGGCGTCCCCGAGGGCGACCACGTCGCGCTGGGGCTGGTGCAGGTGCTCCTCAGCGGGAGCGTCTCCGGGCAGGGCGAGCCCGTGGCCTTCAGCGTGAGGGCGGCTGCGGCCGAGGTGCCGGGTGCGCCCGCCGTGCCTGGTGGGCCGGGTGCGCCCGACTCGCCGGTGCCCGTGTCGCCGGCCGACCCGGCCGACCCGGCGGGCACGGCCGACGCGGCCGACGCGGCCGACCCGGCGGGCACGGTGCCCGTAGCGGTCGCGGCGGGCGGGTCCGCGCAGCTCGCCTACACGGGGTCGGAGCCTGCGCAGGGTCTCTGGACCGCAGCCGCTCTCGTGATCGCCGGTCTCGTGCTCGTCGTGGGCGGGGGCGTCCGCCGCCGCCGCTCGGGCTCGTCCTCGTCCTCGCCTGTGGATGACAGAGGTCGATCTCCCCTCCCCAGGGGCGGCCGCGCCTAGGGCCTGTGGACAACAGCGGCCTGATCATGGATCACACAGGCATGAGGCATAAAAGCATGTAGCATTCCCGGGAGTCGACGACCCCGGGAGGATCCATGTCGCAAGAAGGCAGCGCGCCCGCGGGTCGCGCCGTCCGCCGAGAACCCCGCGGCAGACGTCTCGACATCCAGGGCCTCCGGGCGGTGGCCGTGCTGGCCGTCGTCGTCGAGCACGTGTCGGGCTGGCCCCGGGGCGGCTTCGTCGGGGTCGACGTCTTCTTCGTGCTGTCCGGGTTCCTCATCACCGGTCTGCTGGTCCGAGAGCACAGCCGCACGGGGCGCATCTCGATGCGCGGCTTCTACCTCCGCCGGGTCAAGCGGCTGATGCCGTCGGCGCTCGCCGTGCTCGTCGTCACCCTCGCGGCGGTGGCGGGTCTGCTGTCGACGAACCGTCTGATCTCGTCGGCCGTCGACGCCGGCTGGTCGGCGGTCTTCCTGGCCAACTGGCACGAGGCGGCGCAGGGCACCGACTACTTCGCCGCCGACGGGCCGATCTCGCCCTTCCGGCACTTCTGGTCGCTGTCGGTCGAAGAGCAGTTCTACCTCGTCTGGCCCCTCGTCGTGCTGCTCGTCGCCGCGGTCTCGGCCCGGCGACTGCGCGGGGTGCTCGCGGCCGTCCTCGTGGTGGTGTGCGCCGCCTCCTTCGTCTGGGCGGTCGTCCAGACGGCGGACGCCCCGGTGCTCGCGTACTACTCGACGCTCACCCGCGCATGGGAGCTGGGCGCGGGGGCGCTGCTGGCCGTGACGATCGGGGTCTGGCGAGCCGCGCCTCCTGCGGTGGGCACCCTCCTGTCGTGGCTGGGGCTGCTGGTCATCGTCGCCTCGATGGCGATGATCGACGAGGCCTGGGGGTTCCCCGGCCCGTGGGCCGTCGTGCCCGTGGCGGCGACCCTGGCCGTCCTCGCCGGCGGTTCGGTGCCGGGCGCGCGATCGCCGGTCGTGCTGACGAACCGGGTCGCCGGCTACATCGGCGACATCAGCTACTCGCTCTACCTCTGGCACTTCCCGGCACTCGTCGTCATCCGGTCGATCGCGCCCGAGTCGACGGCGGCCGTGTACATCGCGGCGTCCTCGCTCGCCGTCGTCTGCCACCACCTCGTCGAGAAGCCGGCCATGACCGCGTCGTGGAGCCTCCGCGACCGGCCGCGTCGGAGCGACCGCCCCCGCACGCCCGGTCGGGGCCGCGAGCAGCGAGTGGCCGCGGTCGGGGCGCTCGCCGTCGTCGCCGCCGCGGTCGTGGCCCTCGCGGCCGACAACGTCCGCCCGCTGCCCGCGCCGCCGGTGATCGCGGCGGGTGCGACCGGCGCCTCGGGGGCGCCGGGCTCCTCGGGCACGGGTGCCGCGGGCGGCGCGGGGGAGGGCGACGGACCTGCAGGAGGCGCGGGTGGCGTCGACGAGGCCGGCGGCACCCCGGCCGTGGGCCCGGCCGGCACGGCCCTCCGCGAGCAGGTGGCCGCGGCCCTCGCCACGACCACCTGGCCAGAGCTCGACCCGCCCGTCGACGGGGTCGTGCCCGGGGGTGCGAATCTGCCCTGCGGCGACATCACGAGACTCGCCCCCGTCGAGCGCTGCACGTTCGGGCCCGCCGACGCGAGCACGACGGTGATGCTGGTCGGCGACTCGACGGCGGCGCACCAGCTCGACTCGTTCGTCGCGCTCGCCGAGGCGCCCGACAGCGACCTGCGGGTCGTCGGGCGGGTCGGGTTCGCCTGCTCGTTCGTCGACCTCGCGTGGGACACCGACGACACCGCGGACTGCGCCGACTACCGGGCCGCGACGCTCGAGGCCGTCGAGGCGACGAAGCCCGACGTGGTCGTGGTGCAGAACACCTACGAGCCCATGCCCCTGGCCGACGCGGGGCGTGACGCCACGGTGGCCGAGCTCGCCGACGGGCTGGCCCGGTACCTCGACCGGATCGAGCCGCACGTCGGACAGGTGGTGCACCTGTCGCCCCCGCCGCCCGGTGCGAGCGTCCGCGAGTGCTACCGGCCCGGCGGGTCGCCCGTCGACTGCATCACCCGGGTCGGCGGGCCCTGGCTCGAGCGGGCCGTCGCGATCGGCGAGGTCGTCGCAGCCCGCGAACAGCCGTGGATCGACGCCCGCGACTTCACCTGCCTCGAGAACGTCTGCCCGGCCTTCGTGGGCGACTCCGTCGTCAAGATCGACTACGTGCACTACTCCGGCCCGTTCGCCGTCGACATGGCTCCGGCGCTCGGCGAGAGTCTCGCGGCCGCCGGGGTGACCGGCTTCGGCGAGGGGCCGTGACCGATTCCCAGCGAACACGGACGTTCGGGGGTCGTCGCCGATGGCCATCGCGATCGGCCTGTGGAGAACCCGACCCGCGCCTCCGGTGGACCGCTCGGTCGGGCTTGGCCCGCCCGGGCCTCGTGACTACGGTGGGCCGCTGTCCCGCTCAGGGGCTCGAGACATCCCGCCGTCGTGCGGGCGTCACGACGGCACCGCACGTCACCCCGCTGCCCGGGCTGCGGTCGCCGCCATCCGACCTATCTGGTGAGAGGCGGGCAGCGGTTCGAGCGCGTCAGCGCCGTGCCGGGGTGACCTCGACGGAGCACACGTACACATGTCACGAATCACACGCGCCACCACCTCCGCCCACGACGCCGGGTCCGCCCGTACCAAGACCGGCCGCGGCAAGACCCGCGGTCTGCTCGGCACGGCCGCGGTCGTCGCCCTCGCCGGCGCCGGCATCGGGCTCGCCGCAGCACCTGCGAGCGCGGCCGACGTCGCCACCTGGGACGCCCTCGCGCAGTGCGAGAGCGGCGGCAACTGGGCGATCGACACCGGCAACGGCTACTCGGGCGGGCTCCAGTTCAGCCCCAGCACCTGGGCCGCCAACGGCGGCACCGGGTCGGCCGCGAACGCCAGCAAGAGCGAGCAGATCGCCGTCGCCGAGCGCGTCCTCGCGTCGCAGGGTTGGGGCGCCTGGCCCTCGTGCTCGGCGCAGCTCGGACTGAGCGGCACCAGCGGTGCGGCTCCCGCACCCGCCGCAGCACCGGCACCGGCACCGGCACCGGCACCCGCGCCCGCCGCCGCGCCGGCGCCTCAGGCCGCTGCGCCGAGCACCGGGTCGACCACGACCGCCCCGGCCGAGGCGGCAGCGCCCGCGGCACCCGCCGCGCCGGTCGTGCCCGAGATCGCCGCCGTCCCGACCAGCGGCGAGACCTACACGGTCGAGGCCGGCGACAGCCTCGACCTCATCGCCACCGACCTCGACATCGAGGGCGGCTGGATCACCCTGGCCGGTGCGAACCTCGACACCGTCACCGACCCGAACGTCATCACGGTCGGTCAGGTGCTGCAGCTGCCCGCCGAGAAGTAGGCGCCGCGCCGAGCAGGCGACCGACGCCCTCGAGGGCGTGACGAGGAGGCACGGGGCGACCCGCGCCTCCTCGTCGCATGCCTAGGATGGTGCGGACCGCCAGCTGAAGAAGGACTCCGTGACGAAGGCCCCCACCGTCTACGACGTGGCCGCGCACGCCGCCGTCTCGATCGCGACGGTGTCGCGGGTGCTCCGCCGACCCGACGACGTCCGCCCCGAGACCCGCACCCGGGTGCTCGACTCCGTGCGCGCGCTCGGGTACGTGCCGAGCGGCGCGGCCCGCGGGCTGGCGGGGCGGCGGCACGGCGTGCTCGGGCTGTTCCTCCCCGGGCACGACGCCATCGACGAGCCCGAACCCGACTGGGCGGTGCTGACCGACTCGAGTCGCATCCCCCTCCTGGACGACAGGGAGGCGCGGGTCGCCGGGCCGGTGGCGACCGGCTGTCACTGGTCGAACCCGGCCAACCTCTACTTCGACGAGGTGCTGCGCGGTGCCGAGGTCGAGTCGTGGCGGCGCGGGTTCGCCCTGATGGTCGCGGCCGGTCGCGGGTCGAGTCGCGAGGTGATCGTCAACGACATCGCCGGGCGGGTCGACGGGCTCGCCGTACTGGCGCAGACCGTGCCGGCCGATCTGCTCGCGCACGTGTCGCGGCGGATCCCCGTGGTCGTCCTCGCCGACTCGCGGCCGGGCGACGAGCTCGACCACGTCAGCGTCGACAACGTCGCGGGCATGCGCGCCCTCACCTCGTTCGTGCTCGACGGGCGCGGGGTCGCCGACGTCGTCTACGTGACCGGCCCCTCCGACTCGCCCGACGAGGCCGACCGGCATCGCGGGTTCGACGAGGCCGTCGCCGGGCGCCGGGCCGCCGGCGGGGCCGATCTCCGGGTGCGCGTCGAGCGCGGCGACTTCAGCCGCGACGGCGGACGCCGGGTCGCGGAGGCGCTGCTCGCCCCCGGGTCGGGCTCTGCCGGTGCCGGTGCCGGTGCCGGGCCCGCGGTCGGCGGGCGCGCGCTGCCCGACGCCGTCGTGTGCGCCAACGACCAGACGGCGCTCGGGGTGCTCGACGTCTTCGATCGGGCCGGTGTCGATGTGCCCGGGCGGGTGCGGGTGACGGGATTCGACGGCATCGAGGCCGGTCGCTTCTCGACTCCGCGTCTCACGACGGTCCGGCAGCCGATGGGCGAGCTGGGGCGTGTCGCCGTCCGCTCGATCGTCCGGCGCCTGACCGACCCCGGGATGCCGCCGCAGCGCGTCACCCTGCCCGTGGAGGTCCTGCTCCGCGAGAGCTGCCCGCCCCTCCTGGGGCCGGCTCGCACCTCCTGAGGCCGGCCCGCGCCTCCTCGGCTCGCGGCTCCTCGGCCCGGCCCTCGCCTCCTGAGTCCGGCCGCGCCTCTTCGACCCGGCCCGCGCCTCCTCGGCTCGGCTACCGCCTGCGCTGCCCGGTGTCGATGCCCGTCACGCTGCCGTCGTCGGGGCCGAAGACGAAGTAGTGCACCCGATCCGCCTCGACGCCGTGCTCGATCAGGGCGGCGCGGGCGATCGCCATGAAGGGCACGGGACCGCAGAGGAACACCCGGTGCTGCGGCGTGAGGGCGACCGTGCCGAGGTCGATGGGGTCGAGGTAGGAGCCCGGGCCGTCGATCGACTCGCCGGTGAACGCGACCGGCCCGCCGCCGGACGACCCGGCAGCACCCCCGCCGCCCCCGCCGTCAGCCGACCCGGCCCCGCCACCCGCAGCCCCGGCCCCCAGCGCACTCAGGCTCCCCTGCGTGTAGCTGACGCGCAGCGACGCGTTCGGCATGCCGGCCACGAGCGCCTCGAGCTCGGCGCGGTGGGCGTGCCGTTCGGGCGTCCGCTCGAAGTGCAGCACCGTGACGCGGCGCGCCGGCTCGGTGCGCGAGAGGTGGTCGAGCATGCCGAGCACGGGCGTGCACCCGATGCCGGCCGAGACGAAGAGCAGGGGCGCGTCGTCCAGCTCGTCGATGGTGAGCGAGCCGATCGGCGGCGACACGCGCACGATGCTGCCCACCGCGATCGCGTCGCGCAGATGCTGCGACACCTCGCCGTCGGGCACGAATCCGCCGCCGTCGATGACGCGCGCGCTGATCCGCCACTGCTCGTCGTGTCCGCCGCGCAGGCTGTACTGCCTGATCTGGTGGGCGCCGTCGGGCAGCTCGACCTGGACCGACGCGAACTGGCCCGCGCGGTACCGCGGCAGCGCCTCGCTGTCCGCCGAGACCAGGGTCAGCGCCACGACGTCCTCCGCCTCGATGCGGTGCTCGGTGACGAGGGCCTCGCGCCACTCCTCGTCGGGTTCGAGGTCGGCCTTGGCGTAGAGATCGGTCACGGCCGCCGCGACCTCGTCGGTGACCTGGCGGTAGAGCGCCGTCCACGCCTCGTCGGCGTCGGCGTCGTAGTCCGAAGCCAGGGAGGTGCGCATCGCCTCCCGCAGAGACGTCTCGAACACGGCGTAGTCGCCCGGGCGGATGCCGAGCGCGGCATGGCGCTGAGCGAGTCGCGAGGTGATCTCCGCCGCCGTCGACCCGGCCAACGTGGGGGCGCCGGCCTGACGTGCCGTCGGGTGCAGGGTCGCGGCGGCGCGGGCGCTGCTGCTCGTCCCGCTGCCCGGAGCGGCGTCGATGGTCGCCTCGGCGAGGGCCACGATCGTGCGGGCGAGCTCGCGGGCCTGGCGGCCCTGGGCGTGCTCGCCGCGGTTGAAGCGGTCGCGCAGCAGATCGGGTCGGGCCGCGAACAGCCGATCGTAGAAGTCGGCCGCGATCATGTCGGCGGAGGCTTCGACCGAGGGCAGGGTGCGGGCGAGGGCGGCGAGCTGCGATGCGGTGACCATGGGCATCCTCCCTCGGCGGCGGGATCGGGTTCCCGGCCTGCTCTCGATGATGGCGTGTCGAGGTGAGGGCCGGCTGCGCACTCTCTCGATCTCGAATGACCGTGCCATGCCCGCGTCCGCCGTGCTCCGCCGCGCGTCCACACCGGGTTCGCGTCCGCCGTGCTCCGCCGCGCGCCCCCACGGGGTTCGGGGGGTCCCCGTCAGCGGCGGGGGGCCAGCGCTGACCCGCCGCCGATGACACGAACCCGCCGCACCCCGCGCACGCGCGGCACGAACCCGCCGCACCCCGCGCACACACGCCACGAACCCGCCGCACCCCGCGCACGCCCGGCACACACGGCGCGAACCCGCGCGCACCCCGCGAACCCGCTTGCCGTTGCGCCATGTATGCGCTTACACTCATCAGACTCACCTCGACGACGAATGAGAGAACCGTGGCGATGAAGCACACGTCAAGACCCCGCGCGCTGGTGCGAGCAGCGGCGGCCGCCACGGCGGCCGCGCTCCTGCTGGCCGGTTGCAGCATCCAGATCCGCAGCCAACCCGATCCGACGATCGGCGACGACACGATGCTGATCAACGCCGACAAGGGCAACCCGCAGTTCGAGCGGAACTTCAACCCGTTCCTCACGAACAAGCGCACCGCCTCCACGTGGATCTACGAGCCCCTGCTCGAGATCAACCCGCTCGACAACGAGATCACGCCGTGGCTCGCGAGCGAGACGACGCTGCCCGACGCGCGCACCGTCGACATGACGATCCGCAGCGGCGTCGAGTGGTCCGACGGCACCGAGATGACCCCGGCCGACGTGGTGTACACGTTCGACCTCATCAAGGAGAATCCGTCGCTCGACCTCAAGGGCGCCTGGCAGCACATCGAGACCATCGAGACCCGGGGCGACCACGTGGTCTTCCACCTGCAGACCGACGACGTGCCGGCGATGGAGATCATCGGCCAGACGACGATCGTGCCCGAGCACCTGTGGAAGGACGTCGACGACCCGACCACGTTCCGCAACCCCGACCCCGTCGGCACCGGCCCGTTCACGCTCGGCAACTACTCGCCGCAGCAGTACTCGATGGACAAGAACGAGTCGTACTGGCAGGCGGAGAAGATCGAGATCGGCCACCTCATCCTGCCGGCGACGAACAACCAGCTCGACACCGTCACGCGCGGTTACGACTGGTCGTACTCGTTCATCAGCGACGTCGAGGGCACCTGGGGTGCGGCCAGTCCCGACAACCACTTCTGGTTCCCGCCGGGTGGTGTGATCGGCCTCGTGCCGAACCTCACCAAGGCGCCTTTCGACGACGTGAACGTGCGTCGCGGCATCGCGCTGGCGCTCGACCGCGGTCCGATCGCCGAGTCGGCCACCGAGGGCTACCTCGAGCCGGCCGGGCAGACCGGGCTCATCCTGCCCAACCAGGAGGACGACCTCGACCCCTCGATCCCGAACGACGGCATCATCGAGCAGGACGTCGACGGCGCCCTCGCGGCCTTCGCCGAGTCGGGCTACACGCAGCAGGGCGATCGGCTCGTCGGCCCCGACGGTCAGCAGCTGAAGATCACGATCCTCACGGCCAACGGCTACACCGACTGGCTCCGGGCAGTCCAGGAGGTGCGGAGCCAGTTGGGCGCGATCGGCATCGACGTGCAGATCCAGGCTCCCCAGCCGGCCGGCTACCAGTCGGCCATCGCGAACGGCGAGTTCGACATGGCGATGGGCGGCATGGGCAACGGCAACGTGTACCAGGCCTTCAACAACCTGCTGAACAGCGAATTCGCGACACCGATCGGCGAGACCACGGCCGCCAACTACGAGCGCTTCAGCGACCCCGCGGTCGACGAGCTGCTCGACGAGTGGAAGGCCTCGACCGACCCCGCCGACCAGCAGCGGCTCTCGTACCAGCTGCAGAACGTGGTCTACGACCAGCTGCCCGTGATCGGTCTCTACTACGGCGGGCTCTGGGGTCTGTTCAACGACGCCAAGTTCACCGGCTGGCCCACCGCGGAGGACCCGTACATGGCCCCGCAGAACTACGACCAGGCACCGCTGCTGATCTTCACGAAGCTGAAGCGCGTGCAGAACGACGGGGGAGACCAGTGAAGTACGCCGCCCAGAAACTCGGTCTCTTCGTCCTCACCCTGTGGGCCGCGGTCACCCTGAACTTCATCCTGCCGAGGCTGATGCCGGGCAGCCCGACCGACGCCGCCATCGCGAAGCTGTCGCAGAACGGGCCCGTCACCGACGCGACCCGGGCCGCGATCGAGGCCCAGCTCGGCGTGCCGAGCGGCAACGTGCTCGAGCAGTACGTCAGCTACCTCGGCCAGGTCGTGCGTCTCGACTTCGGCACGAGCTACACGTTCTTCCCCGAGACGGTCGGCCACCTGGTCGGCCAGGCGCTGCCGTACACGCTGATCCTCGTCGGGGTCTGCACGATCATCGCCTTCGTGCTCGGCACCCTGATCGGCGTGGCCGCCGCGTGGAAGCGCGGCACCTGGCTCGACTCGCTGCCGACCCTGTCGGGCAGCTTCATGAGTACGTTCCCGTACTTCTGGACGGCGCTCCTGCTGCTGTTCTTCCTGGGCTACGTGCTGCACTGGTTCCCGACCACCGGCGCCTACGGGGCCACGACGACGCCCGGGTTCACCCCCGCGTTCGTCGGCGACGCCCTGCTGCACGCCGTCCTGCCCGCCATCACGATCCTCCTGACCAGTCTCGGCGGCTGGATCCTCGGCATGCGGAACGCGATGATCTCGACGCTCGGCGACGACTACGTCACCTTCGCCGAGGCGAACGGCCTCAAGGGCCGCACGGTCGCCGTGCGCTACGCCGCCCGCAACGCGATCCTGCCGAACCTCACCGGCTTCGGTCTCGCGCTCGGCGGCGTGGTCGGCGGCTCGATCCTGGTCGAGCAGGTGTTCGGCTACCCCGGCATCGGCTACCTGCTCTTCAACGCCGTCATCGGCCAGGACTACCCGCTGATGCAGGCCCTCTTCCTGATGATCACGGTCAGCGTGCTCGTCGCCAACTTCCTCGTCGACATCTTGTACGGCGTGCTCGACCCAAGGACCCGCCGATGACCTCCACCGTGTCCGTCCACCTGCCCGAGGGCGCGCCGCCGAGCGGCCCCGCCGAGCAGAAGGCGCCCAGTCGCTGGCTCACCATCGGCCGCATGGCCGCGACCATCTGGTCGAACCCCAAGGCGAAGATCGGCGTGATCATCCTCGGCGTCTTCGTGCTGACGGCGATCTTCGCCCCGCTGATCGCCCCCTACGGCGGCAGCGAGAACGGCTTCGAGCGCAGCGCCGACGCGAGCTGGGCCCACTGGATGGGCACCACCGCCGCCGGTGAGGACGTCTTGAGCCAGCTGATCTACGGCGCCCGCATCAGCGTGCTCGTCGGTGTCGTCGCCGGCGTGCTGTCGACCGTCATCGCCGTCGCGATCGGTCTCAGCTGGGGCTACATGAAGGGCTTCGGCGGCGACGTCGTCGGCTTCATCGTCAACCTGTTCCTGGTGATCCCGGGTCTGCCGCTGATGATCGTCATCGCGGCCTACCTGCAGAACGGCGGCATCCTGGTCATCATGGCGGTCATCGTCGTGACCGGCTGGGCGTGGGGCGCGCGGGTGCTCCGCAGCCAGACGCAGTCGCTGCGCTCGCGGGACTTCGTCACGGCGGCCCGCTTCTCGGGCGAGAGCTCGGGGCGCATCGTGTTCCGCGAGATCCTGCCGAACATGACGTCGCTGATCACGGGCTCGTTCTTCGGCGCGGCGACCAGCGCGATCCTCGCCGAGGCGGGCCTCGAGTTCCTCGGGCTCGGCGACTCGTCGATCGTCAGCTGGGGCACGATCCTCTACTGGGCGCAGAACTCGAACGCCCTGCTCACCGGTCAGTGGATCCTGCTGTTCGCACCGGGTCTCTGCATCGCCCTGCTCGCGATGAGCCTCACCCTCATCAACTTCGGCGTCGACGCCGTCGGCAACCCCCGCCTCCGCGAAGGCGGAGCCAAGAAGGCCAAGGAGGCGCGCGCATGACCGCCGCGAACCCCACCAACCAGCGCACCGCCTCCACCGCACCCCAGGAAACCGCTCAGACCCCCTCGCGCGCACAGGGGTCCGAGCGAGTTCCCGGGGTCTCAGCGGACGTCCTCCTCGACGTCCGCGATCTGAGCGTCGTGTACGAGAGCGCCGGGGCCGAGCCGGTCCAGGCCGTCGACCACGTGTCGTTCCAGCTGAAGCGCGGCGAGTTCGTCGGGCTGGTGGGCGAGTCGGGGTCGGGCAAGTCGACGCTCGGCTACGCGCTCACCCGGCTGCAGAAGCCGCCGGCCCGCACGAACGGCGGCAGCATCCTGTTCGACGGCGCCGACGTGCAGTCGCTCGGCACCGAGGCCCTCCGTCAGCAGCGGCAGGGCGGCTTCGCGATGGTGCTGCAGTCGGGCATGAACGCGCTGAACCCGGTGCGCACCATCCGCAACCACTTCGTCGACGTCTTCAAGGCCCACGGCCACGTGCCGCGCGACCAGTGGCACAGCCGCGCCGTCGAGCTCGTCTCGAAGGTCGAGCTCGACCCGGGTGTGCTCGCGAGATTCCCCGGCGAGCTGTCGGGCGGCATGCGGCAGCGCGTGTCGATCGCCCTGGCGCTCTCGCTCGAGCCGCAGCTGATGGTGTTCGACGAGCCGACCACGGCCCTCGACGTTCTCGTGCAGCACGCCGTGATGGACACGATCATCGCGTTGCAGCGCAGCGAGGGCTTCACGGCCGTGCTGATCAGCCACGATCTCGGCATCGTGCTCGAGTCGGCGCAGCGGGTGCTCGTGATGCACGAGGGCCGCATCGTCGAAGACGGCGCGAGCCTCGACGTGCTCGAGGACCCGCAGGACGACTACACCCGCATGCTGCTCTCGCACTACGCCGACCCGCGCGCCGAGGTCGTCTCGCTGCCGGGCTTCGAAGACCGCTCGGTCCGCCACGCGAGGGGCGAGCGCCGCGTCGACACGACCACCTCGGTGCCGACCGTGTCGACCCGCGGGCAGCGGATCGCGCAGCAGCCCATCGTGGTGAGCGGGGTGTCGAAGACCTACGCGCCTCCTCGGCGGGGCGACGAGCCCGTGCGCGCGGTGCGCGACGTCTCGTTCAGTCTCGAGCCGGGTCGATCGCTGGCCCTCGTCGGTCAGAGCGGTTCGGGCAAGAGCACGATCGCGAAGCTCGTGACGGGCGTCGAGCGCCCGACCAGCGGCAGCGTCACGTTCGGCGACACCGACGTGACGAAGCTGCGAGGCCGTGCGCTGCGGAGCTTCCGCAGCGACGTGCAGATGGTCTTCCAGGACCCGTACGCGGCGCTGAACCCGCTGCACACGGTCGAGTACACGCTCACCCGCCCGGTCGTGAACTTCACGGGCCTCACCGGTCAGGAGGCGCGGCGCCGGGTGCTCGAACTGCTCGAGACGGTCGGTCTGACCCCGGTCGAGCAGTTCGCCGCGAAGCTGCCGCACCAGCTGTCGGGCGGTCAGCGGCAGCGCGTCGTCATCGCCCGGGCGCTCGCCAGCGACCCGCAGGTGATCATCGCCGACGAGCCGGTCTCGATGCTCGACGTGTCGCTGCGGGCCGGCGTGCTCGCCCTGCTCGAGGACCTCCGCGAGCAGTGGGGCGTCTCGCTGCTCTACATCACCCACGACCTGCTCAGCGCGCGGCTGATCACCGACGACATCATGGTGCTCAACCAGGGCGCCGTGGTCGAACGGGGCGGCACGGCCGAGGTGCTGCAGCGGCCGACCGATCCGTACACGATCAAGCTGCTCGACGCGGTGCCGAACCCGCGGCGCTCCCTCGCACGGGGCGAGCTCCGATGACTCTGCACGACTTCGCGCCGCATCCCGTGTTCGGCGATCTGCCGGTCGCCGAGGGCGTCGACACGGTGGCGATCGACCTGCCCGTCGGCCGGCTGAGCGCCTACCGCGTCGTGCCCGAGGCCCCGGCCCGCGGCACCGTGCTCGTCGTCCCCGGGTACACCGGCTCGAAAGAGGACTTCCGCGTCACGATGCCGCTGCTGCGCGACGCCGGGTTCGAGGTGATCGTGGTCTCGCGACGCGGTCAGGCCGACTCGGTCGCGCCTCCTTCGCTCGACGATCACACCCTGGACGAGGAGGCGCGCGACATCGTGCGCATCGCCCCGCTGCTCGCAGACGGTCGCCCCGTGCACCTGCTCGGCCACAGCCTCGGCGGAGTGATCGGCCGCGCGGCCGTGCTGCAGGCGCCCGAGCTGTTCTCGTCGTACACGATGCTCTGCTCGGGCCCGCACGGCTGGCCCGATCGCAAATACCTCGAACGCCACCTGGTCGCGGAGAAGGGCGGCGCCGCGCTGTTCGACTCGACGAACCCGATCACGCTCGGCCTCGACGACGCCGAGCTCGCCGCCCTCGACCCCGAGCTGGCGTTCGTGCGGATGCGCATGCGGCGCACGAGCCCGCACAGCCTGATCGGCGGTGCGCGGATCCTCGAGCTGCCGGAGGACACCACCGAGGCTCTCGCCGCCACCGGCGTGCCCGTGCTCGTCGCGCACGGCGAATGGGACGCCGCGTGGCCGATCCCGTGGCAACGCGACATGGCCTCCCGGCTCGGCGCCCGCTACGAGATCGTCGCCGGCGCATGGCACTCGCCGCAGATCGAGCAGCCCGAGGCGACCGTGGCGCTGCTCGCCGACTTCTGGGGCTCCGTGCCGGCGCCGACCCGCGCCTCCTGACCCGCTCCTCCTCCACGATCACCGAAAGGAGCACTCCGTGCTCACCTTCCCCGAGAACTTCCTCTGGGGCGCCGCGACGGCGGCCCACCAGATCGAGGGCAACAACGTCAACTCCAACTGGTGGGTGCACGAGCACACGCCCGGCACGACCATCGTCGAACCGAGCGGCGACGCGGCCGACAGCTACAACCGGTTCCGCGACGACATCCGCCTGCTCGCCGAGCTGGGGCTGAACAGCTACCGGTTCAGCATCGAATGGGCCCGCATCGAGCCCGAGCGCGGCGTCGTCAGCAAGGCGCAGATCGCGCACTACCGCCGCATGGTCGAGACCTGCCACGAGTTCGGCATCGAGCCGATCGTCACGCTGATGCACTTCACGGTGCCGCGCTGGTTCGAGCGCGACGGCTTCTGGCGCGCACCCGACGCCGCCGACCTCTTCGCCCGCTACACCGAGCTCGCCCTGCCGGTGGTGAGCGAGGGCGTCCGCTACGTCTGCACGATCAACGAGCCGAACATCGCCGCGATGCTCGCCGGCGGAGAGGATGCCTCGAACCTGGTCGCGTACGGTCTGCCGAACCCCGACCTCGAAGTGGCCGACGCGCTGCTCGCCTCGCACAAGCGCTCGCGCGAGGTGCTGTCGCAGATCGCCGGGCTCAAGTCGGGCTGGACGGTCGCGACCCAGGCGTTCAAGGCCGTCGACGAGCCGGGCGCCGCCGAGAAGACCCGCGAGTACGGCTACATCCGCGACGACTGGTACAGCGAGATGGCGGCCGGCGACGACTTCGTCGGGGTGCAGGCCTACACGCAGACCTTCGTCGGACCGGAGGGGCCGCGACCGGTCGCCGAGGGGCTCGAGACGACGCTCACCGGCTGGGAGTTCCACCCGCCGGCCGCCGCCGAGGGCATCCGCAGCGCGTGGGAGCTGTCCGGCCACGTGCCGGTCATGGTCACCGAGAACGGCATCGCGACCGCCGACGACAGCCGCCGCATCGCCTACACGCAGGGCGCCCTCGAGCACATCCACGACACCATCGACGAGGGCATCGAGGTGCTCGGCTACCAGCACTGGAGCGCCCTCGACAACTACGAGTGGGCCAGCGGGTTCCGCCCCACCTTCGGGTTGATCGGCTGGGACCGCGACACCTTCGAGCGCACCCCCAAGCCCAGCGCGCGCTGGTACGGCGGCGTGGCGCAGGCCAACGGCCTCGAGCGCAGCTCGGCCGTGTGAGACCACGGCGTCGTCGCGTGCCGCGGCGGCGCCGTGCCCCATCCCAGGGCGCAGGAGGCGCGGGTCACCCGACCCGCGCCTCCTGCATCTCCGCCTCGACGGGTCACGACATGCCGCCCGCCTCGGGGCTCGGCGGCGCGTCGTGACCCCTCGACGCCGGATCGGAAGCCGGGATCAGAAGTGGGTGATGCTGTGCAGCGGTCGATCGGCGGCGATCATCGCCCGCACGGTCTGCACCGCGCCCTTGCGGCGTTCACGCACGAGCCCCGCCGCGGCGAGGGTCACGGGGTCGACGCCGCCGAGCCAGAGCGAGCCGAGGGTCGCCACGTCGAGCTCGATGTCGGCCCGGCGCACCGCGGCCCGCTTGACGGTCGCGCTGCCGCCCTCGCTCGTGACGCGGAACGTGCCGGCGGCGTGCCCGAGCGAGTCGCCCACGGCGATCGTCACGACCCCGTCGGCCGCCCAGGGGCGCGCCTGCAGGGCCGCCACGGTGTCGAGCACCCGGAACCAGATGTGGTCCTCGTCGTGGGTGACCCGCACGGCCCGCCCGTCGACGAGGGCGTGCCCGAGCGGGTCGCTCTGCTGCGCACCGGCGTACTGCACGGTCGCGACGAGGTCGACGGAGAGCAGCAGCTGCCAGAGGCCGAGGTAGGCGTCGTCGGTGGCCGAGACGAGATCGAGCACGACGAGGGTGCGCGCCCCGTCGGCGCCCTCGAGGCGGTACGCGACGTAGCCGTCGACCACCCCGGACGAGTCGCGGTGCACCGCGCCGCGCACCGCGGGGTCGGGGGTGCCGTCGGGGCGCTCGCGCCCGAGCAGGCGGTTCCACGCGCCCTCATGTCGGTCGATCGAGCCCGGGGTGCGGGCGTGGTACCGGGCGAAGACCGCCGGCGCGAGGTCGACGAGGGCGTCGCGCGAGACGAGCTCGGTGCTGCCCTCGGGGTCGCCGAGCAGGCCGGAGGCGCGGCGCGGGTCGACCTCGATCGTGCGTTCGCGCACCCCCACCCCGAACCCGAAGCGCCGGTAGATGGAGCCCTCGCTCGCGGTCAGCGCGGCGACCGCGAGACCGGCGCCCTTGGCGCGCGCGAGGTCGTCGGTCATCAGACGGCGGAGGAGCCCGCGGCGACGGTGGGTCGGCTGCAC
The DNA here is from genome assembly GCF_034045305.1 of Frigoribacterium sp. CFBP9029. Lineage (NCBI taxonomy): Bacteria > Bacillati > Actinomycetota > Actinomycetes > Micrococcales > Microbacteriaceae > Frigoribacterium > Frigoribacterium sp. CFBP9029. The sequence goes on from NZ_JAXCWB010000008.1 coordinate 71,346, forward strand.
GGTGACACCCGAGATGAGGTGGGCGTCGAGCAGGCGGCCGCCGCCGACGTTGAGTGACTTGACGAACGACTCGAACGTCGCGACGGGCTGGCCCTCGGCGTCGAGGGAGCCGTCGCGGGGCTCGCGCGGGTAGACGCCCGTCTCGGTGCGGCCGTCGGCCGCGAGTCGGCGGGCCGTGCGGCCGACGGCGTTCTCGTCGGGGGCCGCCTCATGGAATCCGAGCGCCTCGGCACGGACCCAGCCGGCCGTCTCGGCATCGGCCCGCGGCTCGTCGTCGGTGGACTCGGGGGCCAGGGCGGCCGGGAAGGTGCGGATGTCGTAGTCGTCGTCGAAGGCAGTCACGGCGTCAGCCTAGGGCTGGCCCCCGACGTTGTCGTCGTCTTTGCGGTGGAGGCTCGTTCCGACGTATTGCCAGCACCGCCCCTGTGAAATATGATGTGAGGAATTATCTAGGATGAAGGAGGGCGGATGCTCGACGACGACGGCACCCGACACGACCACGGGGCGCAGACGGACGGGCGGCCCGATGCGCGCAGCGATGCGCGGGCCGCGGCTCGCATCAAGGCGGAGGAGGGCCGACGGCGAGCCCGTCGTCGGGAGCGCGCGACGGTCGCGCTGGTGAAGGGCGGATCGGCCGTGGTCGCGCTCGCGCTGGTGACCACGGTGGCCGCGGTGCTCGTGGCGTCGGCCTCGTCGCCGACGGGATCGGGCCCCGCCAACACCGCCGCGGACGGCGTCCGCATCGGCACCGGTCTCGTCGCCGAGCGATCGCCCGCCCGGGCCGTCGACGCCGAACCCGACGCGTCGCCGACCCCCGGGGCCTCCGACGTGGCGGACATCGCGGTCTACGTCGACTACCACTGCCCGGGGTGCGCGCAGTTCGAGCTCGACAACGCCGACTACCTCACGGGTCTCGTCGAGTCCGGCGCGGCGACCGTGCAGATCCACCCGCTGTCCGTCACGGACCGGTCGTCGCTGGGCTCGCGGTACGCCACCCGGGCCGCCGCCTCGGCCGCCTGCGTCGCCGACCTCGAGCCCGACGGGTTCTGGGCGGTCAACCAGGCCCTCTTCGCCGCTCAGCCCGACCCGGGCAGCCGGGGGCACGCGATCGAGGGTCTGGCTCGGATCGTCGACGAGGCCCATCCCTTCGACGATCCCTCGGCCGTCGCCGAGTGCGTCGCCGACCAGCGCTTCGCGGGCTGGGTGACCGCGGCCACGAGCCGCGCGCTCGCCGGCCCCCTGCCCTACGACTCGGTCGAGGCGATCACGTCGACGCCCACCGCGATCGTCAACGGGGAGCTGTTCGACCCCGAGGTCCAGTCGTTCCCCGAGTTCGTGGCGTCGACGCTGGGCGAGGCCTACGCGGCCGAGACCGCCGGAGGTGTGCGATGAGCGCGTCGGGCGGAGCGCCCCGCTCGGGCGTCGACGAGGGCCGCGACGGCGTCGACGGTCTCGCCGAGCTCGGTCTCGACCCCGCACCGTCGCGGGGCGCACGCCGACAGGCCGAGCGGCGTCGGAGGCGGCGGCTGGTCGTGGTCGTCGTCACGCTCGCCGTCCTCGTCGGAGTGCCCGTGCTGGCCGCGGTGGTCGGCGCCGGCTACCTGGTCCGTCTGGGGGCGTCGTTCGACGACCGCTCGACGACGATCGCCGGCGCCCTCCCCGAGTACGAGGGGCGCCCGGCCGCCGACGACGACGGGGCGGTCGACGTCCTCCTGCTCGGGTCCGACACCCGGGTCGAGGGCGAGAGCGGGCGTTCCGACACGATCATGCTCGTCCGGCTGCCGGCCGACCGCTCGTCCGTCGAGGTGCTCTCGATCATGCGCGACTCATGGGTCGAGGTGCCCGGTCACGGCGAGGCGAAGATCAACGCCGCCTACAGCTGGGGAGGCGTGCCGCTCACCGTCCAGACCGTCGAGCAGCTGCTGGAGGTGCGGGTCGACCACGTCGCCGAGATCGACTTCGAGGGCTTCCGCGCCATGACCGACGCCCTGGGCGGGGTCGTCGTCGACTCCGAGCAGCCCTTCACCGCGGGTCCGCACGAGTTCCGTCAGGGGCTGAACCGCCTCGACGGCGACGCGGCCCTCGCCTTCGTGCGCGAGCGCTACTCGTTCGCCGACGCCGATCACCAGCGGGTCCGCAACCAGCAGGCGTTCCTGACGGGTCTGGCCCAGGGGGTCGTCAGCCGCGGCACGCTGACCGACCCCGCCCGGGTGTCGGAGTTCGTCGGCGTCACGGCCGACCACCTGGCGGTCGATGCGTCGTTGACCCCGGCGCGCCTCCTCGAGCTCGGCTGGAGCTCGCGCGGGCTGACGCCGTCGAGCCTGCACGCGGTCACCCTGCCGGTCGCCGGTGGGGGCACGTCGGCGGACGGGCAGTCGTACCTCGCGATCGACCCGGCGGGTCTCGAGACCGTGCGTGAGGCCCTGCGGTCCGACGAGGCGCTGCCCGACGCCGCGCCCTGATCGGGTGCCGGCGCCGTCGTCCGCACCCCGCGCACGATGAAGCCCCGGGGCGAGCAGCTTGCTCGCCCCGGGGCTTCATCGTGTCGTCGAGGCGACTCCCGCCCTTCGGCGGGTCAGACCGGTGTCTTAGCGGGCCGGTGTGATGGTGGGCCCGGTGTGGGTGGCGGTCAGCGGGGTGCCGTTCTTCGACTGGATCACCTTGGCGGTGTAGGGCGCGTTGCCGAGCCAGCGCGAGACGCTCCAGTCGCCGGAGGCGTTCGCGGTCCCGGTGACGGGTGCGAGGCCGTAGCCGAGGTGCACGGCGATGTCGGCACCCGGGGTGGCGGTGCCCGTGAACGTGACGACGCTGCCCGCGGCGAAGGTGCTGCGATCGGTGGGCGCGGTCACGACGACGGGTGCGGTCGTGGCGGCAGGAGTAATGGTCGGGCCCGTGTGCGCGCCACCGATCTGCTTGCCGTCCTTCGACTGGGTGATGGTCGCGGTGTAGGGCGCGTTGCCGAGCCAGCGGGACACGGTCCAGTTCCCGTTCTCGTCGGCTTCGGCGACCAGGGGTGCGAGGCCGTAGCCGAGGCGGACCGAGACGGTGGCCTCAGGGGTGGCGGTGCCGGTGTAGGTGACGACGCTGCCGGCGGCGAAGGTGCTGCCATCGGCCGGCGCGGTGACGACGATGGGTGCGGTCGTCGCGGCCGGGGTGATCGTCGGGCCGGTGTGACGCTCACCGATCTGCTGGCCGTCCTTCGACTGGGTGATGGTCGCGGTGTACGGCGCGTTGCCGAGCCAGCGCGAGACGGTCCAGTCGCCGGACGCGTTCGCGGTCCCCGTGACGGGCGCGAGGCCGTAGCCGAGACGCACGGCGATATCGGCACCCGGGGTGGCGGTGCCGGCGAAGGTCACGATGCTGCCCGCGGCGAAGGTGCTGCCGTCGGTGGGTGTGGTGACCGTGATGGGCTTCTCGGCGACCTCGCCGTCCTCGCCGCCTTCGGAGCCGTCGGCGACGGTGAACGACCGGGTCGACACGGCCAGGCCGGCGTCCGTCCAGTACGGCGTCTCCGTGACCGTCATCTCGTGGTCGCCGGCGGACAGCGGTGCGTCGAGTTCGACGCTCCAGCTGCCGTCGGCGAACACGTCGGCCTTGCCGAGTTCGACGACGAGGGTCGCGGAGCCCTCCGTCGTGCTGCTGATGGCTACGGTCGATCCAGGGATCCCGGTACCGGTGAAGACCTCGGTGTCGGCGGGGATGGTCTCGCCCTCGGCGGGCGAGGTGACGTCGATCGGGAAGATCTCGGAGGCGTCGAATCCCTCTGTGGGCTCGACCACGACGGTGGTGCGGTCCGACATGGCCAGATCCCGGACGGTGATGACGTCGAGCTCCTCACCCGCGTACTCGGCATCGACGGAGATCATGAACGCACCGTTCCAGGTGGTGTCGGCGCCGCCGATGAAGCGCCCCTCGTGCTGGACGATCACGCCCGGCACGTCGAACTCGGTGGCGAAGTACGACGTCGTCCCCGCGAGATAGAAGCCGTTCTCGGCATCGCCCACGATCCCGTGGATCCGAGGTGCCGCGAGAGGAGATGGCTCGGGGGCGGCGACCGGCGTGAGGGGGATCTCGAGGGATCGGCCCCGGTTCTCGCCCAGGATGCCGGTGACGGTGGCGGTCGCACCGGCGAGCGAGCCGTCGAGCACGAAGGTGAAGCGTCCGTTGCCGCCGCGCACGGTCTCCTCGTGGTCTCCGACGACGATCTCGGCCGTGGTCGCGCGGTTGGCGATGACCCGGACGACGATCTTCCCCGACGCGTTCTCGGTGACCGACGACAGCATCGGCTGACTCGGCGTCCAGCCGGCGGCGGCGTCGTCATCGGCGTCGTCGACGATACTGAAGGCTGTCCGCGTCTCCTGCTTGGCGGCGGAGGCCCAGGTCGGTGTCTCGGTGATGACGGTGTCGTGGCTCCCGGCGGGGAGAGCCGGCGAGGTGCAGCTCCAGTCGCCCAGCGACGAGACGCGGGTCTCGCACAGCGTCGAGGAGGCGCGGTTCGTCTTCTCGTCGCGGGTAACGACGATCTGCGAGTTCGGGATGCCGGACCCGGCGAAGGTCGCCTCGGGGGTCGCGAGCACGTCGCCCGCCGTGGGCGATGCGACCTCGAGCGGGTGGACCTCGGAGGCGGTGTTGCTCTCGGTCTCGACGAGCTCGACGGCGACGGCGTCGCTCTCCAGGCCGGAGCGCGTGGCACGGATCTCGAGCGTCTCACCGGCGTGCGCGGCGGGCACGCGGAGCGCGAACGCGCCGTTGGCGTCGGCGGCGTCGTAGACGAGGCCGAGGCTCGGAGCCACGACCACGGGTCGCTCGAACATGAGGGGATCGGACGTGACGGTGCCCTCCACCACGATGTGGTCGTCACCGTCGTAACGGGACACCGCGTGCACCACGGGGGTGCCGGGGGCGTCGGCCTCGCCGTCGGCGAGGAACGGCTCGAGGACGACCTCGACGGGGGCGGACCATCGGCCGTCCGAGCCCAGGGCCGTGATGACGGCGGTCTTGCCGAGGCTCTCGTTCGGCAGGATCGACGTGAAGCGGCCCTGCCGGACGATGGGGACGTCGCCCAGCCCGCCCGGGATGGCGATGTTGATCATCTGCGCCCCGGGGGCTGATCCGTTAAGGGTGAAGTGATCGGTGCCGTAGGCCTCGATCCTGCGGACCTGAGGGGCGACGGTGCTCGTGGCTGATGTCGACGCGTCGGCAGCCGGGTTGCTCACGGCGGAGGAGCCCGCCCCGGGTGTCGACGAGGGTGCCGCGAGAGCGGCGGTGGGGGAGAGGGTGCCCGCAGCGAGGGCTGCGAGGCTGAGGGCGGTGAGGCCCGATCTGATCGTGCTCATGTCTGCTTTCGGATGGGGACGGTGAAGACCGATCGGGACGGCTGTCTCGTATATTACATTCGAATGGCGCGTGTCCTGGCGCGTGTCCTGGCGCGATGGATCCGTCGATGGATTCGGGGATTCCCTTCACCGGAGGCATGTGCAGCCCCGTGGGCGACATCCTGTGAGCCCGTGACGCCCGAGTCGACGAAGCCCCCGGAGCGAGCGTGGGCTCGTTCCAGGGGCTTCGTCGTGTCGTCGAGGCGACTGCCGCCTTTCGGCGGTTCGCCGCCGTGTCTTAGCGGGCGGGGGTGATGGTGGGCCCGGTGTGGGTGGCGGTGAGCGGGGTGCCGTTCTTGGACTGGATCACCTTGGCGGTGTAGGGCGCGTTGCCGAGCCAGCGCGAGACGCTCCAGTCGCCGGAGGCGTTCGCGGTCCCGGTGACGGGTGCGAGTCCGTAGCCGAGGTGCACGGCGATGTCGGCGCCCGGGGTGGCGGTGCCGGTGAACGTCACGGCGCTGCCCGCGGCGAACGTGCTGCCGTCGACGGGTGCGGTGACGACGACGGGTGCGGTCGTGGCGGCAGGCGTGATCGTCGGGCCGGTGTGCGACCCGCCGATCTGCTTGCCGTCCTTGGACTGCGTGATGGTCGCGGTGTAGGGCGCGTTGCCGAGCCAGCGCGACACTGTCCAGTCGCCGTTCTCGTCGGCGTCGGCGACCAGGGGCGCCAGGCCGTACCCGAGGCGGACCGAGACGGTGGCCTCGGCGGTGGCGGTGCCGGTGTAGGTCACGACGCTGCCGGCGGCGAAGGTGCCGCCGTCAGTGGGTGCGGTGACGACGATCGGTGCGGTCGTCGCGGCGGGGGTGATGGTCGGGCCGGTGTGACGCTCACCGATCTGCTTGCCGTCTTTCGACTGGGTGATGGTCGCGGTGTAGGGCGCGTTGCCGAGCCAGCGGGACACGGTCCAGTTCCCGTTCTCGTCCGCTTCGGCGACCAGGGGCGCCAAGCCGTAGCCGAGACGGACCGAGACGGTGGCCTCAGGGGTGGCCGTGCCGGTGTAGGTCACGACGCTGCCGGCGGCGAAGGTGCTGCCGTCGACCGGTGTGGTGACGGTGATCGCTCGCTCGTCGGACTCGCCGCCTTCGGAGTCGTCGCCGTCTTCGGAGCCGTCGGAGCCGTCGGAGACGGTGAACGAGCGGGCCGAGGTGACCGAGGCCACGCCCGGCCAGTACGGCGTCTCGGTGACGGTCATCTCGTGGTCGCCGGCCAGCAGGGGAGCAGTGACGGGCACGCTCCAGCTGCCGTCGCCGAGCACACTCGTGATGAGCGGCGCGTCGCCTTCGGTGGCCGACGACTCGATCGAGATCCGCGCGCCGGGGATGCCCTCGCCGACCAGGGAGGTCAGGTCGGGGGTGACGCTCTCACCCTCGGCGGGCGAGGTCACCTCGAGCGGGAACGCCTCGGAGGCCGTGTTGCCCTCGGTCGGCTCGACCGTGATCGTGGTCGCCTCGGAGAGTTCGGCGTTCCGGACCGTGATGAGGTCGATGTCCTGACCGGCGTACTCGGCCGGGATGGCGATGAAGAACGCGCCGTTCCAGGTGGCCCCCGTCGCACCGATGAACTCGCCGTCGACCTGCGCGATCACCGACGGGACGGAGTACTCGTCGTCGAAGTACGAGGTCGTGCCCTGGACGTAGAACGGCTCGCCCTCGGACTTCGTCACGCCGTGCGCCTGCGGGGCTGCCAGCGGCGAGCCCGCCGGGGCCTCGGTCGGGGTCAGATCGATCTCGATGGAGTCGCCATCGCCCTCAGGGGACACACCCGTGATCGTCGCGGTCTGGCCGAGCATCGATCCGTCGAGCGTGAACGGGAATCGACCGTGCTGCCCGCGGGGCAGGGTCTCGCTGTGGTCGCCGACCTCGATGCGGGCCTGGCCCGCGCCGTTGACGATGGCACGGACGATCAGGCTGCCGTCGGCCTCTTCCGTCACCGACGACAGGATCGGGGTCGCGGGGCCGCCGGTGTTCGACGCGCCGGGATCGGGCGTGGTGTCGGCGACGGAGAACGCGGTGCCCGCGGTCTGCTTCGGCGCGGTGGTCCAGGTGGGCGTCTCGGTCACGACGGTGTCGTAGCTCCCGGCGGGAAGCGCCGGCGAGGTGCAGCTCCAGTCGCCGAGCGAGGTCACGCGGGTCTCGCACAGGGTCGAGGAGGCGCGGTTCGTCTTCTCGTCGCGGCTCACGACGATCTGCGAGTTCGGGATCCCGGACCCCGTGAACGTCGCCTCGGGGGCCGCCAGCACGTCGCCCGCCGTAGGCGACTCGACCTCGAGCGGGTGGACCTCGGAGGCGGTGTTGCGCTCGGTCTCGACGAGCTCGACCTGGGCAGTTTCACTCGCGTGGCCCCGGTAGTAGGCGGTCACGTCGATGATCTCGCCGGCGCGCGAGGCGGGCACGGTGAGCGAGAACGACCCGTTCTCGGACGGGAAGTCCCATGACATCCCGGATCGGTTGGCCCACACCTCGGTCTTCGAGAACAGATCGGGCTGGTGCGCCACGGTGCCCTCGATGACGAAGCTGTCGTCGTCGTACTGGCTGACGGCGTGGATGACGGGCGTGCCGGGCGCCTCGTTCTCGCCCTCGGCGTACTGGGGCTCGAGGACGAAGTCGACCTCGACCACGCCCTGCGGGGTGTACGAGATCAGCGTGGCGTTCTTGCCGAGGTGGGCGATGTCGATGAGGGCGGCGAAGCGGCCGTCGACGACACCGGCGCCTTCGCTCGGTCCGCCCTCGACGCGGATGCCCACGACGCGGGCGCCCGGGGCCATGCCCATGACCGACAGCTCGTCGCGGTCGGACGGCTCGATGGAGGCGATGCGAGGTGCTGCGGCGGCGGTCGCCGAGGTGGATGTCGAGGACGGTGACGCCGCGGCCGTGGTCTCGTTCGCGACGGGGGCCCCGGAGCCCGGTTCTGCGGCGACGGGTGAGGCCGTCCCCAGGGTGAGTGCGGCGAGACCGGCCATGGCCAGCCCGGTGGTGATCTTCTTCTTCATGTCTTCTCTCGGATGAGGTGCAGGGAAGACCGATCGGGGCGGCCGACTCGTATATTACATTCGAATCGCCCTCATCGAGACCGTGGGAGTCAGTCGATGGACCGCTGGACGCCCTTCACCGGAAGCATCAGCAGGAGCCCGGCGAGCAGTACGAGGGCGATGCCGACGATGCCGTAGCGCGTGTCGCCCGTCGCCGAGACGAACAGCGTGAAGAGCCCCGGGGCCAGGAAGCTCACCGCGCGCCCCGTCGTGGCGTAGAGGCCGAAGATCTCGCCCTCGCGCCCCGGCGGCGTGACGCGGGCGAGGAACGACCGGCTCGCCGACTGGATTGGCCCGACGAAGAGGGCGAGCGCCAGGCCGAAGACCCAGAAGAGATCCGTCGCCGTCCCGATGGCGAGCACGGCGAAGGCGGCGATCACGAGACCGACGAGCGACCCGACGATGATCGTCTTCGCCCCGAGCCGATCGTCGAGCCAGCCGCCGACGAACGTGCCGATGCCGGCCACGAGGTTCGCCCCGACCGCGAAGTAGATGACCATGCTCGGGGTGAAGCCGAACACCTGCGCCGCGATGATCGCGCCGAAGGTGAACACCGCCGCGAGGCCGTCGCGGAACACCGCGCTGGCCAGCAGGAACAGCAGCACCTGGCGGTTGGTCCGCCAGAGCTTCGCGATCGTGGAGCCGAGGAGGCGGTACGAACCCCACAGCCCCACCCGCGCGCGTGCCGCGGTGGCGGGCGGTTCGGGCACCGCGAGCAGCACCGGCACCGCGAACACGGCGAACCACGCGGCGGAGACGAGGACGGCCCAGCGGACGTCCCACGCGCCTCCTTCCGTCCCGGTCGGCACGGCGAGGAGGCCGCCGCGGCCGTCGACGCCGAAGCTCTGCAGGAACGCGACGAGCAGCACCAGCAGCAGCACGATGCCGCCGACGTAGCCGAGGCCCCAGCCGAATCCCGACACCTTGCCGATCGTCTTGGGCGTCGAGACCTGCACGAGCATCGCGTTGTAGTTGACGCTGGCGAACTCGAAGAAGATGTTGCCGACGGCGAGCAGGGCCGCGCCGAACACGAGGTAGCCCGGCACCGGGGCGACGAGGACCATCGCGGCCATCGCCGCCACGACGAGGCCGGTGTTGACCGCGAGCCACAGCTTGCGTCGACCGGAGCCGTCGCTCCGCTGACCGAGCACGGGTGCGAGCAGCGCGATCAGGATGCCGGCGATCGTCAGCGCGGTCGAGATGACCGTCGCGTTCTCGGCCTTGGCGAGCACGAGGGCCGCGTTGCGGGTGTCATCCCCCGCCGCCGCGACGATCGCGGGGTCGACGAACGCGCCGCTCGCCAGATAGGTGCTGAAGACGAACGAGGTGACGACGGCGTTGAACGCGGCCGAGCCCCAGTCCCAGAGCGCCCACGAGATCACCCGGCCACGGGGGATCGGTGCGGTGTCGGCGAGCGTCTGCGCTGCGGTCATGGGGGTCAACCTAGTCGGCGGGGGTGTCCTGCCGGCACCGCGCCTCCTGCGGGGGCGACCCCCGTTCGAGACTTGAGTGTTTCTGGCTCAACTTTCAGCTTCACAGCTTGACCTCGGCGAGGGCGCGAGTAAAGTTGAGCCTGGCCGACTCAAGGCCGGCCCCACAAGTTTCCGCAACAGCGCACCACGAAGGAGAACAGCACATGGCACGTGCAGTAGGAATCGACCTCGGAACCACCAACTCGGTCGTCAGCGTCCTCGAGGGCGGCGAGCCCACCGTCATCGCGAACGCCGAGGGTCTGCGCACGACCCCCTCGGTCGTCGCGTTCACGAAGGACGGCGAGGTGCTGGTCGGCGAGACCGCCAAGCGCCAGGCCGTCACCAACGTCGACCGCACCATCGCGTCGGTCAAGCGTCACGTCGGCACCGACTGGAAGGTCGAGATCGACGACAAGAAGTACACCCCCCAGGAGATCAGCGCGCGCATCCTCGCGAAGCTGAAGCGCGACGCCGAGCAGTACCTCGGCGAAGAGGTCACCGACGCGGTCGTGACCGTGCCCGCGTACTTCAACGACTCCGAGCGTCAGGCCACGAAGGAGGCCGGCGAGATCGCGGGTCTCAACGTGCTCCGCATCATCAACGAGCCCACCGCCGCGGCCCTGGCCTACGGCCTCGACAAGGGCAAGGAGGACGAGCTCATCCTCGTCTTCGACCTCGGTGGCGGAACCTTCGACGTATCGCTGCTCGAAGTGGGCAAAGACGACGACTTCTCCACCATCCAGGTGCGCAGCACCTCGGGTGACAACCGCCTCGGCGGCGACGACTGGGACAACCGCATCGTCGAGCACCTGATCAAGAAGTTCAAGGACAACAACGGCGTCGACCTGTCGACCGACAAGATCGCGAAGCAGCGCCTCAAGGAGGCCGCCGAGCAGGCCAAGAAGGAGCTGTCGTCGAGCACCTCGACCAGCATCCAGCTGCCCTACCTCACGCTGACGGCCGACGGCCCGCTCAACCTCGACGAGACCATCTCGCGCTCGCAGTTCGAGCAGTGGACGAGCGACCTCCTCGACCGCACCAAGAAGCCCTTCAACGACGTCATCAAGGAGGCCGGTGTCAAGGTCGGCGACATCTCGCACGTCGTCCTCGTCGGCGGTTCGACCCGCATGCCGGCCGTCACCGATGTCGTCAAGCAGCTGACCGGCGGCCGCGAGCCCAACAAGGGCGTGAACCCCGACGAGGTCGTGGCCGTGGGCGCCGCCCTGCAGGCCGGCGTGCTGAAGGGCGAGCGCAAGGACGTCCTGCTGATCGACGTCACCCCGCTGAGCCTCGGCATCGAGACCAAGGGCGGCGCGATGACCAAGCTCATCGAGCGCAACACGGCCATCCCGACCAAGCGCAGCGAGACCTTCACGACGGCCGACGACAACCAGCCGTCCGTCGCCATCCAGGTCTTCCAGGGCGAGCGCGAGTTCACCCGCGACAACAAGAACCTCGGCACCTTCGAGCTGACCGGCATCGCCCCCGCCCCGCGTGGCGTGCCGCAGATCGAGGTCACCTTCGACATCGACGCCAACGGCATCGTGCACGTGTCCGCGAAAGACAAGGGCACCGGCACCGAGCAGTCGATGGTCATCTCCGGCGGCTCGTCGCTCTCGAAGGACGACATCGAGCGCATGGTCCGCGAGGCGGAGGAGCACGCCGCCGAAGACAAGGCGCGTCGCGAGGCCAACGAGACCCGCAACAACGCCGAGCAGCTCGTCTACTCGATCGAGAAGCTGATCAAGGACAACGACGACAAGCTCCCCGCCGACGTCAAGTCCGAGGTCCAGGCCGACGTCGACGCGCTGAAGTCGGCCCTCGCCGGCGACGACGAGTCCGCCGTCAAGCCCGCCTTCGACAAGCTCAACGAGAGCCAGTCGAAGCTCGGCCAGGCCATCTACTCGCAGGGCCAGGCCGACCAGGCCGGTGCCGCGGGTGCCGCCGGGCCCGAGGGCTCCGAGGGCGACGGTCAGACCCCGGCCGACGACGAGGACATCGTCGACGCCGAGGTCGTGGACGACGACGACAACGACAAGAAGTAGAGGCCCGCATGACTGACGAGCAGAACCGTCCCGCCGACGACGAGCAGTCCGAGCCGGTCGTCCGAGACAAGCGGCGACTCGACCCCGAGACCGGCGAGGTCCGGCCCGAGGCGAGCGCCGACGTCCCGTCCGAAGACGGCGGCACCGCAGCGGTCGACGGGGTCGACGACCTCCCGACCGTCGAGGCGCCCGACGTCGAGGTGCCGAGCGACGCCGAGGCGCCCGAGGGGGCGGCCGAGGCCGCGGCTGCGATGAGCGCCGAAGACGAGGCGATCCTCGACGAGGCGAGCCGCGATCTCGTCGCCGACATGCGCCAGGACATGCTCCGTGCGCAGGCCGAGCTGGTGAACTTCCGCCGTCGCGTCGAGCGCGATCGCGAGGCGAACCGCGAGGCCGTCGTCGCCGAGGTCGTCCGGTCGCTGCTGCCCGCGCTCGACGACCTCGTCCGCGCCGAGCAGCACGGCGACCTCGCCGAGGGTCCGATGACCGTCATCGCGCAGAAGATCCGCGGGGGTCTCGACAAGTTCGGGCTCGTGCAGATCGGCGCGAAGGGCGACGTCTTCGACCCGACCATGCACGACGCCCTCGTGCAGCTGCCGAGCCCCGACGTGACCGTCAACACGGTCGCCGACGTGATCGAGCCCGGCTACAAGATCGGCGACCGGGTCATCCGGGCCGCCAAGGTCGCGGTGCACGCACCGCAGTAGAACCACACCGCGACGCGAGTCGCGACCGGCGGTGGGCGCCTCGAGAAGGCGCCCACCGCCTCCCACATTCTCTCCGGCAGCCCCTCGCGGGCGGCCAAGATCCATGGAAGGAGGTGCCGCATGGCGAGTCAGGACTGGTTCGACAAAGACTTCTACGCCGTCCTCGGTGTCTCCAAAGACGTCACCCCCGCCGAGTTGAAGAAGGTGTACCGCAAGCTCGCTCGCAAGTACCACCCCGACTCCAACCCGGGCGACGCGGCCAGCGAGGCGAAGTTCAAAGAGGTCAGCGAGGCGCACTCGGTGCTCGCCGACCCCGAGCAGCGCAAAGAGTACGACCAGGTGCGCGCCATGGGCGGCGGTGCCCGCTTCTCGGCCGGCAGCGGCGGCCCCGGCGCCCGAGGCGGCGGCTTCGAGGACGTCTTCGGCGGCATGTTCGGGCAGGGCGGCGGCGGCCAGCGCACGCAGTACCGGCAGCCCGGCGGCGGTGGCGGCGGCTTCGACGACATCTTCAGCGGCATGTTCGGCGGCGGCGGGGGCGGCTTCGGTCAGACCAGCGGCGGCTACCGCGGGTTCGGCGGGCCGCAGAAGGGCCGCGACATGACGGCCACGACCACGCTCGACTTCCAGACCGCCATCGTGGGCGAGACCATCTCGCTGCAGGCCTCCAACGGCAAGCCGATGAAGGTCAAGATCCCCGCGGGCGTGCACGACGGCCAGAAGATCCGCCTCCGCGGTCGCGGCGAGCCCAGCCCCGACGGCGGCGAGGCCGGCGACCTCGTGCTGACGATCGCGGTGCGGAAGCACCCCGTCTTCGAGCTCGACGGCCAGAACCTCCGTGTCGACGTGCCCGTGACGTTCGCCGAGGCGGCGCTCGGCGCGACCATCGAGGTGCCGACCCTCGGCGGCGACCCGGTGCGTCTGCGCGTCGCGGCGGGCACTCCGAGCGGCCGCGTGCTGCGGGTCAAGGGGCGCGGTGTCGCGACCAAGAACGGCACCGGCGACCTGCTCGCCACGGTGCAGGTGGCCGTGCCCGCGCACCTGAACGACAAGGCCCGCGAGGCCGTCGAGGCGCTGGCCGCCGCGCTGCCGGCCGAGAACCCGCGCGACGACCTGATCGCCCGCGCCCGGGCCTGATCGGACGACGACGATGACCGAGCGCAGAGACCCGGCCGACCCGGCGACCGGCTGGGCGATGGACGAGTCGTCGCCGATCTTCGCCATCGCGACCGCGGCCGAGCTGGCCGGCATGCACGCTCAGACGCTGCGACAGTACGACCGGCTCGGTCTGGTCGTGCCGCAGCGGACCGCCGGCAAGTCGCGTCGCTACTCGATGCGCGACGTCGTGCAGCTGCGCGAGATCTCGCGCCTCGGCGGCGAGGGTGTCTCGCTCGAAGGGATCAAACGCATCCTCGAGCTCGAGAACCAGGTGACCGCCCTGAACTCGCGGGTGCGCGAGCTCGAGCGGGCACTCGCCGACGAGCTCGTCAACCGCCCCGGGAGCCGCGTCTTCGCCGCCGGCGAGAGCGGCGTGGTGCCGCTCAAGCACGGCACCCGCCCGGCACGCCAGACGTCGCTCGTCGTCTGGCGTCCGCTCCGCTGACGCGGGCTCACCGCCGCACCGGTACCGTGTCGGGGTGATCGACTTCGACCGGCTCCGCCGATGGCCCGACGTCGAGGCGCCCGAGCTGCTGGCCCACGACGCCACCGACCGGCTGCTGCTCGACACCGCCGAGGAGGCGCTGGTCGCCCATCCCGACCGGGTCACGGTGATCGGCGATCGCTACGGCGCCCTCGCCCTCGGCGCAGCCGCCCTGGTCGGCGCGCACCCGATCCGCTCGCACCAGGACGCCCGTTCGGGCGAACTGGCGCTCGCCGCCAACACCGAGAGGCTGGGGTCGTCGGCCGTGGTCGTCGGGCATGCGCTCGACGCCGCGCTGGTCGACGGCGCCCGGGTCGTCCTGCTGCAGCTGCCCCGGGGGCTCGACGCCCTCGACGAGATCGCGGCGCTCGTGGCCCGGCACGCCGACCCCGACGTCCAGGTCTTCGCCGGGGGGCGCGTCAAGCACATGACCACCGCGATGAACGACGTCCTCGCGCGTCGCTTCGCGTCGGTGACGGCCGGGCTCGCACGTCAGAAGTCGCGCGTCGTCACCGCGTCCGGGCCGGTCCGAGGAGGCGCACCCGACTGGCCGCGCACCTCCCGCCACGGTGATCTGGTCGTCGTCGCCCACGGGGCCGCGTTCGCCGGATCCACCGTCGACATCGGCACGCGGGCGCTGCTCGAGGCGCTCAGCGGGGTGGAGCCCGGGGCTGCGCTGGGCGCTGAGCCCGGGGCTTCGCCTGCGCACGAGACCCCGCTCGCGGTCGATCTCGGCTGCGGAACGGGCGTGCTCGCCACCTCGTGGGCGCGCGACCACCCCGGCTGGCGGGTGATCGCCACCGACCAGTCGTGGGCCGCCGTGTCGTCGGCGGAGGCGACGGCCGCCGCCAACGGGGTCGCCGACCGGGTGGAGGTGCGGCGCGACGACGCCGGTTCGTCGATACCCGACGGGTCGGCCTATCTGGTGCTGCTCAATCCGCCGTTCCACGTCGGGGCGACGGTGCATGCCGGCATCGCGCACAAGCTGTTCGACGCCGCGGCGCGGATGCTCGCCCCCGGCGGCGAGCTCTGGTGCGTGTGGAACTCTCCGCTCGCCTACCGCGGTGCGCTCGAGCGCGCCGTGGGCCCCACGCGGCAGGTCGCCCGCACCGCCAAGTTCACGGTGACGGTCTCCGTCCGACGCTGAGGTCGGCTCGAGCCGGCCTAGAGGCTCAGTGACGCGTCGATGTAGGCCAGCAGGGCGGCGGCGTAGGCGTCCTCGGGGTCGGCGGCCCGGAAGACGCGCTCTCCGCCCGACGAGTCGACCCGGACCTCGTAGACAATCCGCTCGGCTGTCGGGCCCGCCTCGTCGCCGTGAGCGTCGCCGTCGCCGTCGGCCGAGGAGGCGCGGGTCAACGAGCGGAACGACCGCGCCAGCAGGGCCCTCAGCTGGTCCTCCCGGGGCAGCCAGAGCGACTGGTCGGCGGCGACGGAGTCGAGCGCCCACTCGGTCGTCCCGTTGAAGCCGAGGACGGTGCCCGTCGGGTACTCGTGGGCCTCGATGGTCATCTCGCTGATGGTGAAGACGTCGCCGACGAACTCGCCTCGATCGATGACGAACCGGTCGCCGGTGGTCGGATGCCAGCGCAGCCCGGCGTCGTGGAGTCGGCGGGCCAGAGTCACATCGAGCATCGTCCCAGTCTGCGCTCGCCCGGGCCGATGCGGCCCGACACGCCTCGGGCGCCGGCCGGCCCCGTGTCGCCCCGAGGGGGGCGACACGGAGCCGGCTGGATCGATCAGCCCCCGGCCGGCCCGAACCGGATCGGGTCGAGCGCGTCGTCGGCATGGCCCGCGGCCTGCTGCGTGAAGACGAGCGTGTACACGTGCTCCGGGCCGAACCGCCGGGTGAACGACCAGTCGCCGTTCCGGTCGGCCGTGGGGGTCGCGAGCTGCACCCCGGAGGCCGTCGAGACGTCGATCGTCGCGAACGGCGTCGCGCGTCCGGCGAACCTCACGTCGACGTCCCTGTCGTAACCGTCGTCGATCACCGGGGAGTCGATGGTCATGCGCTGCCAGACGGGTGCGAGGAGGGTGAGGCGCGTCTCGTCGGTCTCGCCCGCTCTGTCCTGCTGCACGGTGAGGATGTAGTCGCTCCGCGGCCCGAGCTCGCGCTGGATGCTCCAGCGGCCGTCGAGATCGACCTCCGAGGTGCCCATGGCCGCACCCCACTGGTTCGTCACCCGCACGGTGGCGCCTGGCGTGCCCGTGCCGCCGAGCGTGACGGGACCCGGGCGGTAGGTCTCACCGTCGTCGTGGCTGGTCACGGTGACCGGCCGCAGCGCGATGTCGGGCGCCCAGACGAACCGCAGCGCGTCGCCCTGGTCGGTCGTCGCCGCCTGCTCGATGGTCAGCGTGTACGTCCGGACGGGGCCATACGCCCGGGTGTTCGACCAGGTGCCGTCCGCGGCGACCGGCGCCTGGAAGAGCACCGAGCCGAGGTCGGTCGTCACCGTCACGGTCGAGTGCGGAGTCGCGACTCCGCGGAACTCGGTCCGCGCACCCGGCTCGTAGCGGTCGCCGACCTCGGGGCTGAGCAGCTGCAGTGCCCGCCAGGCAGGCGGGTTCAGTACGAGCTCGACGGTGTTCGTCTCCGATCCGCGGGTCTGGACGACGGTCAGCGCGTACGAGGCTCGCGGCCCCATGTCGCGACGGACCGACCAGCGTCCGTCGGTGCCGACGGTCGTGGTGCCCATCGAGACGCCCCACTGGTTGGTGATGGCGATCGTCGCCCGGGGTGTGCCCGCGCCGACCAGCGTCACGGGACCCGGCACGTACTCGCCGCCGTCCACGTGGCTGGTCACGGTCGCCGGCACCCACCCGATGATGGGCGTCAGGCGCAGTCGGACCTGGTCGGGCTGCCCGTCGGGCGCCGTCTGCGAGATCCGCACGTCGTAGTCGGCCACCGGACCGAGTTCGGCCGGCGCGCTCCACTCGCCGGTGGTCTGCGACGCCCGCGTGGCGAAGAGGCGTCGATCCCACTGGTTGGTCGCCGTCACCCACGCCCCGGGGGTCGCGACGCCGCTGAAGGTCGTGAGGCCCGGCACGTAGCTGTCGTTCGCCGCGTGGCTGGTGACCTCGAGTGCTCGGAACGAGCCCAGGGGGAGCAGGGTGAACTCGGCCGACGACGAGGTGCGGCCGTCGACCAGGGTCTGCGTCGCGGTCAGCCGGTAGGCGGCCGTCGGCCCCCACGCGCGCTCGAACGACCAGGCGCCGTCGGCGTCCGCCACGGCGCGACCGGCCTCGTTCGTCCACTGGTTGCGGACCACGACGCGGGCGTACGGCGTCGCCGTCCCCGAGAGGGTGGTGGCTTCGCCGCTGCGGTACCAGCCGTCGGCCGGTCCGTCGACGACGACCGGCGAGAGCTCCTGTCGAGCGTCCGCGACGACCCGCACCCGGTCGGCCGACCGGACGTCTCCCCGCGCCCGCTGGGCGACCTCGATGGTGCTCTCGTCGTGCGACGGCGGCAGCTCCACCTCGACGGACCACGCGCCGTCCACGACGGCCGCGGTCTCCGAGCGGCCGTCGACCTCCACGGTGACCTCGGCCCCGGGCGCACCGGTGCCCGACACGGTCGTCACGCCGGGGACGACCTGGCCCGAGACGGGCGCGACCAGGTCGACCGCCGGTCCGAAGTCGACCTCGGCGCTCGTGCGTCCGGCGGGTGCGCCGTCGATGCTCTGCACGACGTCGAGCACGTGCCGACCCGGGCCGAGGTCGGGGTCGATCTCGAGCGCCCAGGCCTCGTCGACGACCTCGGTCGTCCCGAGAGGGGCGTCGTCGACGCTCACCTCGATGCGAGCCCCCTCGTGGCCTTCGCCGGACACCACCGCACGCTCGTCGAGCGCGTCGGGCAGCGTCACCTCGGCCGTCACCTCGCGGGGCGGCACCGTGATGGTGGTCGGCGTCGAGCCGACGGCGCGGAAGTCGCTGGGGGCACCCGTCCCCGAGAAGCCGAAGCCGAGCGAACCCGCCGCAGGGGACGCCGATGCCGGCGTGGCGATGTCGACCGTCCACCGGACCTCGCTCCCCGAGGGCAGCGCCTCGGCCGCATCACGCCAGTGCAGATCGTAGGAGGCGCGGCGACCGTCGGCCGCGGTCGTCCCGCCGACGAGATCCAGCCTGGTGTCGGGCGCCCACGTCCCGTCGGAGCCGCGACGTTCGGCGGACAGCGTCGTCTGGCCCGCCGAGAGGGTCGTGCCGCTCGGCGCGGTGATCTCGGCCACGCCCTCGAGGCGGGCGAAGTCGTCGATCGTCGTGACTCCGAGGAGCACGCCGGTGTCGGATCCGCGCTCGAGGTCGACGGTGGGGCCTGCCGCGGGGAGGATGCGGCCGCCGTCGACGACGTCGGCGTCGAGGGCGACCGCGTCGACGACCTCGCCGGCCACGACCTGCTCGATCCGGAGCTCGTTGTGCCCGATGGCGAGTCGCGTCGCGGTGATCCGGAAGGTCCCGTCCTCTCGGACGTCGGCCCGCACGGCACCGACCCGCACGGAGGCGAACGAGGTGGCCGTTCCCGTGATGACGGCCGTGCGGGCGATGTCGTTCACCTGGACCAGCTCGGCCTCGAGCGGGCGGCGATCGAACCGTCGGTCGGCGAGGGGCGCCGCCGGTGCCGTCAGCGCGGGTCGGAGGCCCGTGTTGGGCCACACCGACGGGTCGGCCGCCTGGACCGCGCCGAGTCCGACGTCGCCCGACGAGGGCCGCACCTGACCCTCGCGCGTCACCAGCCAGAGCCCGGCGGGGTCGTCGCAGGCGTCGGGCGCGGCGACGAGCGTGAGCGCGTCGGATCCGACCGGCAGGGACGTCAGGCACGCGTCGCCGGTGGGCAGGCTGACCGGAGCCGCCGCCGCGCCGGGCTCGGGCAGGGCCACGCGCGTGGCGGTGGTGAGCGCATCGGCCAGCTCCGCGTGCCGGGTGGCGCGGAACGAGTACCGGCCGTCGTCGTCGGGTTCGGGGCTCTCCCGGTAGGCCACGTAGCCGCCGTCGGCCGAGCGGAACGCCAGCGGGGTCGTGAACGGATTCGGGGTGACGGTCGACGCCACCGCCGGCGGCGTGAGGACCCCGCCGAGCAGGACGGCGGCGAGAGCGAGAGCGCCCGCCGCCTGAGGGAGTCGTTTCATGTGCTGGTCGTCTTTCTGGTCGTCGGAGGATCCCGGTCGAGGATCACGACTCTCATTAATGACACATGTCATCGGAATAAGCGACACGGACGACATGCCAGAGGGGCACCGCCGGCGGCGATGCCCCTCTGGGTGGTGCGCGTCGTGCCGCTCCGCGGACTCAGTCGGTCGGCGCGATCCGGTTCTCGTCGCCGTCGTCGACGACCTCGGGTTCGGCGCCGCCGTGCTCGACGACGTTGCCGTTCCCGCCGAACGCGACGTGTGCGACCTCCGCGACGACGACGGTGTTCCGGTCGCCCTCGAGGACGAGGCGCTCGACCTGGCCGAGGACGATGTCGCCGTCCACCCCGACGACGCTCACGGTCGAGCAGTCGCCGAGCTCGAAGCGTCCGTCGAGGTCGTCGGCGAGGATGGTGGCCACCCCGTCGACGCACTCTCCGTAGACGGTCTGGCTCGCCTCCGTCGTCGCCACGGCCGGTGTCGGTGTCGACGGGTCGACGTCGGGATCGTCGTCACCGGCGGTGCATCCGGTCAAGAGCACCGCCGCCCCGAGGGCCGCGAGGAGTCGCAGGGATCGCGTCGGTCGTCTGGTCATGGTGTTCCTCTCGTCGAACGTCTCGTCTGTCGTGGCGGACCGGGTGGCCCGCATCAGGAGGCGCCCGCCTCGTCGGCCGGTGCGAACGTGAACCGCGGGTACCCGCCGGTCTCTCCCGCGAGCGTCTCCTGCGTGAGGTCGATCACGTAGACGTGCGTGGGGCCGAAGCGCCGGGTGTGAGCCCACCGACCGTCGCGGTCCGCCGTGGTCTCGAAGAGCGGATTGCCGAGGGAGGTCGTCGCGCGGATGGTGGCGAACGGCGTCGCCCGGCCCGTCATCGTGTAGTCGCGACCCTCGACGTATCCCTCGCCGGGGCTCGGGGCGGTCAGCTCGATGTCGCTGAACCGGGGAGCCCGGAGCTCGAACCCCGCGATCTCGTCCTGTCGTCCGTCCTTCGTCATGACCAGGCGCAGCACGTAGTCCGCGGTCGGTCCGAGGGTCCGGCGCATCGACCAGGTCCCGTCGCCGCCGACCTCGGGGCGGCCCATCAGGGTCCCCCACTGGTTCGTGATCTCGACCACGGCACCGGGGGCTCCCGTCCCGCGCAGCTCGATCTCGCCCGGCCGGTAGGTCTCACCGGAGACGTGACTGGTCACGGCGAGCGGTGCCCACGGGAGGTCCGGAGCCCAGGCGAAGGTGTCGAGGGAGTCGGTGCGGCCGTTCCGCGCCACCTGGGAGATGTCGATCCGGTACACGTTGTCCGGGCCGTAGACCCGGGTGCTCCGCCAGACGCCGTCGGCTCCCGTCTCGACCGAGAAGAGGGTCCCGCCGAGCGCGGTGGTGGCCGTGATGGTCGAGAAGGGGGTGGCCCGGCCGGTGAACTCGGTCGGTTCGCCCGGCGTGTAGCGGTCGCCGATCGACGGGCTGGTCATGGTGATCGGCTGCCAGACGGGGGCGAGCAGGCGCAGTCGCACCGAGTCCTCCTCGTCACGGAACCGCTGGGTGAACGTCAGGTCGTAATCGGCGTCCGGTCCGAGATCGCGCCGGAACGACCAGCTGCCGTCCGTGGCGATCGTGGTCTCGCCGACGACGACGCCGAACTGGTTCGTCGCGACGACGCGTCCGGTCGGCGTGCCCGTGCCGGTGAACAGCACGGGGCCCGGCCGGTACGTCTCACCGTCGACATGGCTGGTCACCGCCAGGTCGCGGAACGGCAGGTCGGGCGAGAGGGTCAGCCTGGTCTGCCCCGTCGTGCCGTCGGGGGCCTTCTGGGTGACGGTGATCTCGTACGTCGCGACGGGTCCGAGCCCGGTCGAGGCCGTCCAGACGCCGGCCACCTGGGAGGCGCGGGTGGAGAACAGCAGGCGATCGTACTGATTGCGCGCCTCGATGTAGGCGCCCTGCGTCGCACGGCCGGTGAAGGTCACGCTGCCGGGCACGTAGGTGCCGCCGTCTTCGTGGCTGGTCACGACGACGGGCACGAACGAGCCGTCGGCGTACAGCTCGAAGACGGGGGAGGACGACGTCCTGCCGTCGACCAGCGTCTGCGTGGCCGTCAGCTCGTACCGGGCCGAGGGCCCGAACGCCCGGTCGAAGGCCCATCGACCGTCGACGTCGGCCTCGACCGTGGCGATGGTGAAGCCCCATTGGACGCGGATGTCGACGGTCGCGTACGGCGTGGCCGTCCCCTCGACGGTGGTGCCCTCGAGCGGCGTGTAGAAGTGCGACGACGGCTCGGTGACGACCACCTCGCGGAGCTCCTGCGGGGAGTCCGGCACGACCTGCGCTGTGTCGGTGGTGACGATGTCGCCGCGGGCGTGCTGCGACGCGGTCACGGCGACGGCGGTGTGGCCGGGGCGGATCTCGACCCGCGCCTCCCAGGCTCCGTCCGCTGTGACGGTCGTGTCGACCGTGGTGCCCGCCGCGGTGACGGTGATCTCGGCTCGGGGTGCGCCCGTGCCCCGCACGGTCGTCCGGCCGGGGACGATCTTGCCGTTCGCCGGTTCGACGACGTCGACGGCGGCGCCGAGGTCGAGCGCGGCCTCGACGCTGCCGAACGGGCGTCCGTCGACCGACTGCGAGGCCGTGAGGGTGTGGCGGCCGGGTCCGACCGAGACGGGGACGTCGAGCGACCAGCGACCGTCGACGACGCGCGCCTCACCGAGCACGGCGTCGCCCTCACGGACGGTCACCGTGCCTCCGTCGTCGCCGACGCCGCCGATGGTGGCGGGTCGTGTGACGTCGTCGAGCAGGGTGATCTCGGCGGTCAGGGTGGGCACGGCCTCGTCGACCGCGACCTGGAACGCCCCTTCGGCCAGCGTGGCACCGCCGGCGCCGCGGACGGCGACCTCGCCGCCCGTCAGCACGGCACCGGGCTCGGAGTCGGCGTCGAGGGTCAGACGGAACGCGGCGTACTGGTGCGCGGAGCCCCAGACCGCGGAGCCGTCGGTCGGCCCGTCGATCGTGACCGTGCGTCGATCGTTCGAGTAGGCGACGCGGTGGTCGTCGCGGGCCGTGTCGTCGGAGGTGCGCCGGGCCTCGGCGTCGGCGAAGCGGGTGCTCTCGGGGGCGGTCAGCGTCATCGCCCCCTGCACCTCGGTCGCCTGGACGTCGCTGCGTCCCCAGTCCGTGGTGCCGCCGGGCGTGCTGGCCCCGACGCGGGTGTCGAT
Organism: Frigoribacterium sp. CFBP9029; assembly: GCF_034045305.1. Classification (NCBI taxonomy): domain Bacteria; kingdom Bacillati; phylum Actinomycetota; class Actinomycetes; order Micrococcales; family Microbacteriaceae; genus Frigoribacterium; species Frigoribacterium sp. CFBP9029. The sequence goes on from NZ_JAXCWB010000008.1 coordinate 93,936, forward strand.
GTCCGCCGAGCCCACGACGGTGGTCGCGGTGCTGCCGGCGGCCCGGTAGTCGCCGGCCGAGCTGTCGCCGCGGTACACGTAGCTCATGCTCGACTCGAGGGGAGCCGAGGAGGCGGGGGTCGTCACGGACAGCCCGTAGCGGTAGTACTGACCCGCGGCCAGAGTCCCCGAGCCGCTGGCCAGATCGAAGGTCATCGTCCGGCCGCCGTCTCCGACCCGGCCGTTCGTGAGGTCGAGACGGGGGAGCGGGGTCCAGGTCGAGCCCTCGCCGGCGGTGTTCACGCCTGCGGTGACGCGTGTCTGCCCCGGTGTGAAGGTCGACCCCTCGGGGGCCGTCAGCTCGACGACGCCCGTCATGCTCGCTCGGGCGGCTCGGTTCGAGACGATGAAGGGCACCTCGGTCTCGCCGCCTCGCGCCAGCTCGACGCGCGAGACCGGCGCCGGCACGAGTCGCCCGCCGTCGACGATGTCGATCTGGGCCGTCTGCTTGTCGCGGTCGGATCCGTTCACGCGCTGCGTGACCTCGACCTGGTTCCGGCCGACGGTCAGGTCGCGTACCTCCAGCGACCACGCCCCGGTCGTCGCATGTGCCGTCGTCGTGCGACCTTGGGCTCGGATCTCGGCGCCTCTGGTCGCAGTCCCCGTCAGCGTGGCTGTCCTGCCGATGTCGTTCACGCGGTCGACGCGCACGACGAGAGGTGTGACCTCGAACCGGGTGCCACCGAGGGGCGAGCCGTTCACCGTGACGAGGGGCTGTAACCCGGTGAACGGGAAGTCGGTGGGGCGCGCAGCCTGGTACCCGCCCATCGTCGTGCCGTCCATGTTCCACCTGACGCGGCCGTCTCGAGAGACGTACCACGTGTAATTCTGGACGTTGCAGTCGGTCTTCGATGCGATCAGGCTGCGCCCGGTGCCGATTCCGATCATCGGGACGATGCAGTCGCCGGTCGACAGGGCGACGTAGGCGGGCCCGGCGCCTGGATCGGGGAGGGTGGCCGTACTCGCCGCCCCCACGGCGCTGGAATAGGTCGAGTGTCGGGTCGCTCGGAAGTTTCGGTGGTTGTCGAGCCCTGATTCCGGGCCGGCGGCGTAGGCGACGTAGCCGCCGGTCGGGTCCTGGAAGACGAGCGGCGAGACGAACGACGTCGGTGACGCCGCTCTCTCCGGTCGGGGGCTGGCGGTCGCAGGAGGCGCGGCGGCCCCGGCGAGGAGTGCTGCGACGACCCCGCCGGTCAGCAGTCTCCGGATGGTTCTTCTCATGTGATCGCTTTCGTGAGGCGCCGTCGGACGCGGCGCAGCAGATGACATGCTTACTTAAAACATCTGTAATTCCAAACAGAGGACCGCTTGTGTTTCGAGCGCCCGCGCGTAAACTTGAGTCCGTCCCACTCAAGTTTCGAGAAAGGCTGTTCCATGGCGAACATGCAGGGTGCCCCGGCCTCCGACCAGAAGCAGAAGTCGGCTCTCGAGAAGTACGGCGTCGACCTCACCGCGATCGCCCGCAGCGGCAAGCTCGACCCCGTCATCGGTCGCGACTCCGAGATCCGCCGCATCAGCCAGGTGCTGACCCGCCGCACCAAGAACAACCCCGTGCTGATCGGCGAGCCCGGTGTCGGCAAGACCGCCGTCGTCGAGGGTCTCGCGCAGCGCATCGTCGCCGGCGACGTCGCCGACAGCCTGAAAGACAAGCGGCTCATCAGCCTCGACCTGGCCGCACTCGTGGCCGGCGCCAAGTACCGGGGCGAGTTCGAGGAGCGCCTGAAGGACGTCCTCAAGGAGATCACCAAGAGCGACGGCCAGGTCATCACGTTCATCGACGAGCTGCACACTCTCATGGGTGCGGGCGGCGGCGAGGGCTCCGTGGCCGCGTCGAACATGCTCAAGCCGATGCTCGCCCGGGGCGAGCTCCGTCTGATCGGCGCCACCACCCTCGACGAGTACCGCCAGTACATCGAGAAGGACGCCGCGCTCGAGCGCCGGTTCCAGCAGGTCTACGTCGGCGAACCGAGCGTGGAGGACACCGTGGCCATCCTGCGCGGCCTGAAAGAGCGCTATGAGGCGCATCACGGCGTCACCATCACCGATGGCGCCCTCGTGGCGGCCGCCTCCCTGTCGAACCGCTACATCCCCAGTCGCCAGCTGCCCGACAAGGCCATCGACCTCGTCGACGAGGCGGGCTCGCGACTCAAGATGGAGATCGACTCGTCGCCGGTCGAGCTCGACCAGCTCTACCGGGGCCTGGTGCGCCTCCAGATCGAAGAGCTCGCCCTCAAGAAGGAGACCGACGACGCGGCGAGGGCCCGACTCGCCGCCCTGCGAGAGCAGATCGAGCAGCAGCAGGCCGCCTACGACGATCTGAACGCGCGCTGGCAGGCCGAGAAGGCGGCCCTGCAGGGCATCGGCACGCTCCGCAGCGACCTCAACGAGGCGCGCATCGACGCCGACCGGGCGCTCCGCGAGGGGCGCTACGAGGACGCCGCCCGCATCAGCTACGAACGCATCCCCGACATCGAGAAGAGACTTCACGACGCCGAGTCGTTCGAGAAGTCCGGCGACCGCCTGGTCAGCGACTCGGTCACCGACTCCGACATCGCCGAGGTCGTCGCGGCCTGGACGGGCATCCCGGTGGGGCGCCTCCTCAGCGGCGAGACCGAGAAGCTGCTGCACCTCGAGAGCGAGCTCGGGAGGCGCATCATCGGTCAACGCGCGGCCGTCTCGGCGGTCAGCGAGGCCGTCCGGCGCACCCGCGCGGGCATCAGCGACCCCGACCGCCCCACGGGCTCGTTCCTGTTCCTCGGGCCGACCGGCGTCGGCAAGACCGAGCTCGCCAAGGCGCTCGCCGACTTCCTCTTCGACGACGAGAAGGCCCTCGTCCGCATCGACATGAGCGAGTACGGCGAGAAGCACAGCGTGTCCCGTCTCGTGGGCGCGCCTCCCGGGTACGTCGGGTACGAGGCCGGCGGTCAGCTGACCGAGGCCGTCCGCCGCCGTCCGTACAGCATCGTGCTGATGGACGAGGTCGAGAAGGCGCACCCCGAGGTCTTCGACGTGCTGCTGCAGGTGCTCGACGACGGCCGGCTGACCGACGGCCAGGGGCGCACGGTCGACTTCCGGAACACGATCCTCGTGCTGACCTCGAACCTCGGGTCGCAGGTCATCACCGATCCGACCCTGAGCGACCCCGAGAAGGAGGAGCTCGTGCAGGGGCTCGTCCGGCAGGCCTTCAAGCCCGAGTTCGTGAACCGTCTCGACGACATCGTGGTGTTCTCGACGCTCACCGCCGACGACCTCGGGCAGATCGTGTCGCTCTACGTCGACCGTCTGGGCCGCCGCCTGACCGATCGTCGCCTGTCGCTGGCAGTCACCCCCGACGCCCGCGCCTGGCTCGCGGAGCGCGGGCACGACCCGATCTACGGCGCACGACCGCTGCGCCGGCTGATGCAGCGGCAGATCGACGACAAGCTCGCGATGGCGCTGCTCGGCGGCGACGTCGTCGACGGCGACACCGTCCGCGTCGAGGTCGCTCCGGGAGGCGACTCGCTCACGGTCGCCCGCTTCGACGTGGTCGAACCCGAGGCCGAGGTGCTCGACGACCTGCCCTAGACCCGACTGGCCGCAGACCCGACCCGACCTGGCCCGACCTGCCCTAGCCGGCTCGGGCCGCGGCCACGAAGGCGCGGATCAGCCCGACGCCCTTCACCCCGCGAGACGACTCGACGCCCGAGCTGACGTCGACCCCCGCGGGTCGCAGCTCGTCGATGCGGGCGGCGACGGTCTCGGGGGAGAGACCGCCGGCCAGGATCCAGTCGCGATGCGGCGGAGCGGCCAGCAGGGGGGCGCCGTCGAAGGCGGCGCCGGCTCCGGGGGCGAGCGCATCGATGAGCAGTGCGTCTTCACGGAACCCGCGCCGCGCCTCCTCGGACTCGTCAGCGTACGCGTCGACGCTCACGGCCCGGATGACCCGGAACCCCGCGGCCTGCACCGTGGCCACGTCGCCCGGCGACTCGTCTCCGTGCAGCTGCACGGTCGCGACCCCCGCGGCGCGTGCCAGCTCGACGACCTCCGCGACGGCCTGGCCGCGGAACACGCCCACCGTCTCGACCGACGACGGCACCCGGCCGACCAGCAGTCGCGCGGCGGACGGCTGCAGGGTGCGCGGACTGCCCGCGGCCAGCACGAACCCCACCGCGTCGGCGCCCGCCTCGACGGAGGCGTCGACGGCTTCGTCGGTCGTGAGTCCGCAGATCTTCACCCAGGTGCGCATGACGGACAGTCTGCCCCGAGGTCGACCGCGAGGGTCACACCGGGAGGCGCGGTGCCGGGCTCGAAGAGGGCCGACCGTCGGACGCGCCCTGGTCGTAGTACCCCGAGCCGTAGCCGTCGCTCGCCTTCTTGGAGCGGGTCATGGTGACGACGACGCCGAGGCAGCGGACGTCGGCGATGTCGAAGGCCCGGAGGGCGGCGGCGAGCTCGGCGCGCTTCGACCTCTTGGCGGCGGCGACCATCAGCACGCCGTTCGTGATGGCGCCCAGCAGGGTCGCATCGGCGACCGGCAGCACCGGGGGCGCGTCGATCAGCACGTAGTCGAAGCGCGAGGTCAGCGACTCGACCAGCAGCTGCATCTGCGCCGATCCGAGCAGCTCGCTGGGGTTCGGCGGCACACTGCCGGCCGGCAGGACGCTGAGCGCGTGAGCGCCCCACGGCTGCAGCACGTCGTCGAGCTCGAAGCGGCCGATCAGGACGTCGGTGAGGCCGACGGCCCCCTCGAGCCCCATGATGTCGGCCACGCGCGGGCGTCGGAGGTCGCCGTCGACGAGCGCCACCCGGGCTCCCGTCTCTGCCAGGACGACGGCGAGGTTGGTCACCGTCGTGGACTTGCCCTCCGACTGCTGGGCCGAGCTGACGACGAACGCTCGCTTCGATGCGCCGTTGTCGAGGAAGCGGAGGTTCGCGCGCAGCGTGCGGAAGGCCTCGGCGGCCCGACCGCGGTTGGCGTGCTGCACGATCAGCGGGCGCTCCGCGGTGTCGCGGACGAACGGGACCGAGCCGACGACCGGCGGGGCGAACGACGCCTCGACGTCGGCCGCCCCGTGGATGCGAGTGTCGAGCACCATGCGAGCGGCGGCCGCCACGAGGCCGAGGAGGAGGCCGACGAGTGCGCCGATCACCGCGTTGGTCCGCAGCGACGGCGACGACCGGGTGGAGGGGATCTCGGCCGGCTCGGTGACCAGCAGGGTGACGGACGATGCGTCGGAGCCGGCGGGGCGCTCGATCTCGTTCTCGACGACGTCCCGGAAGCGCTCGCTGACGGCGTCCGCGATGTCGCGGGCCCGGGTCGGATCGGGGTCCGTCGCGGTGATGTCGATGAGCACGCTGCGCGAGGGTGATGAGGCCGACACCTGCGTCGCGAGGGACTGGCGGGTCACGCCGAGGCGTTCGGCGACGGGCTCGAGCACCGTCGACTTCGTCACGAGGTCGAGATACGACCGGACGCGCTGCTCGGCGGCGTTGCCGCCCTGGAGGAGATCGTTCGCACTCTGCGTGACGGTGAGGTCCACCGAGACGTAGACCTGCGTGGTCGACGTGTACAGCGGCGGCTGGATCGAGGCGAGGCCGACACCCCCGAAGGCGCCGAGCACGAGTGACGCGATCAGGAGGAGCCAGTTCTTCTTGGCCACGTCGCCGACGGTGGATGAGGTCACGGTTCTCCCTGGGCTGAGTATTGATATGTAGTATCCTATACACATCTGAGGATCGATCACAAGGGAGTGATGGTCCCTCAGATTGCTGTTGCCCATATCAACATGATATTCTACTATGTCACTCATGTCCTCTCCTGGAAGTCTCGGCCTCTCACGTGCGATCGCCGCCCTCGCGGTCGCCATCGTCCTGGTGTGGTCGCTCCTCTCCGGGGTCCCGACCGGGGTGGGTGCCGAGATGCGCGTGTTCGGCCTCACCGTGGTCGTGGCGGTCGTCTGCACCGGTCTGCTCGTCCGGTCCGCCCCCCTCGGGCTCTGGAGCGGAGGGCCGATGTTCTTCGTCGTGCTCGTCCTCTTCCATGTGCCGCTCGTGGCGTTCTCCCTCGCCGGGGCCGACATCCCGGGCGACGACGTCGACTACTTCTCGCTGTGGTTCACCCCGAACGGCCAGGTCCTCCGGGCCGTCTGGCTCGTGGCCCAGGCCCTGCTCGCCTTCACGCTCGGCTACGTCCTGCTCGGACGACGGCGGCCGACCGGCTCCGGTCCCGCCGTGCAGGCGCTCGACGACGAGGCGGGGCGGGCGCGCGCGCAGACGGAGGCGGCCATGACCCTCACCGGCACGGTCATCGTCGTCGTCACGGTCGCCTACGTCCTCGGCACGATCGCCCTCGTCGAGCCCGGGCTGCTGCTCGGGCAGGGGGGCAAGCGGCTGTACGACGCGACCGTCGCGGCCAACCCGTCGCTCACCGCCGGCATCACCTTCACGCTCTCGGGCATGTCGCTCGTCGTCGCGGGCCGCAGGTCGTCCGTCCGGACGGTCGGGCTGGTGTTCTTCGGCGTCTTCGCCGCGAGCACTCTGGTGATGGGGTCGCGGTCGTCGGCGCTCTACGCCCTCGTCGGCCTCGTGGTCGTCCTCGCGCGCCTCCGTCCCATGCCGCGTCAGGTGATCGCGGTGCTGGTGGTCGTGACGGGACTCGTCGTCGTCAGCAGCGTCGAACGCATCCGCGACAACGGTCTCGCCGACACGAGCGTCGGCGAGATGCTCGGCTCCCCGCTCGCGGCGACCGTCGAGATGGGCGCGACCCTGAGACCAGTCGTCGAGACCGTGTCGTGGGTCGATCAGGGTGAGGCCCATCGTCACGGCATGACCTTCGCGGTCGGCACCATCCGCTTCGTCGAGCTGCTCGCCGGGGTCGACCGTGAGTACTCGGCGGTCGATCCGCGCCTCGTGGGCACGCTGCTGCGCGACAGGGTCGAGCACTACGCGATCGGCTACTCGATCGTGGCCGAGTCGTTCCTGAACTTCGGCACCACAGGTTCGGCCCTCCTGTTCGTCGCTTTCGGCATGACCTTCGGTCGATGGGACCGCCGAGGCCTCGGTCGTCCCGTCGACGCGGCGGTCTACGGCGTCGTCTTCTCCGCGCTGCTCGCCACGGTGCGGTCGACCTCCACGACGACCGTCACCACGATCCTGCTCGGTCTCGCGGCCGTGGTCTTCTCCATCTGGCTCGGTTCGATCCGCCATCGATCCGCCGAGCGGGCGGTCCAGCAGGCGGCGGACCGTGCGGCGAGGCTCCCGGCCACGGCCACGGCCTCGGAGCCCGTGTCTGCGGTGGCGGCGCCGTGACCGCCCGACCCTCTCGCGCCTCCTGGTCGGGCCCGGCGGTGGCCGCCGCCTCCGGGCTGGCGGGCAAGGGCGTCCAGTTCGTCGCGCTGACCACCCTGGCGCTCGTCGTCTCGCCGACGGAGTTCGGGCTGTTCTCGCTCGTGCAGGCGACGGTCTTCGGCGTCGCCTCGCTGAGCAGCTCCGCCTTCGCCGTGTCGGCGGCGGCCTCGGCGGCCCGTCGTCGCACCGCGACGGAGGGCGCAGGAGGCGCGGCGAGGGAATCCCCTCTCGTCGCCTTCGCCGAGGCCGTCCGCGGTCGCAAGCGCTGGTTCGGCGCCGTGGCGCTCGCCGACGGCGCCGTCGTCTCGGTCGGTCTCTCGGTCGTCTACGGGCATCCCGAGCTCGCGCTCGCCGCGTTCGCGGTGGGTCTCGCCGCCGGCGGCATCACGGTGACCGAGACCTTCGTCGGCGTGCTGGCGGGGTCGGGGCGCACCGTGTCGACCGCGGTCGTCGACGGGTCCCGGGGTCTCGTCTCGGGTCTTCTGGCCGTCGCCGGCGGGCTGTGGGCGGGGGCCCTCGGCGCGGCCGTCGGTCTCGTGCTGCTCGACGCCGTCGTCGCGCTCTGCGTCCTGGCGGCCGTCGCCCGGTGTTCCCGTCGGCCTGGTGTCGAGGCACCCCGGGGGCCGCGACCGGCGTCGTCCGCGGGGGTGACCGCGGCGTCGACCGGCGTTCGAGGCGTGACGCTGACCGGGCTCGCCGCGGCCTCGGCGGGTCAGATCGGGCCGTGGGTCGTGCTGTGGGCGCTGCAGATGGTCGGGGGACTCGAGGCCGTGGCGACCTTCGCCGTCGCCAACCGCTTCGCCGCGCTGGTGCTGCTCGTGCCCGTCTATCTGGGCAAGAACATGGTCGGGCGTCTGGTGATCGACCCGCGGTCGGGTCGATCGCCCCTCCGTGCCGACCGGTTCGTCGCGATCGTCGGCGCGGTCTGCCTCGCCTGCGCGCTGATCGCCGGGGTCGTGCAGTGGGGCGCCGCCGGGCTGCTGACCGACCGGTACCCGGGCGTCGTCGTGACGGGCGTCGTCCTGCTGGCCGCCGCCGTCGTCCGCGGCGTGGCGACGGCCCTCTCGATGGTCTGCGCCGCTCGGGGGCACCTGCGCGTCTGGCTGGTGAGCGACCTCGTGGCGACGGCCGCGTCGGTCGCCGTCTGCCTCGTGGCCGTGTCGGCCCGCGGGGTGGGCGACCCGCAGCTGTGGCTGATGGCCTCGGTGCTCATCGGCGCGGTCGTCTGCGCCCTCGTCAGGGCGGCGCGACTCGTCCGACGTCCGAGATCGGACCGAGGGCCCGTCACGCATCTCTGAATATCTGTCAGCAATGTGATATTCTACAAAGCGGCCCACGAAGACAGACGAAGGGGAGGCCGTGACGGTTCTCATCACCGGCGGCGCCGGGTTCATCGGCAGCACCATCGCCTCGGCCTGCGCCGACCGAGGGCACGACGTGATCGTGCTCGACGATCTGTCGACGGGTGTCGCGGCCTTCGCCGAACGCCACCGCTTCTACCGGGGCGACATCGCCGACGCGGCCCTGATCGATCGGATCGCCCGCGAGAACCCCGACATCGACGTCGTCGTGCACTGCGCCGCCAAGATCGTCGTGCCCGACTCGGTCGCCGATCCGCTCGGCTACTTCGACTGCAACGTCGCCCGCACCGTCTCCCTCCTGACGAGCCTCACGCGCAACGGCCTCGATCGCGTCGTCTTCAGCTCGTCGGCGGCGATCTACGAGACGCCGATCGACGGCGTCGTGCACGAGGGGTCGCCGCTGGCGCCGCTCAGTCCCTACGCCGACACCAAGGCCGTCGTCGAGCGCGTGCTCGAGGCCGGCGCGACGGCCGGCGGCCTCCGGGCCGTCGCCCTCCGCTACTTCAACCCCATCGGGGCCGATCCGGCGCTCCGCACCGGTCTTCAGCTGCCGACGCCGAGTCATGCGCTCGGCAGACTGGTCTCCGCCTGGCAGGCGGGGTCGCCCTTCACCGTCACCGGCCTCGACTGGCCGACCCGAGACGGTTCGGGGGTGCGCGACTACGTGCACGTCTGGGATCTCGCCGAGGCGCACGCCCTCGTCGTCGACCGGTTCGACGAGGTCGTCGACGCGTCCAGGCCGTACCGGGCCCTCAACCTCGGCACCGGTCGGGGCACGACCGTCCTCGAGCTGGTCGAGGCCTTCGCGCGCGTCGTCGGCGACGCCCCCCGGGTCGAGGTCGCGGGGCGGCGGGTCGGCGACACGGCCGGTGCCTTCGCCGACGTCTCGGCCGCCCGCGACCTGCTCGGCTGGGAGGCGCGCCTGACCGTCGACGACGGCATCGCCGACGCCCTGCGCTGGGCCGACGCCGCGCGGGCATCCGGCCTCCACGACACCACCGCGGTCGCATCCGTCTGACCGTCCCGCCCCCTTCGACAGGAGTCATCATCATGCGCGTCCTCCTCGACGCCGCCATCTTCGGCGCACCCCCCGAGTTCCGTGCTCGCAACCTGCAGGAGTCGGGCGAGTCGCTCCTCCTCGACGGTCTCATCGCGGCCGGCATCGACGTCACCCCCGTCGCCCCCGGCCTGCACACCAGCTGGCGTGGTTACGACCTCGTGCACCTCAACCACCTGACCCGGTCGTGCGTGCGTCTGCTCGCCCCGACCCGGTCGAAGGTCGTCTTCACGCGGCACAAGACCGAGGCCCCCGCCTCGCGGCTGCAGCAGCGGGTGCTCGCCGGCGCGTATCGGCACAGCGACGCCCTGGTGGTGATGAGCGAGACCGAGCGCGCTCTCGTGCTCGACATCGTCGACGGGGTCGACCCCGCGCGGATGCACGTCATCGCGAACGGCGTCGAGCCCTCGCACTTCCCGTCGCGCCTCCGTCGGCGACCGGCCGGAGGCGAGCCCTGGCGGTTCGTCTCGGTCGGGCAGCTGATCGAGCTCAAGCGGGTCGACCTCACGGTGCGGCTGATCGCCGACCTGCGCCGCGAAGGGGTCCCCGCCGTGCTCGACATCGTGTCGCAGCGCGAGACCCTCCGGCCCGAGCTCGAGCGGCTCGCGGCCGAGCTCGGGGTGGCCGACGCCGTGACCTTCGTCGGCCCTCAGACCCGTGCCGAGCTCGGACGGCGCCTGCTCGACGCGCACTTCCTGGTCGTGGCGTCGCGGACGGAGGCGCAGCCCACGGTCGTCACCGAGAGCGGCTTCTCGGGGCTGCCGGTGATCTCGTTCCGGGTCGGCGGTGTCGTCGAGCAGCTGCCGGCCGCCCACCCCGTGCTCGAGGTCGCCGATGTCGGCAGTCTGCTGCCGCTGACGCTGGACCTGATGCGCGACTACGAGGACGTCGCGGCGGGCTTCGCCGACAACGCCGCCCCGATGCGCGAGCGCTTCTCGATCGAGCGGATGGTCGCGGCGCACATCGAGCTCTACCGCGGCCTGGCCGGCTGACGCGACCGGAGAGACCGAGGAGGCGCGACCTGTCTGGCAGGTCGCGCCTCCTCGTCTGTGCGGTGCCGCCCGATCGGTCCGGGCTGTCGTCGACGGGCAGCCGGCGGCGGACGACGCCGCCGGCGCGCCGAGGAGTCAGTCGCGCGCAGCGACCTCTCGTCCGTCGGCCTCGCCGCTGAAGACCCAGCGCAGGTCGGCGTCGCCGAGGGCCGCGCTGGTCGTGACCTCGACGCCTGCGGCCCAGCGGATCTCCGAACCGGGTTCGAGCCCGAGATCGCCGGTCGTCCGCACCGACAGGGTCATCGAGCGCCCCTCGCGCCCGAGCGTCGCGTCGTCGACCACCAGGTCGGGGGTGGCGACCCACCGGCCCCCGGGGGCGCGCACCCGGGTGACCAGCGCCTCCTCGGCGTCGGTGAACACGGTGCCGGCCGGAGCGATGAGCTCCAGGCGACCGGTGAGCCCGTCGAGGGCCGTCGTGGTCTGGACGACGAACGGGACGGGGGCCGACCCTCCGCGCAGCAGGGTCACCGTCTCGTCGACCTGGCCGGCGACGAGGCTCGCGACGCCCTCCGGGATGGTGGGCGTGCCGCCGCGGGCGTCGAAGGCGCCGGTCTCCGAGGTGCCGGTGACGGCGTAGCCGAGGGCGCCGGCCCCCGGGTCGGCGTCTCGGGCGGTCACGACGTCGAGCGACCAGCGCAGCACCTCGTGCCGGGGCGACGACCAGTTCGGTGCCGCATCGTCGATGGGCGCCCACGAGTACTCGTACCGGGTCCCGTCGGCCGAGCGGGTGCCGGTCAGGCGCATGCCTCTTCCGTCGGGGAGGTCGTCGCGGTACCAGGCGCCGCGGATCGTGTCCTGGCCGGCGGCGAAGGTGCTGCCGGTCGGCGCCGTCAGGGTGATCGTCCCCGTGGGTCGCGTGAGGGCCGCGGTCGAGACGGCGACCTCGAACGGCACGCGGGTGGTGCCGCCTCGAGCCAGCGTGACCTGCTCAGCGGACCTCGGCGAGAGCGCACCGTGCTCGACGGACGACGTGGAGACGGACACGTGAGCCCCGGCGAGGGCGATCGACCCGCCGACCGCGGTCACCTCGGCGAGCCCGCCGCCGAGCAGGGTGTCGGCGGGGGCGTCCTCCGCGACGTCGAACGAGACGGTGACGTGGTTGTCGCCGCCGGGGCCGTAGGCGACGGAGCCGTCACCGGTCCGACTCGTGATCGTCACGCGGCGCCGGTCGTCGGCGTAGGCGTAGTCGATGGACGGCCACGCGTGGTCGTCGCTCGTGCGACGGACCTGAACATCGGCGATCGTCGTGCCGGCGGGCGCCTCGACCGTCATCACGCCCGATTGACGCGATCGGACGTCCACCCGCGCGGTGTCGGTGGTCTCGCCGGGCAGGCCCCGAGCGACCGTCGCCGCGGCCCCGCGACCGGGGATCGCCGTCACGGGCACGAGGCGGGTGCCGTCGACCTTCAGGAGGCGCACGGTCGCCGCATCGCGGGGCTGCTGGATGTCGTCGTCCCACCAGATCAGGCGCGTGTTCGCCTCGCGGTGTCGGACGACGACGTACCAGCCGTCCTCGGCGCGACTGCCGTCGAAGGCCTTCGCGACCGAGTGGGCGGTGTCCTGGCCCTCGATGGAGAGCGACGAGCGTTCGCGACCGCGGTCGTCGTAGACCGTCACGCCGACGTACTCCCGCCCGCGGAAGCTGTCGTGGCTGGGGTAGCCGGACGAGGCGGAGAACCGCAGTTCGTGCGTGGCGGGCTCGAGCGCCATCCAGCCGATGTAGCGGGACGCGATGCCGATGAACTCGAACATGCTGCCGGGTCTCACGGTGAGTGGAGTCGAGAACATCTCGCGGATGCCCGACTCGTTCGCGACCGTCACTCCCGCCGTTCCGGCACCGACCCCCGCCGCGTTCGCGCGGACGGTGTGATCCTGAACCCGGATCGATCCGACGCCGTCGGAGTTCGCGAGCCCCGTCGCCTCGGGGGCGGTGGCCAGCTGCCGCTGTCCGACGGCGACCTGCTCGTCGATCCGGTCGATCGATCCCATCGGGTAGGTGAAGGCCGGCATCGTGTACTCGCGGATCAGGTCGCGACTGTGCCGGTTCTGCCAGATGGGCGCCGTGAGAGCCGGCAGCTCGGCCATCGCCGTCGACGTGGCCGGCGACAGGGCGATGCCCCACTGGCGGAAGAACTCGCGGAGGTCGCGGTCGGCCACCCGGGCCGCCGTGACCGCGAACAGCTGACGCTTCGCCTCGTCGGTCAGCGAGTCGCTCTCGCCCCGGGCGGCGATGACTCGCATCTCCTGGTTGAGGCGAGGGTAGAACTCGTCGCCGAACCCCCGACGCAGGTGGTCGAAGACGATCTCGTTCGTGCCCGACGACGCGTACGAACGCTCCTCCACCGGGCGGGCGAAGTAGCGGTCGAGGGTGCTGAGGTGACCGGGGGAGTCGATGGTGCTCGACCAGCCCTGGGCCGACTCGATGTGCAGCGGCGAGATGTTCACCGTGACCTCGCTCAACCCCGCCCAGAGGTAGTTCGGGGCCTGATAGGTGTGACCGATCTCGTGCCAGAAGCCCCAGAGGCGGGTCTCGTCGCGCACGAACAGGTCGCGGGCGGCCCCGTTCGCCGGGAAGTTGATGCTCTCGTCGCCGGCCGTCGCGTACGCGCCGGGGATGTTGTCGGGCGACGCGACGTAGATGCGATGCGGGGCCTTGCGGGCGACACCCGTGGCGCCGTCGTGCAGGCCGTAGGTGTCGTTGGTGATCTCGACGCTGCGATCCCACATGGCCACCCGCGCGGGGACGTCCGCGGCGAGGATCTGCGCGCCGGTGCGCGATCGCTGGAAGTCGCCGAAGATGCGCTCGCCGATCACGGTGACGAACGGGGCGTCGGGGAGGCGGGCCATCTCGGCACGCAGCTCGTCGTTCGTCGTCTGGCCGAGCACGAACGACGGGACGGGCTCGCCGCCCGAGAGCTCGACGTCGGCGGAACCGCCGTCGACGGTGCTCCGCAGGAAGACCATGCCGTCGAGCGACGCCGTGACGACGTTGATGCCCGGGGTGAGAGCCGCGTTCTGGCGGTTGCGCGCCCCGCCGCCGTTGTGCTCGGAGTGGGCTCCGTAGAGACCGATCACGAGCGAGAGGGCGGGCGCGCCCTCGGGTACGGCCACGGTCAGGTCCTCACCGGCACGGACGTAGCGGGCCGTCGGCTGGAGGTCGCTGTGCCGCATCCGGCGGTTCTCGCGCCATCTCTCCGTCTGCGCGTCGCCGAGGCCGTGCACGAGCACCGTCGTCGTCGCGTCGTCCTCGCTGAGGCGGATCGACGTCGGTCGGGGGCCGCCGGGGGTCGACGACGTGACGACGGCGTCGGACGCGCCGTGGCTCGACGACGGCCCGGCGGACGGGCTCGCGTCGCCGGGCGCGGCCGCCGCCACCGGCTGCGGGGCGGCCCCGACGAGCAGCGGGGCGGTCAACGCCGCCACGACGACGGTCGTGAGGGCGGAACGGGCGATACGCATGTGCATGATGCTCCCTGAGACAATGAAATCTCATATAGAATATCACACACCTGAGAAAGCGTCAGGGCCGCCATCAGGCGGGCGGCCTCGCCGGGGTCCTAGCTGCGGGCGACGACGAGTTCGCCGAGGGGCAGGCGCGTGCGGGGCGCCGTCTCGCGCTCGGCGAGGGCGTCGGCCAGCTTGTCGGCGCTGTCGACGACGCCGACCGCCGTGACCGTCATCGGCTTGAGGTTCTCGGCGAGGTCGAACGCCGCGACGATGCGCTCGAACTCGACGCCGGCCATCTGGTGGGTGTGCAGACCCTCGGCCTGCGCCTGGACCGAGAGGTGGGCGACGGCCTGGCCGAGGTCGTACTCGGCGGTGGGGCGCAGGTCGCCCTCGACCGACGAGGTCTCGGCGATCGCGACGATCAGGGCGGACGCGTTCACGGCCCAGCCGGCGTTGAACCCGACGAGGGCGTCGACGATCGTGTCGAAGTGGTGCGTGCCACGTCGGGCGACGACGAAGCGCGCCGGCTGGCTGTTGTTGGCCGACGGCGCCCAGCGGGCGGCCTCGAGCAGGGCGTCGAGCTGCTGGTCGCTGACCGTGGCGGCGGCGTCGAACGAGCGCGGGCTCCAGCGCTCGGCGAGCTCGCTGACGATCGGGACGCTGGTGACGGCGGTGCGGGCGGCGGTGGACGAGGTGGTCTCGGTGATCGACATGGCGCGTCTTTCTGCTGGGGGACGGGGCGAGGAGGCGCGTCATCGGGCCGCCGATCCTGTAACGCATCAGGGTGCACCCGTCATTCCCGCGCCTCCTCGCCCGCCGTCTTGCGCACGGCCCGTCGTCAGCTCCCGGTCGCGACCGCCGCACCCCCGGCGGTGCCCGTCAGGGTCCAGTCGAGGCCGCCGCCGATCGGCGCCCCCTCGTCGGGGACGGCGACCACGGGTGTCCAGCGCAGACGCGCGCCGTCGGGCAGATCGAGCCCGCTCGCCCCGCGGACCGTGAGCGTCAGCGTCCGACCGTCGTCGCTCGGCACGCCGTCCGTGGCGGTGATGCTGCCGGTGGCGGCCCACGACCGGCCGGGGAGGCGCAGTTCGGTGACCAGCGCCTCCTGCGATCCGGAGAACACGGTGCCCGCAGGGGCCGTGAGCACGAGCTCGGTCTCGAGCGACGTGACCCGGTCCACCGCCTCCATCGTGACGGGGACGGCGGTCGACGAACCGCGGCTCAGCAGCACCGTGCCGTTCGCCGGCACGGCGGAGATCGAGCCGTCGGGCGCGGTCGGGACGGAGTCGACGGCGGTCAGGCGGTCGTCGACCACCCGGTAGTGCTGCGTCCTCGCGTCGTTCCGCCCGACGGGGCTGTCGGCGTCCCAGCGCGACAGCCGGCTGCCCGCCTCCCGGTGGCGGATCGTGATGTACGAGCCTTCGCCGACGGAGGTCCCGTCGAACGCCGCGGCGGCGGCATGGGCGGTGTCGCGCCCGGCGACGGAGAAGGACCCCTGCTCGCGACCCCGGGCGTCGTACACGGTCGCTCCGACGTACTCGTCGGCGCCGAAGTCCGAGTGCGCCGTGTAGGTCGTCCCCGCCGTCATCCGGAGCTCGTCGGTCGTCGGCTCGAGGGCGAGGGTCGCGACGACGCGGTCCTGCCGGCCCCTGAACTGGAAGGAAGAGCCGGGGGTGACGGTCACCGGCGTCGAGAGGACCTCGCGGACGCCGGTGTCGTTCACGGCGGTGAGACGTGCCGCGCCCGCGCCCGTGCCGACACCCGCCGCGTCGAGGCTCGTGCCGAGCACCTCGACCTCGCCGGCGCCGTCGGAGTCGCGGAGGTCGCGCGTCGTCGGCGGTGTCACGAGGGCGCGCTGACCGAGGGTGACCGACTCGTCGACGGCGTCGAGCGCGCCCACCGGGACGGTGTACGCGGGCACCGCGCGCTCGACGACGGGCTCGGTCGACAGCCGGTTCTCCCAGATCGGGTTCTGCAGGGGCGGCAGCTCGGCGAGGGCGGCCTTCGTCTCGTCGTCCAGAGCGAAGCCCCACTGTCGGAAGTACTCGGAGAGGTCCCGGTCGGCGACGCGCGACGTCGTCACCGCGAACAGCTGCCGCTGGGCCTCGGCGCCCGAGGGCTGCTGCTCGCCCAGGGCGCGCATGACGCGGTACTCCTGGTTCACCCGGGGGTAGAAGTCGTCGCCGAACGCCCGGCGCAGCTGGTCGTAGAGGAAGAGCCGAGTCCAGACGTTGCCCTCCGACATGTACACCCGCTCCTCGACCGGCTGCGCGAAGAACGAGTCGAAGCCGCCCACCATGCGGTCGAGTCGGTTCGGCCACCCGTTGCTCGATTGGATGTGGAGGGGCGAGAGGTTGACGAGCACCTCGCCCTGACCGGCCCAGTTGAAGGTCGGGGTCTGATAGGTGTGACCGACCTCGTGCCACCAGCCCCACTGGTCGTCTGCGGAGGCACGGAAGAGGTCGCCTGCGGCCCCCGTCCGGACGGGGAAGTTCACGCGCTCGTGCGTCGCGCTCGCGTAGCCGCCGCCGGTGTCCGGCGCCGCGACGTAGATGCGGTGACCGGACTTGCGGGCGAGTCCGGTTCCGTCGTCGCGCAGACCGTAGGTGCGGTTCGTGACCTCGACGGCGTGGTCGAGTTCGGCGACCCGGGTCTCCATGTCGACCCGGACGATCACCGTGCCCGTCGCATCGGTCTGGAAGTCCCCGAAGAAGCGGTCGCCGATCACCTGGACGAACGGGGCGTCGGCGAGGCGCGTCATCTCGGCTCGCAGCGCCTCGTTCGTGGTCTGACCGGCGATGAACACCGGGACGGGGCGTCCGCCCTCGACGATCACGTCGGCGGAACCGCCCTCGACGGTGCTGGTCAGGTGCACCATGCCGTCGAGGGGTGCGGTGATCGTGTTCACGCCCGGGGTGAGCGCGCTCGACCACTGGCCGCGGTCGGCTCCGTCGTTGTACGCCGCGTGCGGCCCGAACAGGCCGATGGCGATCGACATGGCGGGGGCGTCGTCGGGGACGGTCACGGTCAGGGTGTCGCCGTTCGACGCGAAGCGCCCGGTCGGCTGGCGGTCGCTGTGGCGCATCGACCGGTTCTCGCGGCCTTGCGCCTGGCTCGCGGAGCCGAGCCCGTGGACGAGCACGGTGGTCGACGCGTCGTCGTCGCTGAGGCGGATCGAGGTCGGACGGGGGCCGCCGGGCACGGCGTCGGACAAGAGCGTCGCCGCGGTCGCGGCCGACGCCGAGGTCGCGGCCGCGGGCGGATGCGGGCTCGACGCCACGACCAGTGGGGCGGCGAGGGCGAGCACGAGCCCTGCGGTCAGAGCGTTGCGCAGGCGGAGCGATGTCATGAGGGTCCTCGGTTCGGGGCGTCGGGACGCCGGATCTGAACAAGACCTCATGTTACATCACATATTACATATGCAGAAATGTCATCATGGGCGCAGCAGCGCGGCCGCATCGGCCACGAGTCGATCCACCTGCTCGGGCGTCGTGTCGAACGAGCACATCAGTCGGACCTCGCCGGAGGCGCGGTTCCAGTCGTAGAAGCGGTGCAGCTCGCGCAGGGGCTCGACCGCGTGCCGGGGCAGCACCACGAACACGGCGTTCGCGTCGACCGCCTGCGTGATCGTGACTCCCGGCAGGTCGGCCAGGCCGGATGCGAGTCGGGCGGCCATGGCGTTCGCCTGCGTGGCCGACCGCAGCCACAGGTCGTCGTCGAGCATCGCCAGGAACTGCGCCGAGACGAACCGCATCTTCGAGAGCAGCTGCGCGTCCATCTTGCGGAGGAAGACCAGGCCGGCCCGCGCCTCCTCGGTGAAGGTCACGATCGATTCGCCGAGCACGAGGCCGTTCTTGGTGCCGCCGAACGAGACGGAGTCGACGCCGACGTCGCGGGTGATCGCCCGCAGGGGCACGCCGAGCGAGGCCGCCGCGTTGGCGAGGCGGGCGCCGTCGAGATGCACCCGCATGTCGAGCGAGTGCGCGTGGTCGGTGATCGCCCGCAGCTCGTCGGGCGTGTAGACGGTGCCGAGCTCGGTGCTCTGCGTGATGGTCACCGCGAGCGGCTGGGGGCGCTGCTGGTCGCCGCGGCCGTGCGCCTGGCGGTCGATCAGCTCGGGGGTGAGCTTGCCGTCCGGCGTCGGCACGGTCAGCAGCTTGATGCCGCCGAGGCGCTCGGGCGCACCGCCCTCGTCGGTGTAGACGTGGGCCGTCGTCGCGCAGATCACGGCGCCCCAGCGGGGCGTCAGCGCCTGCAGCGCGGCCACGTTGGCGCCCGTGCCGGTCAGCACCGGGTCGATCGAGGCACCCTCGCCGAACTGCTCGACGACGACCTCGGCGAGCCTCCGCGTGTAGGGGTCGGCGCCGTACGAGCCGACATGGCCGCCGTTCGCGTCGATCAGGGCCTGCAGCACCTCGGGGTGTGCCCCCGCGTAGTTGTCGGAGGCGAACGAATGGGCCGAGGGGTCGTGGAGTCGCGTCACCCCTCCATCATCGACCACCGCGAGCCGAGGAGGCGCGGGTCGGCCCTCGACGTGAGCCTCCGTCACGTGTAATATCCGTATGTCACATACATAAGGAGACCCATGGCGTCGCGAATCCATCTGTCCGCACCCGACATCGGCGAGGCCGAGCGCGACGCCGTCGACCGCGCGCTCCGCTCGGGCTGGGTCGCACCGCTCGGCCCCGAGGTCGACGCCTTCGAGCGCGAGGTGGCCGACCGGGTCGGGGCGGGTCACGGCGTCGCCCTGTCCTCCGGCACGGCGGCCCTCCATCTCGGCCTCCGCGGTCTCGGCGTCTTCCCGGGCTCGCTCGTCGTGACGACCTCGTTCACCTTCGCCGCCACGGCCAACGCCGCCGTCCACGCCGGCGCCGTGCCCTACTTCGTCGACTGCAGCCCTGAGACCGGCAACCTGTGCCCCGATCTGCTCGACGAGGCGCTGACGGCGCTCGCCGCCTCGGGGAAGGCCGTCTCGGCCGTGCTGCCGGTCGACATCTACGGGCAGGTGGCCGACCTCGAGCGGATCGGCGCGGTCGCCGAGGCCCACGGCGTACCGGTGCTCTGCGACAGCGCCGAGTCGTTCGGGGCGAGCCGCCACGGGCGTCCGGCGGGCTCGTTCGGCCGCGCCTCGGCCGTGTCGTTCAACGGGAACAAGATCATGACCACCTCGGGCGGCGGCATGCTGCTGACCGACGACGCCGAGCTCGCGGCCGATGCGCGGCGCGTAGCGAGTCAGGCGCGCCTCCCGGTGGCGCACTACGAGCACGACGAGATCGGCTACAACTACCGGCTCAGCAACGTCCTGGCGGCTCTCGGTCGGGCGCAGCTCTCCAGACTCGGCGAGATGATCGCCCGGCGGCACGTGATCCGCGAGCGATACCGATCGCTGATCGCCGGTCGACCCGGTGTGCGACTGCTGCACGACGGCGGGCTCGACGCCGGGTCCGACGGCGGCCTCACCGCCGGCCACGCCGGCCACGCCGACAACGCCTGGCTGACGTCGCTCGTCTTCGACGACCCCGCCGCCGTCGCGATCGTCGGAACCGCCCTCGCGGCGGATGCGATCGAGACCCGCCGCCTCTGGAAGCCCCTGCATCTGCAGCCGGTGTTCGCGTCGAACGGGCACCTGGTGACGGGTGCTGCGGAGTCGCTGTTCGACCGGGGCCTCAGTCTGCCGAGCGGCTCCGTGCTCGACGACGACGATCTCGACCGGGTCTGCTCACGCCTGTCGGTCGCTCTCGATGCGGCGGGCGTCCGTGCGTGACGGGGCGCCGACGCGTCGCGCCGCCCCGACCACCCGGCCGACCGGGGTCTCGCGTGCGGGCTGGCGCTCGCGTGCGGCCTGGCGCTCACGTCCTGCGCGGGTCGCGCGGCGGGCGTTCGAGGCGACCACCGCCTCCCTCGCCCTCGTCGTGCTGTCGCCCGTGCTGCTCGTGACGGCCGCGGCGGTCGCCCTGCGGCTCGGTCGCCCGATCCTCTTCCGTCAAGACCGTGCGGGTCGAGACGGCCGGGTCTTCCGACTCTGGAAGTTCCGCAGCATGCTGCCCGTCGATCCGAGCCGGGGGCTCGTCTCCGACGCCGACCGTCTGACGCGGTTCGGTGCTCTGCTGCGGTCGACGAGCCTCGACGAGCTGCCGGGTCTCGTCAACGTCGTCCGGGGCGACATGGGTCTCGTCGGCCCGCGGCCTCTGCCGCCGATCTACCTCGACCGCTACACCCCGCGGCAGGCGAGGAGGCACGAGGTCGCCCCCGGGCTGACCGGGCTGGCGCAGGTGGCCGGCCGCAATGCGATCCCGTGGGAGGACCGCCTCGCCCTCGACGTCCGCTACGTCGACGAGGCGTCCCCGCTGCTCGACGCGCGGATCCTCCTGCGGACGGTGCGCGTGGTCCTGTCGCGCGAGGGGGTCTCGGCCGACGGTGTCGCGACCATGACGGAGTTCCGAGGGTCGGGCGAGCGCACGGCCTGACCGCGTCGCCTGCCGTCTGCACCAAGATGGGTGCATGGGCGGAGTGCTGATCGGGTTCGGGATCATCGGGGCGGTGATCGCCGTCGGCTACGTCGTCGGCCGCATCGACCTCCTCGGGCCGCAGGGGCACCACGTGCTGTCGCGCATGGTGTTCTTCGTGCTGACGCCCTGCCTGCTGTTCACGACGATCTCGCAGGCCGACGTCCATCTGCTGTTCTCGCGCCTCCTGGTGGTCAGCGCCGCCGCGTCGCTCGTCGCGGCCGTGATCTCGGTGCTGGTGCTGAAGCTCGTGCTGAAGAGGTCGGCGGCCGAGACCGCCATCGGGACGATGGGAGGCGCGTACGTGAACGCGAACAACATCGGTCTGCCCGTCGCCACCTACGTGCTGGGCAGCGCCACGTTCGTCGCGCCCGTCCTGCTGTTCCAGCTGCTGGTGCTCACGCCGATCGTGCTCGCCGTCATGGACACCGCCACCAATCGCGGCAGCAGCCTCGGCCGGACGATCGCGCGGCCGTTCACGAACCCGCTGCTGATCGGGTCGGCCCTCGGCGTCGTCGTCGCCGTGACCGGGTTCGAGATCCCCGAGGCCGTGATGCAGCCGTTCGTGCTCGTCGGAGGCGCCGCGGTGCCCGTGGTGCTGATCTCGTTCGGCATGTCGCTCGTCGGGTCCCGACCGCTGCAGGCCCGCGAGGGTCGCGCCGACGTCGTGCTCGCGACCGTGCTGAAGCTCGGCGTGATGCCGCTCGTCGCGTGGCTGCTGGGCTCGTTCGTCTTCGGCTTCGAGGGGCACGAGCTGTTCGTGGCGGTCGTGCTGGCCGGGCTGCCGTCGGCGCAGAACGTCTTCAACTACGCGCAGCGCTATCGGACGGGGGTGGTCGTCGCCCGCGACACGGTGCTCGTCACGACCATCGTCGCGGTGCCGGTGCTCGTCGTCATCGCGGCGCTGCTCGCGTAGCCTGCGCCCCCGATCAGAAGATCATCGGCCGATCGTCGTCCAGCTCGGTGTCGAGGTCGAGGTCGACCACGACGGGCACGTGGTCGCTCGGGGCGTCGCCCTTCCGCTCGTCGCGGTGGATGGCGGCCGAGGTCACGAGGTCGGCGAACGCGCTCGAGCCCATGATGAAGTCGATCCGCATGCCCTCGTTCTTCGGGAACCGGAGCTGCTTGTAGTCCCAGTAGGTGTAGCCCTCGGGGATCCGCGGGCGGACGACGTCGGTGAGGCCGACCTGCTCGAACCGGGCGAAGGCCTCGCGCTCCGGAGCGCTGACGTGCGTGCTGCCCTCGAAGACCGACATGTCCCAGACGTCGGCGTCGAGAGGCGCGACGTTCCAGTCGCCCATCAGGGCCAGGGGCAGATCGGGCTTCTCGGTGAGCCATGCCCGGGTCTCGGCGGCGAGCTTCGACAGCCAGTCGAGCTTGTAGTCGTAATGGGGGTCGCCGAGCTCGCGGCCGTTGGGCACGTAGAGGCTCCAGAGTCGGACCCCCTCGACGGTGACGCCGATGGCGCGGGCCTCCTTCGGCTGATCGGGGCCCTCCTGGCCCTTGGCGAAGCCGGGCTGCGAGGGGAAGGTGATCTCGACGTCGTCCATCGGCAGGCGGCTGGCGAAGGCCACGCCGTTCCACTGGCTGAGGCCGTGCAGCTCGACCTCGTAGCCCGCCTCGCGGAACGCGTCGAACGGGAACTGCTCGGGCTTGCACTTGATCTCCTGCAGGCCGACGACGTCGATGTCCTCGCGCACCAGCCAGTCGACGACACGGCCCACTCGGGCGCGGACGGAGTTGACGTTCCAGGTGGCGACTCGCATGCCGACCACGCTACCGGGGAGGCGCGGTGCCGGTCCCGTGACGCCGCCCCCGTGGTCGCCAGGAGGCCGAGCCGGTGCCTGTGGAGGGGTCTGCCGTACCATTGGGCGCGTGACCGACGCACGCACACAGCTCATCGACTTCATCGGCTCCGAAGCCGTCTTCCACGGCGACTTCACTCTGACGAGCGGCAAGAAGGCGACCTACTACATCGACCTCCGCAAGGTCAGCCTCGACCACCGGGTCGCTCCGCTGATCGGCCGGGTCATGGTCGACCTCATCGACGAGGTCCCCGACGTCTTCGCCGTCGGCGGTCTGACCATGGGCGCCGACCCGATCGCCGCCGCCGTGCTGCACCAGGGTGCCGCCCTCGGCAAGGACTACGACGCGTTCGTGGTCCGCAAAGAGCCCAAAGACCACGGGCGGGGCAAGCAGGTCGAGGGCCCCGAGCTCGCCGGGAAGCGGGTCGTCGTGCTCGAAGACACGTCGACGACCGGCGGCTCGCCGCTCGCGGCCGCCAAGGCGCTCGAGGCCGTCGGCGCCGAGATCGCCGCCGTGGCCGTCGTCGTCGACCGCAGCACCGGCGCCCGCGAGGTCATCGAGGCCGCCGGCTACCCGTATCTCGCCGCCATCGATCTCGACGATCTCGGGTTGCGGCCGTGACCGACGAGGCCACCGGTCGCGACGCCGACGATGCCGAGCGCGACCCCGCCGACTGGCTCGCCGCGCAGTTCGGTGGCCCCGAGCCCGAGCCCGAGCCCGAGCCCGAGCCCGACGACACCGAGCAGCCCGAACCCGTTCCGGAGGCGGCGGCGGAGCCGGTGACGGAGCCGTCAGAGCCCGAGCTGCAGATCCGGCCTGCGATGTCCCCCACCCCTGAGACTGACCCCGAGCCCTCGTCGCCCAGCGCCGTCGCCGCGTCCGTCCCGGTGGTCCCCGTCGTGCCGCGCCGCGCACCGTCCCTGCCCGTCCCCCCGGCGCCGACCGACGAGTCGACCGTCTCGCGCAGCTCCGGGCACCCCATGGCGCTCGATCTCGCGGCGCTGCGCCGGGCCGCCTCGGCCGAGCCGACCCCGACCGAACCTCCGTCCGACGCCTCTGAGGCTGCGGCCGACGAGCGCGAGGCCCCCGCGGTTCCGTCTCGCGAGCAGCAGCCCCCGCACGAGACCCCCGCGCCCGCATCGTCGCCGGCCCCCTCGGCTCCTGCCGATCCTCCGCGCTCTCCGTCCACGGACGAGCCGGGCCCGTTCACCGCGATCCTCACGACTCCGACCGCGTCCGACCTCGCCGCCGAGCCGCGCACCTTCGACTGGAGCGCGCTGCCCTCCGAGCCCGAGCCCGAGCCGGGGCCTGAGCCTGAGCCGGTGCCCGAGCCGCACCTCGAAGACGACCTGCCGCCGACGCAGGCGCACGACATCGTGACCTCCGACGCCGAGACCCGGGCGTTCACCCTGCCCGCCGACGACCGCCCCGAGGAGGAGCGGGTCGTCGACCACGCCCCTCCCGTCGTCGATCCACCCGAGCCCGCACCTCTGAACGAGACCCGGGCGCTGCCGGTGTCTGAGGCCCCCTCCGGCACTCCGCCGGAGCCTGAGGCCGAGGCGGCACCTGAGCCTGAGCCCGCGGCCGAGCCTGCACCCGAGGCCGAGGCCGAGGCCGAACCTGCACCCGAGCCCGAGCCCGCACGCGATCCCACACCCGAGCCCGAGCCCGAGCCCGAGCCCGCATCCCGTCCCGAGTCCGTCCAGACCCCCGGCCGCGACTCCGACGCGGCCCCCGTCGGCGCGACGACGCCGGCCGCCGCCTCGTCGGCCGACCCCTGGTGGGTGGAGGAGCACCACGAGATGACGCGCCGCGAGCGACGTCTCGCCGAGGCGGCGGGTCAGCTGCCCCCGCCGGCCGTGGCGCCCGCGGCGACTGCGCCCGAACCGGCTCCGCGCGACGCCGCAGGCGATCCGTCGCCCTCCGACCGCGACGACGAGTACGAACCGACGTTCACCGAGATCCTCGGCATCGTCCGCCAGCCCGTCGCCGAACCGGACTCCGCCGAGACCCTGCCTGCCGGTTCGTGGTCGCTCTCCGACGAAGTCGACCCCGTCGATTCCGACGACTCGGAGTCCAGCGCGAGGCGAGGCGCGCACGACCCTTCCGAGCGTGGGCAGCACGACGTCGTCGACGACGAGCCGGCCGACGACGCCGCGACCTCGGTCCTGCCTCGCCGGGCACGGTCGACGCCGTCCGATGCGCCCTTCGTCCCGTTGTTCGGCGACGACGACGAGCCCGGGCCGCGACGTCGCGGTTCGGCGGCGCCGGAGCCCGAGTCCGACCCCTTCGCCGGCTTCTCCGCCCCATCCGGGTCGTCGGCCCCGATCGACGAGCCCGGTCCGAGGAGGCGCGGTGACGAGACCCGGCCTCGCCGCACCTCCTCGGGTGGCGGCATCGAGGCGTGGCCTCGCGAACGCAAGATCCTGCTGGGGGTGGCGGCCGGTGTCGTCGTCGTGCTCGCCCTGCTGGTCCTGTTCCTCCTCGTCGGATCGGCCTTCGCCGCACCCGAGGCGGCCTCCACCGGCGGCCCGGCGGTGCTGGCCGACGTCGCGTCGGACGCGATGATGCGACCCGAGGCGGTGGTCTCGGCCCTGCTCTGAACCGGCCGCCCTCCGGGCCGACCGGTGCGCCTCACGGAAAGTGAGGATTGATATTGTGAAATACATGTACCACGGGTAGCATGATGGTCGGGGCACAGCCGTGCTCCTCGACCCCGTGAGGACACATGAACGACACCGACCTGCTCACCCTCGCCGCCGATCTCGTCGACGCCGAGCCCGGCTCCGTGGCACTGACCGACCGCCTCTCCGACATCGGCTGGGACTCCCTCTCCAACGCGATGTTCATCGCCGAGGCCGACTCCGCGTGCGGTGTCGTCGTCGACGCCGAGGCGCTGGCTCGTTGCGTCACGCTGGCCGACGTCCAGGCCCTGACCGCACCCGTCATCGCGTGACCGGGGGTCTCGATCCCGTCGAGACGCGTCGTCGCCTCGTCCTCGTCGGCGCCGGCGGGGCCGGCCGCGAGCTGCTCGCCATGGTGCGGTCGTCGCCGAGGTTCCTCGCCGACCAGCGCATCGACGAGGTCGTCTTCATCGACGACTCCGGCGAACGACCCGGGTCTCCGGCACCCGTCGTCTCCACGATCGACGCGTACGTCCCCGACTCGTCCGACCTCGTGCTGTGCGCGATCGGCGAGCCGCGGTCGCGGGCGTCCGTGGTCGAGCGGCTCGATGCCGCCGGGGCCGTCTACGCGACCTTCGTCCACGACACCGCCGTCCTCCTCCCGGGGTCGAGCATCGGCGAGGGGTCGGTCGTCTATCCGTTCGTCGTGGTCTCGACCGATGTGACGGTCGGGGCGCACGTCTGGCTCCAGACGTCCGCCGCCCTGGGTCACGACGTCGTCGTCGGCGACGTCGCCACCGTCAGCGGCGGGGCCGCCCTGCTCGGCGGGGTGACGGTCGGCGACCGGGCGTTCGTCGCCACGGGCGCCATCCTGCGCCCGGGCGTCGAGGTCGGCGCCTCTGCCCGCGTCGGCGCCGGCAGCGTCGTCCTCCGCCGGGTCCGCCCCGGGTCGACGGTCTTCGGGGTGCCGGCCGTGATGCTCCCGGGGGCGGCGCGATGAGCACGACCCGCGCCTCCTCGGCTCCCTTCCGCTACGCCGCCCTCGGGCCGGTCGCGTCGTTCGTCCCCCCGCGGGTCGTCGACAACGACGAGCTGAACCGCGAATTCGCCCCCGAGAACATCGACCGCCTCGCGGCGAAGACGGGCATCGTCAGCCGCCACGTGGTCGACGGCGAGACCTCGTCCGACCTGGCCGTCGGCGCGGCCGAGCGTCTCTTCCGCGAGCACGGCGTCGATCGCGACGACGTCGACTTCCTGCTCCTCTGCACGCAGAGCCCCGATTTCACCATGCCGTCGACCTCCTCTCTCGTGCAGCACCGGCTCGGTCTCCGGAACCATGTGGGCGCGCTCGACCTCACCGTGGGCTGCTCGGGCTACGTCTACGCCCTCGGGGTCGCGAAGGGCCTGATCGAGTCGGGGCAGGCCCGGACGATCCTGCTCGTGACGGTCGACACGATCTCGCGCTTCATCAACCCGGCCGACCGGCAGCTGCGGTCGCTCTTCGGCGACGGCGCCAGCGCCTCCCTCGTGACGGCATCGGCGGAGGCGCCGGCCCTCACCGGTTTCGCCTACGGCACCGACGGGTCGGGGGTGGAGCACCTGATCGTCCCCGGTGGCGGGTTCGCCGACCCGTCGGTGCTCGCTCCGAAGTCGCTGCCGGCGGCCCGCGGGTTGACGCCGTCGGGGCGCGACCTCTACATGAACGGCCCCGAGGTGTTCACGTTCTCGCTGCGGGTGGTCCCGGAGGTCGTCGACCGCTCACTCGAGCTGGCCGGCTTCACGATGGACGACATCGACGTGTTCGTCCTGCATCAGGCGAACGCCTTCATGCTCGAGACCCTGCGCAAGAAGCTCGGCATCGATCCGGCCCGGTTCGTCGTCGCGATGCACGACGTGGGCAACACGACGTCGTCGTCCATCCCCCTGGCGCTCGAAGCCGGGCTGGCGAGCGGGCAGGTGTCCCGCGGGCAGAAGGCCCTGTTCGTCGGGTTCGGCGTCGGCCTGTCCTGGGCGGCGGTGGTCGTCGACCTCTGATCCGCCGTCGAGCGGGCCGAGCAGAGGGTCAGAACTCCGACGGGACGACGTCGGATTCGACCGGCTCGGCCCGCACGAGCTCGTGCACTCCGGTCAGGATCTCGTTCGGCCTGAAGGGGTACCGCTCGATCTCGGCCTGGTCGCTGATGCCGGTCATCACGAGGATGGTGTGCAGGCCGGCCTCGATGCCCGCCATGATGTCGGTGTCCATCCGGTCGCCGATCATCGCCGTGTTCTCGCTGTGCGCGCCGATGCGGTTCATGGCCGACCGGAACATCATCGGGTTCGGCTTGCCGACCACATACGGCGACTTCCCCGTCGCCGCCTGGATCATCGCCGCGATGGCCCCGGTGGCGGGCAGCACCCCCTCGGCGCTCGGTCCGGTCGCGTCGGGGTTCGTCACGATGAAGCGCGAGCCGCTGCGGATCAGTCGCACGGCCTTGGTGATGGCGTCGAACGAGTAGTTGCGCGTCTCGCCCACGACGACGTAGTCGGGGGCGGTCTCGGTCATGATGAACCCGGCCTCGTGCATCGCCGTGGTCATGCCGGCCTCGCCGATCACGAACGCCGAGCCGTTCGGCATCTGCGAGCGGCAGAAGTCGGCGGTCGCGAGCGCGGACGTCCAGATGCGCTCCTCGGGCACGTCGAGCCCCGAGGCCCGCAGCCGGGCCGCGAGGTCGCGCGGTGTGAAGATCGAGTTGTTCGTCAGCACCAGGTACGGGGTGCCCTCGTCCTGCCACTGCTGGATCAGTGCGGCCGCCCCCGGCAGAGCATGGTTCTCGTGCACGAGCACGCCGTCCATGTCGGTGAGCCAGCATTCGACTTCGTCGCGGGTAGCCATGCGGCCACCTTACTGAGGTGCCCCCGGCTCCCGCCCTCGCCATCACGACGCGACGTTCCAGGAGCTCAGGAGGCGCGCCTCCTCGACGCGGACACCCGTACCCTGGCCTGATGCCCCAGGACGACGCCTCCGACCCGACGCCGGCCGATGCCCTGCAGCCCCTGCACGGCGTGGGGCCCTGGCCGGGCGGCGAGTCCGACTGGCCCGTCGACGAGCGCTACGACGTCGAGCTGCTCCGCGACGGCGACTCCCGCAACGTGATCGACCGGTACCGGTACTGGACGATGGAGGCGATCGTCGCCGATCTCGACGAGCACCGCCATCCCTTCCACGTGGCCATCGAGAACTGGCAGCACGACATGAACATCGGGTCGATCGTGCGGAGCGCGAACGCCTTCGCCGCCGACACCGTCCACATCGTCGGTCGGCGGCGGTGGAACAAGCGCGGGGCGATGGTCACCGACCGCTACCAGCACGTGCTGCACCACCCCGACGTCGCGTCCTTCCTGGCGTGGTCGCGGGAGGCCGGGCTGCCCGTCCTGGCGGTCGACAACGTCGAGGGATCGGTGCCCATCGAGACGTTCGACCTGCCCGAGCGCTGCGTGCTGCTCTTCGGTCAGGAGGGCCCGGGTCTCAGCGACGAGGCCATCGCGGCCTCCGACGCCGTGCTCGAGATCTCGCAGTTCGGCTCGACCCGCAGCATCAACGCGTCGGCGGCGGCCGCCGTGGTCATGCACGCGTGGGTGCGTCGGCACCGGTTCTGACGCCCGCTGCGCCCGCGAGGTCCGCGGCGCTGGCGAGGTCCGCAGCGCTCGCCGGGTCTGCGGCGCCCGCAGCGCCCGCCGCGCTGAGGTGCCCGAGGAGGTGCTCGGCGGCCCGATCCCAGACGTCGCGGTGATCGAAGCGCTCGGCCACCGAGGCTGCGGCGGCCGTGGCGAGGGCCGAGGCGACTCGCCGATCGGTCAGGACGGTGCGGAGGGCGTCCGCGAGCGCGACGTCGTCCCGTCGGGGGACGACGAGCCCGGTGACGCCGTCTCTCACGACCTCGGCGAGGGCCGGGGCGTCGCTCACGACGACGGGCACCCCGGCGCAGCTCGCCTCGAGCACGACCGAGCCCAGCCCCTCGCGGTGCGAGGGGAGGCAGAACGCGTCGAACGCGGCCAGCACCTCGGACGCGTGGTCGACGGGACCGTGCAGGGCGAACCCCTCCTGGCCGAGCAGCCGACGGGTCTCGGGCGGGAGTTCGGCCAGGCCCTCGTCGGGGCCCACGATCACGAGGTGCGCGGCGAGGCCCTCCCGGCGGAGCCGCTCGACCGC
Source organism: Frigoribacterium sp. CFBP9029 (assembly GCF_034045305.1). Taxonomy (NCBI): domain Bacteria; kingdom Bacillati; phylum Actinomycetota; class Actinomycetes; order Micrococcales; family Microbacteriaceae; genus Frigoribacterium; species Frigoribacterium sp. CFBP9029. Next base: position 123,346 of record NZ_JAXCWB010000008.1, read on the forward strand.
CGAGACGAGCTCGACGAGCCCCTTGTCGACGGAGGCCCGCCCGACGAAGCCCACGACGAGGTCGTCGTCGTCGAGGCCGTGCGCCGACCGGACGGTGCGCCGCCGCTCGGGGTCGCGACCCGCCGCCTCGAAGCGCTCGACGTCGACGCCGCCCACCGAGCCGTGGCCCAGCACGGTCGTGCGGCCGGTCGGGATGCCGAGCTCGCGGCAGACGTCGACGAGGGGGCGGCTCACCGCCACCGTCTCGGTCGACAGCACGGCCACGAGACGCTCCGCGAGCAGGCTGATGCGACGGGGGAGACCCGTCTGGGTCTCGAGCCGGAGCCCGTGCAGCACATGGACCCGTCGGGGCACCCGAGCGATCGTCGCCGCCAGGGCCGTGACCAGCGAGGCCTTCGGCGTTCCGTAGACCACGACGGCAGGGCGAAGACGCAGCAGCAGCCTCGTCGCCGCCCCGAGCGCCTTCACGTCGTCGACGGGAGCCGGCTCGCGGACGAGGGGGAGCGCGTGCGTCGCCACGCGCTCCCGGCGCCCGACCGCCGCCAGACGGCCCGTGTCGGCGGAGGCGACCGCGAGCGGGCCGACGCCTCGCGCGATCCAGCGCCGCAGCTGACCCGCGTAGAGCACGTCGAGGCTGCCGTCGGCGGTCGTGACGAGCAGCACGCCCCGGCGCGGACCACGCGTCAGCCGGGAGGGGAGGTACCGGGGGCGGCGGAGGCCCACGTGACGCACGAACTGGGCGGCGATCCACACCGCGTCGCGGGCCCGCTGGGCCGCCGGCGGCGAGCCGAGCGCGGCCGCGAGTCGGCGTCGGCCGGCGAGCACGCTGCGGGTCGCCGGGCCCCACGGCGGAGTCCGCCGACTGTGCTGCCCGTCGTGCACGCGGTAGGAGATGAGCGCCTCGGGCACGTTGTCGATCGGGCCGACGGTCGCGAGGCGGAGCCACAGGTCGTAGTCCTGCATGCGCGTGCAGCGCGTGTCGTAGCCGCCGACGAGGTCGAACGCCGAGCGGCGGTAGGTCGTGGCCGAGTGCGTCAGGGCGTTCCGCGTGAGCAGCAAGCGTCGGAGATCGGGCCCGGTGGGGGCGACGAGGTGCCGGAGGGGTGCCCCGTCGGCGTCGACGACCGTGACGGACGACCCGAGGGCCACGAGCTCGGGTCGCGACGCGAAGGCCGACATCTGCCGCGCGATGCGCTGGGGCTCGGCCAGGTCGTCCGCGTCGAGGCGGGCGACGAACTCGCCGTGCGATGCGGCGATCCCCGTGTTAAGGGCGACGGGCGTCCCGCTCCGTCGTTCGAGGCGGACCACGAGGAGGCGCGGGTCGACCGGCAGGTCGCTCTCGTCCCCCGTCGCCCCGTCGAGCACCACGACGACCTCGAGCCGCGACCAGGTCTGGCCGAGCGCCGACGAGACCGCTTGGAGCAGATGGTCGTCGACGGCGATGGCGGGGATGACGACGGATACGAGGGGCTCGTGGGGCTCGGACATCATTCTCCAGTCAGATCGGCAAACATGAGATACTTTACATGAAATACTGCCGATCGGAAGGGTCAGGCGATCAGCCCCGTCGCCGGATAACCTGATCCGCATGCCCTCTCAGAACCTCCTCGGCGTGCCCGAGACGCTCCTGCCCGCCGAGCCCGAGGTGCTGGCCGCCCTCGAGACCATGACCCGCGCCGAGGTGGCGGCCGCGCATCCTCGGTCGTCGCTGGCCTGGGCTCTCCTGTCGGACGAGACGGAGGCGCGAGGGGCCCATCTCGAGGCCTACGCCTACGCACGGGTCGGCTACCACCGCGGACTCGACGCGCTCCGCGGCGCCGGCTGGCGCGGCCAGGGCCCCGTCCCGTGGAGTCACGAGCCCAACCGCGGGGTGCTCCGCTCCCTCTACGCGCTGCGTCGGGGCGCGGCGGCCATCGGCGAGACCTCCGAGGTCGAGCGCCTCGCGACCTTCCTGCACGACGCCGACCCGGCGGCCGTCGACGGCATCGAGTCATGAACAGCCCCATGTAATATTCTTCGGTTGCTATATCGTCTGTGCTTAGATCGTCCCAGACTCCCCACGAGGGGGCGTCGAGAGGGGCGTTGACATGAGCAGCACAGTCGTGGTCGTCGGGCAGGGGTACGTCGGGTTGCCCTTGGCCATGCGGGCGGTCGAGGTCGGGTACCGGGTGGTCGGCGTCGATCTCGACCTGGATCGCATCGGCGGTCTCCTGGCGGGTTCGTCGTACGTCGACGACGTCACCGACGAGGCCCTCCGGGCGGCCTCCGACTCGGGTCGCTACCGGGTCACCGCCGACTACGACGAGATCGGCGAGGCCTTCGACGTCGCGGTCATCACCGTCCCCACGCCGCTCCGAGACGGGCTGCCCGATCTCTCGTTCGTGGAGAGCGCCTCGAGGTCGTTGTCGGGGCGACTGCGGCACGGCGCCACCGTCATCCTCGAGTCGACGACGTACCCGGGCACGACGGAGGAGCTCGTGGTGCCCCTGCTCGAGCACGGCTCCGGGCTCCGCGCCGGGCGGGACTTCCACGTCGGGTACAGCCCCGAGCGCATCGACCCGGGCAATCGCAAGTGGGGCTTCGTCGAGACCCCCAAGGTGGTCTCGGGCATCGACGCCGCCTCGCTGGCGGCCGTCACGCGGTTCTACGACGACCTCGTCCTCCGCACGGTCCCGGTCTCGGGCACCCGCGAAGCCGAGCTGACGAAGCTCCTCGAGAACACCTTCCGCCACGTCAACGTCGCGCTGGTCAACGAGCTCGCCGTGTTCGCCCACCGCCTCGGCGTCGACGTGTGGGAGGCCATCGACGCGGCCTCCACGAAGCCGTTCGGCTTCATGCGCTTCACCCCCGGCCCGGGCGTCGGCGGGCACTGCCTGCCGATCGACCCGAGCTACCTGTCGTGGCAGGTGCGTCGCCAGCTGGGTCAGCCGTTCCGGTTCGTCGATCTGGCGAACGACGTCAACGAGCACATGCCCGACCACGTCGTCGAGCGGGTCCAATCGATGCTCAACGACTGCTCTCGATCGGTCCGCGGGTCGCGCGTGCTGCTCGTGGGTCTGGCCTACAAGAAGAACTCCGGCGACGTGCGCGAGGCGCCGGCGCTGAAGATCGCCCAGTCCCTGCTGCAGCAGGGCGCCGAGGTCGTCGCCGTCGACCCGCACGTGCACGAGCGCTACTGGCCCGCGGGCATCCGCCGGGTCGATCTCGTCCGCGACGTGGTGGCCGAGGTCGACGCCGCCGTCGTCGTCACCGATCACGACGGCGTCGACCTGTCGCTCCTGCACGGCGTGCCCACCTTCGACACCCGCCACGTGCTGACGGGCGACCACGTCGTCGCCCTCTGAGGCGGGCCGTGAGAGTCCTCTACTACGGCGTCCACGACGTCGCGTACCCCCGCAACGCGCGCATCCGCGCCTACCTGGCCGATCGATTCGGTGCGCAGATCACCGTCGTCGCCCGCCGGCGGCACGGCTCGCGCCTCACCCGGGCGCTCGCCGACGCCCGGGGTCTCTGGCAGGGCTCCCGTGACGCCGACGTCGTGGTGCTGGCCGAGATGCGGACGACTCATGCGCCGTGGGCCTGGCTGGTGGCGAGAGCACGGGGCGCCCGCCTCGTGGTCGACCGCTTCATCGGGCTGCACGAGACGGCGGTGCTCGACTGGGGGGTCGTCCCGCCGAGATCGGCACGGGCGCTGCGGCTGCGGCTGCTCGATCGGCTCGCCGTCCGGCTCGCCGACGTGGTCCTCATCGACACGGAGCCCCGCGCCGAGGCGCTCCGCCCCGCGGCCGGGTCGACCCCCGTCGTCGCCCTCCCCGTCGGGGCCCCCGCCTGGGCCCGTGATCTGCCGCCGCCCCCGCCCTCGGATGTCCTCCGGGTGCTCTACTACGGCAACTACATCCCCCTGCACGGCACCGAGAGGGTCGTGGAGGCGCTCGCCCTCGTGCGGCGGCGACGCCCGGTCGAGCTGATGCTCGTCGGGGGAGGACCCCGCCGCGACGGCATCCGCCGGCTCGTCGAGCGGAACGGTCTCCGCGCCTCCTGCCGGTTCGTCGACCCCGTCGCCGAGAGCGAGCTCCCCGCCCTGATCGGGCGGAGCGACGTGGTGCTCGGCGTCTTCGGCGATTCGCCCAAGGCGCTCTCGGTCGTCGCCAACAAGGTCTGGCAGGGCCTCGCCTCCGGGCGGACGGTCGTCACGCAGCGCAGCGCGGCGCTCGACGAGCTGCAGGCCGTGGTGGGGCCGCTGCTCGTCCAGACCGAGCCGGGCGACGCCGCCTCCCTGGCCGCCGCGTTGATCGACGTGGCCGAGAGGCGCGGGCGCCCGAGCGGCACCGGCGCCGTCGCAGCCTCGGCGATCGCTTCGGACGAGCGAGCCGCACCGATCGCACCGGCGCTCGAGGCCCTCGTCGCACGCGGGTTCGCTCGACTCGACGCCCACTTCGGCGCGCACCTCGGCGAGCGGGCGCACCGGGGCGTCCCGGGCGTCGGACGGTGAGGCACCTCGTCGGGCACCTGACGACCCTGCTGCTCTACGGCGCCTCGCCCGTCGTCGTCGCACTCGCCCCGTTCGCCGTCGTGCCGGCCGTGACGACGCGTTTCGGGGCCGACGGCTGGGCGGTCTGCGCCGTCGCCCTGTCCGTCGGGGCCGCTGTCGCCGTGGTCGCCGAGCTCGGCTGGGTGGTCGTCGGCCCGCAGCGCGTCGCGCGCGATCCGCAGAGGCACGCCGAGATCCACCACGACGCCCTCGCCTCTCGCCTCGTCGCGCTCGCCGTCCTCGCGCCCGTCGCGGTCGTCACCGTGACGCTGCTCGTCGACGAGCACCGCGGGGCGGCGGTGCTGCTGACCCTCGGCGTCGCCGGTGGTGCGCTCAGCCCGACCTGGCTCTTCGTGGGTCTCGGCCGACCGGGGCTGACGCTGCTCTGCGAGGCCCTGCCGCGGGTCGTCCTCGCCCTGGCGGCCGCCGGGGTCATCGCCCTTGGCGGACCGCTCGAGGCGTACGGCCTCGCCTCGCTGCTCGCCGTGACGGTCACGCTGGTCGCCACCGCGCGGGCGGCGGGCGTCCGGGTCGCTCCGGCCCGCGAGCGTCTGCTGGCCGTGCCGTCGATCGTCCGCGGGCAGCTCGTGGTGACCGCCGGGCGGGGTGTCACCGCGCTGTACAAGACCCTGCCGGCCGCGCTGCTGCAGGCAGTCGCGCCCGGCTCAGTGGCCGCCTTCGCCGCCGTGGACCGGCTGGCCCGCGCGGGGCTCGGCATCGTCGCGGTCGTGCCCCAGCGACTCCAGGTCTGGGTCGGCTCGCCCGACGAGACGGTGGCCGCGCGCCGCACGGTCGCGTCGCTCGTCCTCAACGCCGGTCTGGCCGCGGCGTCGGCCGTCGCGGTGCTGACGGCCATGCCGCCCGTCGTGGCGGTCGTCTTCACGGGTGCCGTCACGGTCGAGGGGTCTTCGGTCGTCGCGACGGCGCTGCTCGTCGCCCTGACCTGCCAGTCGAGGGCGTTCGGGCTCGCCCTCGTGACCCTCGACGCGGTCCGCACGACGACGACCGCGGCGACGGCAGCAGCCGTGGTCGGCGTGACGGGCGTGCTGTGGGGCGGAGCGATCGGCGGCGCGACCGGCGCCCTCGCGGGTCTCGCGGCGGCCGAGGCCGTCGCGATCGGGGTGCAGGCGGCGGTGGTGGTGCCCCTCCTCGTCCGCGCGCACCGCGCCTCCTCGGGGGCCGTCGCGTGAGCGGCATGCCGGCGACCGTCCCGGGCGTCGTCGCCACGGGGCTGATCGTCCTGGCCGTCATGGTGGTCGGGGCTCTGCTCGTGCCCTCCGCCGCACGCCGCGGCGCCCTCCTCGTGGTCGCCCTCGGGCTGCTCGTCGGCACGGCGTCGTCGGCGGCCCCCGAGAGCGTCCGCACCGGGGCCGTCCACGGCGCGATCGTGCTGCTGGCCGTCGCCGCGGTGCTGCCGGGGGCACCCGTGAGGCGTCGAGGCGTCATCGTCGTCGGGCTGACGGCGACGTCGTTCGCCCTCGCCCTCGTGACCACCGCCGTCGGCTACCCCGAGGCCATCGGTCTGACGGTGCGCGTGGGCCTGCTCGCCGTGGGCGCAGCGTGGTGCCTGCTGCGCGTGACGGAGACCGACCTCCGAGTGCTCGGGGTCGGCGTCGTCGTGCTCGGCCTGCTCGAGGTCGCGCTCGGTGTCGTCGAGTTCGTCACGGGCGACCCGGTGCCCTGGGGGCTGCGCCACCGCGACGTGAACGCGTACGTGCTGGTGAACACGCTCCTGCCCGGCGGGCTCGAGCGGGTCCAGGGTACGCTCGGGCACCCCATCCCCTACGGGGTCGTGCTCTGCGTGGCCTTCGTGGTGACGATCACCGCGCGGCGCCGCGTCCCCGGCCCGGTCAGGGTGCTCGTCGGCTCGGCCCTCGTCGCCGGGATGCTCCTCTCGGGCAGTCGCAGCATCGTGCTCGCCGCCGTGCTCGCCGTCGCGGTGCTGATCGTGTCGGCCACCGAGGGGCGCGGGGTCGTCCGTGCCGCGGCGGCGCTCCTCGGGGTCGTGGTCGTCGTCGTCGTGTTCGTCGACGAGCTCGGTGTGGCGTCCGACCGGTTCCTGTCGTCCGGTTCGTACGAGAACCGGGCCGGGACCCTCCGATCGGTGCCGCGCCTCCTCGGTCGCCCGTTCGCCGAGGTCCTGTTCGGCAGCGGCGTGGGCACGGTCGAGCGGCTCTACGACGAGGGGCTGTTCCCCCAAGACGGGTTCTGGGTGCTCGACAACCAGCTCGTCACCACCCTCGCCACGCAGGGGGTGATCGGCGTCGCCCTGATGATCGCCGTGCTCGTCGTCGCCCTCGCGACGCGCGATCCCCTCGCCCGGGCCCTCTGCGCCGTCTTCGTCGGGATGCTCGTGACCTTCGACTACGTCTTCTGGCCTTCTATGACCGTCCTCGCCGCCGGGGCGACGGCGCTCGCGGGCCGACCGACCGTGCCCGACCCCCACCGACCGGAGAGCCTCGCATGACACCCACCCGCCACCCGTCCCGTCGTCCTGCCGCCGCGATCCCGGGCGGCCCCCTCGACCCGTCCGGGCGGCGCCCCCGAGTCGCGGTGATCGGGACTCGCGGCTACCCCAGCCACTACGGCGGGTTCGAGACGGCCGTCCGCCGACTCGCCCCCGCGCTCGCCGACGCCGGGTGGGACGTCACCGTCTACGGTCGACCCGGGGCGACGAGCGCCGATGGCGCCGACCCGCGCATCCTGCGCCGCGAGACCAGGGGGCTCGAGACCCGGTCGCTCAGCACGCTGACCTACGGGTTCACCGCGATCGTCGACGCCGTGCGGAGGCGCCCCGACGTCGCGTTGGTGATGAACTGCGCGAACGGCTTCTGGCTGCCGCTGCTGCGCTGGCGCGGTGTCCCGACGCTGGTCAACGTCGACGGCATCGAGTGGGAGCGCGCCAAGTGGGGTCGCGTCGCGCGCGCGGTCTTCCGCGGCGGGGCGATGGCGACGGCGCGCTGGGCGGACCGCATCGTCTGCGACGCCCGAGAGATCGAGCGTCGCTGGCTCGACGAGTTCGGGGTCGACGGGGTCTTCGTGCCCTACGGAGCCGACGAACCCGACCCCGTCACCGCCGAGCTGTCGATCGCCGACGACCACCTCGAGCCGGGCGGATACGCGCTGTTCGTCGCCCGCTTCGTCCCCGAGAACACGGTGGCGGAGTTCGTCGCGGCGGCCGAGGTCGTCGCTCGCCGGCACACCGTGGTGATCGTCGGATCGAGCGGCTACGGCGGCGAGCTAGACGACCGCGTGGCCGAGCTGGCGGCGCGCTCGCCGAAGATCGTGCACCTCGGGCACCTCCGCGACGACCGCCGTCTCTTCGCCCTCTGGCGGAACGCGGGCGTGTACTTCCACGGGCACAGCGTCGGCGGCACGAACCCGGCACTCGTGCAGGCGATGATCTGCGGCGCCCCGGTCGTGGCCCGCGACACCGTGTACAACCGCGAGGTGCTCGGCGCGGCCGGCGTCTTCGTCGCCCCCGAGCCCGGCGCGATCGCCCTCGCCGTCACGGATCTGCTCGACGACCCCGGGCGACGGGCCGAGCTGGGCGAGGCGGGGCGGCGGCGGGCCCGGAGGCACTACGCGTGGAGCGACGTCTGCGCCGCCTACGAGACCGAGCTGCGCGCCCTCCTCCGCTGAGTCGGCTGAGTCGGCTGCGTCGGCTGAGTGGGCGGGGACGGCTGTGTCGCTCGCGTCTGGCGGGCCGAACCCGACCGCGCCGGTGGGCTTGGGCGTGCCGAACCCGACCGCGCCGGTGGGCTTGGGCGTGCCGAACCCGACAAAACGGTGCCGAAACGCTCCTCATCGCCCCCGAAACCGCCTTCAGACGCCGACTTGGTCGCGATTTGCACGCACGAGGTGGAGGAGGCGGGGCGAGGTGGAGGAGGCGGCGGGGCGTGCGGCCGGGCTCAGGACGGCGCGGGGCTGGGCTCCTCGGTCGCGCGGGGTGGGCGCGGCTCCGAGGCCGCGGCACGCTTCCGCCCCTGCGGCCCGGCGGACCCGTACCCGTACCCGTACCCGTACGCCTGCGGCCCGGTCGCGGGAAGCATCGTCGCGACGACGCCGAACGACGTCGCGTCGAGGGCCGTCAGCATCTCGAGGGCGGCGGTCAGCTGCCCTCGGGTCGATCGGCCCGCCGCGGCCACGACGATCGCACCGTCGGCGAGGCGGCTCAACACGGCTGCATCGGTGACCGGCAGCAGCGGCGGGGCGTCGAGCAGCACGTGGTCGTAGTGCCGCGCGAGCTCGGTGAGCAGATCGGCCATGCGGTTGCTCCCCAGCAGCTCGCTCGGGTTCGGCGGCAGCGTCCCGGCCGGCAGCACGTCGAGTCCGCCCCGCCCCCACGGCTGGACGGCGTCGGCGAGACTCGCCTTGCCGAGCAGCACGTCGGAGACCCCGACGACCCCCTCTAGGCCCAGCACGTCGGCGAGCCGAGGCAGGCGCAGGTCGGTGTCGACGACGATCACCCGCGACCCGGTCTCGCTGAGGGCGATCGCGAGGTTCGCCACGGTCGTCGTCTTGCCCTCGGCGGGCAGTGCGGACGTGACGACCAGGCAGCGCGCCGTCCGGTCGAGGCCGATGAACTGCACGCTCGTCCGCAGCGAGCGGAACGACTCGGCATGCGGGCTGCGCGGGTCGGCGGCGACGACCAGAGGTCTCTGCTCGGCGTCGCGGTCGAAGCCGAGCGCCCCGAGGAGGGTGCCGCCGGTGACCGCCTCGATGTCGGCGCGACTGCGGATCCGCGTGTCGAGACGGGCTCGGAGCGCCGCGGCCGCGACGCCGACGGCCAGGCCGGCGAGGCCGCCCAGCAGCACGTCGACGGCGAGGTCGGGGCTGGACGGCGCCGTCGCGACCACCGGGGGAGCGAGCGTCTCGACCCCGACGAGACTCGTGCCGCCGGGCGCGGGGGTCTCGAGCTCGTCGACGACGACCGTGCGGAAGCTCTCGGCGATCGCCCCGGCCAGACTCGCGGCCCGTGCCGGGTCCGCGTCGACGACCGTGATGCGGATGTTCACGGTGTTCACCGGGGTCTCGGCGGACACCTGCGGGGCGAGCGACGAGAGGGTCGTCCCGTCGTCGAGCTCGTCGACGACGGGCTGCAGCACCCGCGGGCTCGTCGCGACGCCGACGTACGACTGCACCCTCTGCTGGGCGGCGGCGTTGCCCTGGACGAGTTCGCCCGCCGTCGTGGCCGCCGCAGAACGGACCGACACGAAGAGGAGGGTCGACGACGTGTAGAGCGGGGTCGTCAGCGCGACGACGGCCGCGCCGGCGGCGACGCCGACCAGTGTGATCGCGACGACGAGCAGGGCGGACCGGCGCAGGGCGCCGACGAGGTCGAGAAGCGTCATGAGCCTGTCGTCCGTTCGGTGGTGGGGTGGAGGTGCGGTGCCAGTGCGCGCAGCCGCTGCAGCGCGTGGTCGAGGGATCGCTCGATGGTCAGCTCGGAGGCGTTCGCGTGCACGTGGTCCGAGACTCGGCGCCGCAGATCGGCGTCGCCGCGGAGGTCGCGGACGGCGGAGTCCCACGCGTCGTGGTCGCCGAGGGGCAGCACGAATCGCCGCCGGAGCTCGGGATCGACGTACAGGGCCGGTGCCGCGCCCGTCCCGTCGCTGAGCAGCACGGGCACGCCGGCCGACGCGGCCTCGACCGGACTGCGGCCGAAGGCGTCGCGGTACGAGGTCGTCACGGCGATGCCGGCGTCGCGCCAGAGTCGTTCGGCCGGCAGCCAGCCGGCCCAGTCGAGACCGGGGATCCGTCGACGGCGGAGTCCGTCTTCCAGCGGACCGGAGCCGTGGAGGCGCGCCGGACCCCCGACGCGACGCACGAGATCGAGGTACTCGCCGGGCCCTTTCTCGACCGAGAGCCGACCCGCCCAGACGAGCGGCCCCTCCTGATCGCCGTGGCTCGTGCGGGGGAGACCGGGTACGCCGGCGGGCACGATCGCGGGCACCCGCGCCCTCGACACCTGGCCGGCGAGCAGCGGGGAGGTCGCCCAGACGTCGTCGAGGGTGCGGAGCGCCCTGGACTCGAGGGCGGTGAGCAGCCGTCGACGGAGACCACGCTGCTCGCCCGCCGCGGGCCAGGGCAGACCCCGCACCCACGCGACCCGCGGCGTGTGGCGCAGGGCGCGTGAGGCCGCGATCACCATGTCGCTCTGCGGCACCAGCGACACCACGACATCGGCCCGTCGGACGTCGGGGTCGGCGCGCACGGCGCGATGCACCTCGCGGAGCACGTCGACGCCGTGGCGCACGAGCATGGTCTCGGTGACCCCCGGGGCGTCGATCGGCGCCCCGGCCGCGTCGGGTCGCATGCCGAGGAGGGCGGTCCAGGGGAGACCCCGCGCCCGGGCGGCCGCGACGAGGTCGTGGGCCGAGCGGTGCACCCCGCTCCGGGCCATCAGCGGGGCGGCGACGAGAGCCACCCTCATCGGGGGTTCCGCGCGACCGTCGCCGGGGCGAGGGCGCCGAGGACGGTCTCGGCCTTGAGCCGCCAGGTCGCCTCGCGGGGGATGGTGGCCGGGCGGCGGGCGACGCGGGGGCCCGACCGATGCCAGTCGCCGATCCGTTCGGCGTGCCGATCGATGGGGAGGACGGCGACCTCGTCGAGGCCGCGGCGATCGCAGCCGTCGACCGGGGTCGTCAGCACGGGCAGTCCGGCCGCCCGGTACTCGTAGGTCTTGATGATGTCGCCCCCCACCTCGCCCCCGCCGCCCCGGCCCCCGGCCCGCTCCCCGCTCCCCACCCGGTGCGGCACCCAGCCGACGTCGAAGGTCCGCAGCAGGGCGGGCACGTCGTCGTAGTGCACGTCGCCGAGCAGCGTCACGTTGGGCACCGACGCGAGGGGCCGGTGGTACTCGCGGTCGAGCACGGGGCCGGCGAAGACGAAGCGCACGTCGGGCTCGGCCTCGGCGCAGGCGACGATGCCGCCCAGGTCGAGACGCCGTCCGATCTTGCCGACGTAGCCGACGGTGAGCGGACCCGTCGCGGCCGACGTGCTGTCGAACCGCTCGGGGTCGCAGCCGTTCGGCAGCAGCACGACGTCGTCGCGGCCGAAGCGGCGGGCGAGCTCGACCGTGCCCTCGGCATTGGCCGTCACCTGGCAGGCCGAGGCGAAGGCGGCGGCGTAGGCGCGCTCGACGTCGGATCGGATGCCCGCGAACGCGTGGTGCACGGTCCAGTCGTCGAGCAGGTCGAGCACGGTCGTGCGTCCGGTCACGAACGGGTTCGCGTGCGGGAGGGCCAGTGCCGTGAAGGGGTTCCACACCACGGCGGGGACATCGCGCCAGGCATGGGTCAGCCCCGGGTAGGCGTCGGCGGAGCGGACCCACCACCGCCGTCGGTCGCGCGGGTCGGGCAGCCGCCAGGTGGTCGTCTCGATCGGCCGCGTCCCTGCCGCGACACCGGGGGGCCCGCCCAGTCGTCGCCGCCCCGGCCGCCCGCCCCGCCACGACGCCCCGACCGCGAGCACCGCAGGCTCCGGTCGCGACACCACGGCGACGCCCCCGCGGTCTCCGGTCAGGCGCCCGAGCCACTCCACGAGGTGGGCGTCGCGCGTCCGGTACCCCTCGGTCGTGAATTTGGTCTGCCCATGCATCGGGTAGGCCAGGACGGCGGGCAAGGGTGTCGCGCGGTGCGTGTGCATCACGACAGTTTTGTTCACCGGCATGTGGCACGTCAAGGCGACATGCCACGGGAGGAGGCGCGGGTCGAGATGGTCTCGACCCGCGCCTCCTCGGTTCCCCGCCTCGGGCGGTGCCGCCCAGGGCGGCCGGGTGTCAGCCGATCAGCGACGGTCGGAGGTCGCGGAGGGTCCGTCGGCGGGTCATCCGGGCGGCGGCCAGGTACGAGACGAGCAGGGCTCCCAGCAGCCAGCAGGCGAGCACGCCCGCGTCTCCGGCAGCGGTCGGGAGGCTGCCGCCGTACATCACCTGGCGCAGTCCGTCGGTGGCGTAGCTCATCGGCAGGGCGAAGTGCAGGGCCGCCAGCGGAGCGGGCAGGGTCTGCCACGGGAACGTGCCGCCGGCGGTGACGAGCTGCACGACCATCAGCACGAGCCCGAGGAACTGCCCGACGCTGCCGAGCAGCACGTTCAGCATCATGATGATCGCCGCGAACGTGGCCGAGGCCAGCACCATCAGCCCCACCATGGCCCAGGGGTGCACGACGTCGAAGCCGAGCGGGCCGGTCACGATGCCGAACAGCGCCACCATCTGCACCAGGCCGAGCAGCGCGGGCGCCAGCCAGCCGGCGGCCACGACGCGACCCGGCGCCTTGACGGCCGTGATCGCCCGCTTCGACAGCGGCTTGACGATCAGGAACAGCGCGTAGATGCCGATCCACGCCGCGAGGCTGATGAAGAACGGGGCGAGCCCGGCGCCGTACGTGCCGGCGCTGGTCAGGGCGCGATCGGTGACGGACACCGGGTCGGAGATCGCCGACGCCTGGTCGTCACGGCTCGAGTCGGTGCTCGCCGGGATCTGCGCGAGCCCGTTCTGCAGCCCGTCCGAGAGGGTCGTGCTGCCGTCGCGCAGCTGCACGAGGCCGTCGTGCAGATCGACGGTGCCGGTGGCGAGCGTGTCGAGCCCCGACGCGAGTGTGGTCGCGCCCGCGTCGAGGGTGCCGAGGCCGTCGGCGAGGGAGGCGGCGCCCGAGTCGAGCATGCCGAGTCCGGTCGCGAGGTCGGTCGCCCCCGAGGCCGCCGTCGCGGCGCCGGTCGACAGCTGCGCCGAGCCGTCGGCGGCCGACGAGATGCCCGAGGTCAGCGCCGGGGTCTGCTCGGCGAGGGTGCTCGTGCCCGCGGCCACCTGGTCGGCACCGGCGGAGAGCTGCGCGACCGAGCCGTTCAGCGCCTGCAGCTGCGTGTTCGCGCCGGTCAGTCGTGTCGTGAGGTCGTCGGTGACGGGGGCGAACGTGGCGGCGATGGCCGCGATCTGATCGGCGTCGTAGCCCTGCGCCGCCAGAGCGGCGGCGATGTCGGACTGCGCGGCGGCCTGCGCCTCGGGCAGCGCGTCGACCGCGGTCTGACTGTCGGCGGCGGCCCCGGCGACGGTCGTCGCCAGCTGATCGTTACCCGCCGCCACCTGGGCGGCGCCGTCGGCGAGCGCCTGCGTCTGCGCGGGCAGCTCAGCGGTGCTCGAGCGCAGCTGCTGCAACCCGGCGTCGAGCGTCGTCGCGCCGGTGCTCAGCGCTCCGACGCCGTCGGCGAGTGTGCGAGCGCCGGTGTCCGCCGAGGCGGCCCCCGTCGCGAGCCGGTCGGCGCCGTCGTGGGCGTCGGAGGCGCCGGCAGCGAGCCGGTCGGCGCCGTCACGGGCGTCGGCCGCACCCGTGGCGAGTCGATCCGCGCCCCCGACGCTCGTCCCGAGGCCGTCGTTCAGCTGCGCGGCGCCGTCGGCCGCGTCGCCCAGGCTGGTGCGGATGTCGGACAACCCGACGAGCAGCTGCGTCGCGGCCTCCTTGCCGACCCGCTCGGTGACGGACGCCCTGATGGTCTTGGCGGCCTGCTCGGCGATGGTCGTCGACAGATAGCTGTTGGAGTCGTTGGTCGCGAGCACGATCTGCGCGCGCTGCGGGTCGTCGCTCGACGCCGACACGAGGTCGGCGCTGAAGTCCGTCGGGATCGTGAACGTGAAGTCGTACGTTCCGTCTTCGAGGCCGGCCCGCGCCTCCTCGGCGGTCGTCTCGTGCCAGTCGAAGTCGCCGCCGTCGAGCACCTCCTTCGTGACATCGGCGCCGTAGTCGACGGTCTCGCCGTCGGACACGGCGCCCGAGTCGGCGTCCACCAGCGCGGCGGGGACCTTGTCGAGCTTCGCGTACGGGTCCTGATTGGCCCACAGGTACAGGCCGCCGTAGAGCAGCGGCACCGTCATCAGCGCGACGAGGGCGAGGCGGGCGAGCCCCGTCGAGGTCAGCCGCTGGAACTCGGATCGGACGAGGGTGACGATCTTCACGAGGGGTCGCTTTCGGGTGTCGGAGACGGGGCGTCGTCGTCGACGTCGGGCGAGGGGATCGAGGCCTGGGCGAGGGCCGCGTAGCTCGTCACGGTCAGCACCGTGTAGTCGCGGGCGACCAGATCGCCGACGACGTCGAGCCAGGCGTGCACGTCGCCGCCGTGCCGCTCGGGCGTCGTGAGCACGACTCCGCGCACGTCGGGGCGCAGCACGGCCAGTTCGGTGAGCAGTCGCACGCGGCGCTCGGTGGGGAGCGCGTGCAGGCGGGTGCGCCGGTGCTCGTCGAGACCGAGCGACTCGACGAGGAGGGAGACGGAGGCGCGGTCGCTGCGGAGACCCGCCAGGGCGAGCTCCTCGCGGGCGACCTGCGAGACGGTGAGCGAGCCGAACGGCTCGGCCACGCCGGGGGTGTCGACGAGGGCGAAGGAGGCGCGGATCGCGTCGGCGTCGTCGCTCCCGTCGAGCAGGACGCGGCCGCGCTCGGGTGCCATCCGTCCGCCGGCGACGAGGCTCGCGACGGTGGGGCCGTTCTCGGTCTCGACGGCGACGAAGCCGGGGAGGCCCCGGTCGGCGGTGACGGAGAGCGGGGCGAGAGGGGCGCCGGGGCCGTCGCCGACGGCCGCGCCGAGCAGCTCGAGTCTCATGCGGACACCGCCGCGTCGGTGGGGTCGCCGAGGGGTGCGGAGGCGTCGGCGGGGGCGCCGCCGGCCGCCGGGGCGCCCAGCTCGAGTTCGGGGCTGCCCGCGATGAGCTCCTGGGCCTCGCGCCAGCCGAGGCCGACGACGGCGAGCACGGCCAGCATGACGAGCCGGTGCCCCTCGGCGCGACCGAGATCGCGCGCGGTCGCCTCGTCCAGCACCGACAACGCGGCACCCTCGACCAGGTGCGCCAGCGTGTCGACGTCGATGTCGGAGCGCATCCGGCCCTCGACGACGCCGCGCCGGACGGTCTCGCGGACGAACGCCCGCAGGGGCGCCAGCGCCTCGCCGACCACGTGCATCAACGGGCCGCGGACGGTCAACTGGGCCATGACCCGCACGTGCTCGACCTCCGACCACAGGCGCGCGCCGAGGGCGGCGAGCTGCACGACCGGATCGCTCGAGCTCGGCTGCACGACGGCCGCGGCCCCGATGCGCGCCGCGCCGCGCAGCGTCACCTCGCGCACGAGGTCGTCGCGGGTCGCGAAGTGCCCGTAGACGCTGCGCCGCGACAGCCCCGCCTCGGCCGCGATGGCCTCGAGGGGCACCCCCGGGTCGGTGTTCAGGAGGCGCACGGCGGCCGCCATCAGCGCCTCGCGGTTGGCGGTGGCGTCGCGCCGGGGCGCTCGCCGGGTCGAAGGAGTCGTGGTCACGGTGCGATCTTATGATCTTGCACAGTCGTGTGCAACATGGCCCCCTGGGTCGTCACGACGTGGCCCCAATTCGTGGGGCCGTTCCCGCGTCCACTCGTACCTCTCGAGTGCCTCCCCTCGATGGAAAGACCTTCTCATCAGCGCTTCGTCCGGCCGTGTCCGCATTTGAGGGGACGATGAGCGGAACGCACGCATTGTCCCCATTGCGAATGCGTCTGGATCGACGGGCGCTTCCCCCAGAGACTCGTGAGCGGTCTCGCTCGGAGATCCCCTCGCCGCCCGCGGCGATGACGTCACCAGGACCGCATGCCCCAGCCCCACCCCGACCGCACCGTCGCCACCCGCTTCTCGGGGCCGATGGCCGTCCTCGTCACCCTCGGGCGGCCGTTGCTCGCCTTCCATCTGGAGATGTACCGACGCGACCTCGCGTCCGCCGTCTTCCCCCGCGACGAGCGCAGCCCGGCGATCACCGGGCCGTCCCCCGAGCGGATCGCCTTCATCGGCAGCATCGCCGTCGCGGGCATGGGCGTGCTGAGCCACGGCATGACGACATCGAGTCAGGTCGCCTCGCGCGTGGCTCGCTCCCGGGGTCGAGGCCTCACCTGGTCGGAGCTCACCTCGCCCGTCCTCACGGCGCGCACCGCCGTCACCATGCCGTCGCTCTCGGCCGAGGGGGCCAGCGCGGCCGTCGTGTTCCTCGGGATCGCGGACGTGCTGTCGGCCACGAGCCCCAGCGCGTGGGAGCGCGATCTGCGGCTGCTCGTCGGCCGCATCCGGCAGGAGGCCGGCGAGGAGTGCGCCGTGGTCTTCGCCGCCATCCCGCCGATGGCCCAGTTCCGACCGATCCCGCCGCTCGCCTCCCGTCTGATCACGGGGCAGGTCGACCGGCTCAACGCGGTCACCGAGCGCCTCTCGCGCGAGCTGATCGGCGTCGACCACGTCGACTTCCCGCTCGCGGCCCTCGCGGACATGACCGTCCGCGACCTGTTCTCGTGGTCGACCCTGCACCGCCGGTGGGCCGAGATCGTCGCACCGCGCGTCCATGCGGCACTGATCGGGGTCGACGCACGACGACGGGTCGCCCACCGGTGAGTGGACGACCCGTCATCGGCCTCAGCCGCATCTAGCTCCGTCTGACGCGCTGGGGCGCGTCAGCGCTCGCGGCGCGAACGCTGGCGCGTCCGCCCTCAGCCGCGAGCGCCCATCAGGTGCTCGACCGCGAGCTGCTGCAGGCGGACGAAGCCGTAGCCGTGGCCGCCGAAGTGCGCGTCGGCGTCGAAGTCCTCGTACGAGGCGCGGTCGGCGAGCAGGGCGTCGTAGCCTTCGCCCTCGGCGAGGGTGGGGGTCGACAGCTCGGCGACCTGGCTGGCGACCAGCGCCTCCTGCACCTCGGGGTCGGCGCGGAACGCCTGCGCGCGCTCCTTCAGCAGCAGGTACATGCGCATGTTGGCCGCGGCCGACTCCCAGACGCCGTCGATGGTCTCGGTGCGCGACGGCTTGTAGTCGAAGTGGCGGGGGCCGGTGTAAGACGGGCCGCCCTGAGGGGCGCCGTGCTCGAGCAGGTCGACGAGCGAGAACGCGTTCTGCAGGTCGCCGTGACCGAAGACGAGGTCCTGGTCGTACTTGATGCCGCGCTGACCGTTCAGGTCGATGTGGAACAGCTTGCCCTGGTAGAGCGCCTGAGCGATGCCGGCCGTGAAGTTCAAGCCCGCCATCTGCTCGTGGCCGACCTCGGGGTTGACGCCGAACAGCTCGGGGCGCTCGAGCGTGTCGATGAACGCGATCGCGTGGCCGAGCGTCGGCAGCAGGATGTCGCCGCGGGGCTCGTTGGGCTTCGGCTCGATGGCGAAGCGCAGACCGTAGCCCTTGTCGGTCACGTACTGGGCGAGCATGTCGACGCCCTCCTTGTAGCGCGACAGGGCGGCCTGCACGTCTTTGGCGCTGTCGTACTCGGCGCCCTCGCGGCCGCCCCACATGACGAAGGTCTCGGCGCCGAGCTCGGCGGCGAGGTCGATGTTGCGCAGCACCTTGCGGAGCGCGAAGCGGCGCACGCCGCGGTCGTTGGACGTGAACCCGCCGTCTTTGAAGACCGGTGCGCTGAACAGGTTGGTGGTGACCATCGGCACGACGATGCCGGTCGCGTCGAGCGCGCCCTTCAGGCGGTCGATCTGCTTCTGGCGCTCGGCCTCGGTCGACCCGAAGGCGAAGAGGTCGTCGTCGTGGAAGGTCAGGCCGTAGGCGCCCAGGCGGTCGAGGTTCTCGACGGCCTCGACCACGTCGAGGTCGGGGCGGGTGGGGCCGCCGAACGGGTCGGCTCCGGTGTAGCCGATCGTCCAGAGGCCGAACGAGAACTTGTCTTCGCGGGTGGGGGTGACGGACATCGGTGTCCCTTTCATGGTCGATGGCGCGAGTCGCCGGAGGCGCTGGTCGCGATTGTTGTCGCTTACAACTTATACGTCCGAGGCGGCTCGGTCGAGGGGCTGCGGGCATTTGTTGACGGCGGCGACAAACACCTTGCGCATCGGTCGGAGCTGTCGTATCGTCTCCTCTCGAACCTCGTCGAAGCGCTTCGCCTCGACGGGTCGGACGACACGACGACGAGACGGTGAGGTCACGATGGCGACGATCCACGATGTGGCGCAGGCCGCCGGCGTCTCCATCTCGACCGTGTCGTACGCCCTCTCCGGCAAGCGTTCGATCGCCTCGAGCACGCGGCAGCGGGTCACCGACGCCGTCGAGCGTCTCGGCTACCGCCCGCACGCCGGGGCCCGCATGCTGGCCGGCGCGCGCACCAACATCCTCGCCCTCAGCGCGCCGATCCGTGCCGACAACCACCAGCCCACGCAGATGCGGTTCGTCACCGCGGTCGTCGAGGCCGCGCGCCGTCGCGACTACGACGTCCTGCTGCTCGCCACGGACGACGAGGTCTCGGGCATCCGCCGGGTCGCCTCGAGTTCGCTCGTCGACGGGGTCGTGGCCCTCGGCGTGGCGACGGTCGACGAGCGCGTCGACCTCGTGCGAGAGCTCGAACTCCCGGCCGGCTTCATCGGGATCCCGCGCGACGTCGACGACCTCGCCTGCATCGATCTCGACTTCGAGTCGGCCGCGCGTCTCGTCGTCGACCGCCTCGCCGACCACGGCCACAGGTCGATCGGCGTCATCGGCCACCCCGCCTCGTACCTCGAGCGCGACACCGGCTTCATCCGACGCTTCGACGACGCCTTCGCGGCCCGCGCCGCCGATCGGGGCGTCGAGAGCCTGACCGTCGCGACCGACCTCGGTCGTGCCTCCGCGATCCGCGCCGTCGACGAGCTCCGCGGTCGACTGCCCGGCATGACCGCACTGGTGCTCCACTGCAGCGAGCCCACCGCCGAGGCCGCGATGCAGCATCTGCGCAGGCTCGGCGTCGACATCCCTCGAGACCTCTCGGTGCTGGCCGCCTGCGCCAGCTACCCCGCCGACGAGCTCGACCCGCCGCTCGACACCATCCCGCTGCCGATCGACGAGATGTGCTCGCGAGCGGTCGAGGCCGCCTTCGACCGCATCGACGGCCGCGTCGACACCGGTGTCGAGCTGATCGCGCCCACCTATCTGGCGAAGGGGTCGGTCATCGAGCCGACCCGCGCCTCCTGAACCCACCCGACCGCACCACCGCACCACCGCACCACCGAATCACCACCCGCTCCGTCGCCCCTTGTTCATCGTCGAAACGCTTCGACGATAAAGGCGACGGGCACTCTACGAGGAGGTAGAACCTTGAACAAACGACGCATCGCCGCTTCCGGCACGGCCTTCGTGGCCACCGCCGCACTGCTCGCCGGCTGCTCCGCCGGCGGCGGAGGGTCATCCGACCCGAACACGCTGAAGCTCTGGCACTTCGAGAGCGAGACCAGCGCGATGGGCATCGCCTGGGACCAGGCCATCGAGACCTTCGAGGAGGAGACCGGCGCGACCGTCGAGTTCGAGGCGAAGAGCTTCGAGCAGATCCGTTCCACCGCCAGCCAGGTGCTGAACTCCGACGAGGCCCCCGACATCCTCGAGTACAACAAGGGCAACGCCACGGCCGGTCTGCTCGCCAGCCAGGGGCTGCTGTCGAACCTCGACGACGCCGTCGAGGAGTACGGCTGGGACGACGACCTCGCCCCGTCGATCGCCACGACGTCGAAGTACGACGAGCGCGGCATCATGGGCTCGGGCAGCTGGTACGGCATCCCCAACTACGGCGAGTACGTCGAGGTCTTCTACAACAAGGACGCCTTCGCCGAGCAGGGCATCGAGGTGCCGACCACGTACGACGAGTTCGAGGCCGCGCTGCAGACCTTCGCCGACGCCGGCATCACCCCGCTCGCCGAGGCCGGTGCCGAGTACCCGCTGGGGCAGCTCTTCTACCAGCTCGCCCTCTCGCAGGCCGACCGCTCGTTCGTCGACGACTACCAGCTCTACGAGGGCGACGTCGACTGGCAGGGCCCCGAGCTGACCTACGCGGCCGAGAAGCTGCAGGAGTACGTCGACAACGGCTGGATCTCGAAGGACGTCACGGGCATCAAGGCGGAAGACATGGGCACCACGTTCATGAGCGGCGGCGCGCCGATCATGGTCTCCGGCAGCTGGTGGGCCGGCCGTGTCGCCGACGAGGCGACCTTCGACTGGGGCACGTTCCTGTTCCCGGGCAGCGAGATGGCTCCGGGCTCGGGCGGCAACCTCTGGGTCGTCCCCGAGAACGCCGCCAACAAGGACCTCGCGACGAAGTTCATCGACATCACGATGCGCCCCGAGATCCAGAACCTCATCGGCAACAACGGCGGCGTGCCCGTCAAGGCCGACCCGGCCGACATCACCGACCCGAAGAGCCAGGAGCTCATCGCGAACTTCAACACGCTCCTCGAGCGCGACGGGCTCGCCTTCTACCCCGACTGGCCCACGCCCACCTTCTACGACCAGCTCGTCGCCGGCACACAAGAGCTCGTGAACGGCTCGACCTCACCCGACGACATGCTCAGCACCCTCGGCGACCAGTACCAGAGCGGCGTCGACGACATCACCGGAGAGTGACGCGATGACCTCCGTCGACACGAAGGAGGCGCAGCGCGCCCAGGAGGGTCGGCCCACGTCGCCGGCCCTCCCGGGCTCCGGGCGCCCCCGCCGCGGCGCCGGCGACTCCGGTCGCGCGGCCCGCCCCGCCCTCCCCCCGGAGGAGAGCCTGCTGCCGGGCTCCGGTCGCCGGGGGTTCTGGCTCTATCTGATCCCGGGGTTCGTCCTCTTCACGGTGGTCGTGCTGGTCCCTCTGGTCTGGAACGTCTACCTCAGCTTCACCGACTACCGCGGCATCCGGCCGCCGACCTGGGCCGGCCTCGACAACTGGCGCGAGCTCATGTCGGACGAGCGCTTCTGGACGTCGTTCCAGAACAGCGTGTTCCTGATCATCGCGATGGTCGTCGTCCCGACCCTGCTCGGCCTGCTGCTCGCCGCGATGCTGTTCGACCTGATCGGCCGCAAGTTCGGCGGCCGACTCGCGTCGTTCCTCCGGGCGACGTACTACCTGCCGCAGATCCTGCCCGTGGCCATCGCCGCGATCGTCATCGGCTGGATCCTCCGACCCGAGAACGGCGCGCTCAACACCGTGCTCGAGGCGGTGGGGCTCGGGGCGCTGCAGCACAACTGGCTCGGCAGCCCCGACACGGCGCTGCTCAGCATCATGGTGGTCATGGTCTGGGTGCAGCTCGGCTACCCCGTGGTCATCTTCATGGCGGCCCTGCAGCGGGTCGACCCCGAGCTGTACGAGGCCGCCGAGCTCGACGGGGCCGGCTGGTTCCAGCGGTTCCGCGCCATCACCGTCAGCATCATCCGACCCGAGATCTTCGTCGTCGTGCTCACCTGCACGATCGCGGCGCTCAAGGTGTTCGGTCCGATCTACGCCCTGACCCGCGGCGGGCCCGGCGACTCGACGATCGTGCCGAGCTACTACGCCTACAGCGAGTTCTTCCAGAGTCAGCAGGTCGGCTACGGCGCCACGATCGCGACGGCGCTGACCCTCGTCATCGTCGTCATCACGGTGTTCTTCATCAAGGCCCAGAACCGGGCCGAACGAGCAGAGAGGGGCCGCTGATGGCCACGACCGTCGTACCCCCGGTCGACGACGACCGCATCCGTCCTGCGGTGGCCGACCCGCGCCTCCCGAAGGCGAAG
This sequence comes from Frigoribacterium sp. CFBP9029, assembly GCF_034045305.1. NCBI lineage: Bacteria > Bacillati > Actinomycetota > Actinomycetes > Micrococcales > Microbacteriaceae > Frigoribacterium > Frigoribacterium sp. CFBP9029. The sequence goes on from NZ_JAXCWB010000008.1 coordinate 145,369, forward strand.
CAGCGGGGGCGCAAGAAGACGGCCGCCGACTGGGCGATCCTCGCAGCGGCCGTGCTGTTCGGCGTGCTGATCGCGCTGCCGTTCCTGCTGATCCTCGTCAACTCGTTCAAGTCGCCCGCCGACTACACGGCCGGCGGGCCGTTGAGCCTGCCGACGTCGCTCTACTTCGACGGTCTCGTGAACTTCTGGAACCGCGTCGAGTTCCCGCAGAAGCTCTGGAACAGCTTCGTGATCGCCGGCCTCGTCGCGGTGTTCGCCGTCGTCATCTCGGTGTTCAACGCCTACGCGCTCGGCATCGGGCGGGTGCGCGGCCGCACCTGGATCATCGTGCTCTTCCTGCTGGCGAACATGCTGCCTCAGGAGGCCCTGCTCTACCCGCTGTACTTCCTGTTCAAGCAGGTGGGGCTCTACGACAACATCTGGGCGGTCATCATCATCTTCACGGTGATCCAGAGCGCGTTCGGCACGTACCTCCTGTCGAGCGTCTACGGGACCTTCCCGAAGGAGGTCCTCGAGGCCGCCTCGCTCGACGGGGCCAGCCGGTGGCAGATCCTCTGGCGCGTGATCGTGCCGATCAGCCGCCCGACCCTGTCGGTGCTCGCGATCTTCTTCTTCATCTGGACCTGGAACGAGTTCCTCATCCCGCTCACCTTCCTCGTCTCGAACGCGAACCAGACGGTGCCGGTGGCCATCACGGCGCTGCAGGGCGACCGCCTGATGGACGTCACGACGACCAGCGCCTCGGCGCTGCTCGGCCTGATCCCGACCCTCGTGTTCTTCCTCCTCTTCCAGCGCACCCTCACCCGCGGCATCACCGCCGGTGCGGTCAAGTAGCGCGCACCGCTCGAAAGGCACCCCATGAAGTTCACCGACGGCTTCTGGCAGACGCGTCCCGGCGTCTCCTCCCTCTTCGGCCAGGAGGTCCACGACGTCGAGACCGGTGACGACGGGCGCTCGCTCGCCGTCACGGCCCCCACCAAGGTCATCGCGCACCGCGGCGACACGCTCAACCGGCCGGTGCTCACCGTGAGCCTCAGCTCGCCGATGGAGGGCGTGATCGCCGTCGAGGTCACGCACTTCGCCGGCGGTCGCGACGAGATCGGCTTCGACCTGGTCGGCGCCGAGGGCGGCCCGGCCGGGGTCGGCGTCGCCGAAGTGACCGAAGGAGGCGCGACGCTGTCCTCGGGGCGGCTCACCGCCTCCCTGGGTCGCGGCGGCCCCTTCGACCTCGTCTTCCGCGACGGCGACACCGTGCTCACGCGCTCGGGTGCGAAGTCGGTCGGGTACCACCAGGTGGCCCCCGACGCGCGGATCGACGGCGCCATGGTCGGCGCCGTGCTGAAGGGCGCGGGGCGTCCGGGCACGGCGACGGACCACGCCCCGTCGTACGTCTCGCAGCAGTTGTCGCTCGGCGTCGGCGAGCTGGTCTACGGGCTGGGCGAGCGCTTCGGTCCGCTCGTGAAGAACGGGCAGACCGTCGACGTCTGGAACGCCGACGGCGGCACGTCGAGCGAACAGGCCTACAAGAACGTGCCGTTCTACCTGACGAACCGCGGGTACGGCGTCCTCGTCGACCACCCGGGGCACGTCTCGTACGAGATCGGCTCCGAGGCGGTCGAACGCGTGCAGTTCTCGGTCGCGGGCGAGACCCTGCGCTATCTGGTGATCGCCGGCCCGACCCCGGCCGATGTGCTCGACCGGTACACGCGGCTCACCGGTCGCCCGGCGCACGTGCCGGCCTGGTCGTACGGCCTGTGGCTCTCGACCTCGTTCACGACCGACTACGACGAGGAGACGGTCACCGCCTTCGTCGACGAGATGGCCGCGCGCGACATGCCGATCAGCGTCTTCCACTTCGACTGCTTCTGGATGCGCGAGTTCCAGTGGTGCGACTTCGAATGGGACCCTCGGGTCTTCCCCGACCCCGAGGGCATGCTGGCGCGTCTGCACGAGCGCGACCTCCGGGTCTGCGTCTGGATCAACCCGTACATCGGGCAGCGCTCGACGCTGTTCCGCGAGGCGGCCGACGCCGGCTACCTCGTGAGGAACCCCGACGGCAGCGTCTGGCAGTGGGACCTCTGGCAGGCGGGCATGGGGTTGGTCGACTTCACGAACCCCGACGCGACGGCCTGGTTCCAGGGCCATCTGCGTCGGCTGCAGGCCCAGGGCGTCGACGCGTTCAAGACCGACTTCGGCGAGCGCATCCCCACCGACGTGGTCTGGCACGACGGCTCCGACCCCGAGCGGATGCACAACTGGTACACGCAGCTCTACAACCGCGCCGTCTTCGACGTCCTCGAGGAGGTCCGCGGCGAGGGCGACGCCGTGGTCTTCGCGCGCTCGGCGACGACCGGCGGCCAGGCGCTGCCCGTTCACTGGGGCGGCGACTCCACCTCGACCTTCGAATCGATGGCGGAGACGCTGCGTGGCGGTCTGTCGCTCGCGATGAGCGGCTTCTCGTTCTGGAGTCACGACATCGGCGGCTTCGAGGGCATGCCCGATCCCGACGTCTACAAGCGCTGGACGGCCTTCGGTCTCCTCTCGAGCCACAGCCGGTTCCACGGCAGCAGCTCGGTGCGGGTGCCGTGGGCGTTCGACGACGAGGCCGTCGAGGTGACCCGGGTCTTCACGAAGCTCAAGCTGCGGCTGATGCCCTACCTCTACGCCGCGGGGCTCGAGTCCACCCGCACCGGGCTGCCGGTCATGCGGCCGATGGCGCTGGCGTTCCCGGGCGACCGGGGTGCGGCGCACATCGACACGCAGTACCTGCTCGGCGACGACCTGCTCGTGGCGCCGGTGTTCTCCGCCGACGGCACCGTCGAGGTCTACCTGCCGGCCGGGCGCTGGACGAACTGGTTCACGGGCGAGGTCGTCGACGCGGGGGCGGGTGTCTGGCGCACCGAGACCCACGGGGTGCTGACCCTGCCGCTGTACGTCCGTGAGGGTGCCGTCATCCCGATGGGCGGGCGTGACGACCGCCCCGACCACGACTACCTCGACGGGCTCGTGCTGCGGGTGCTCCCCGGCGGCGACGGCGCCCGCACGGTGACCGTGACGACGCCCGACGGCGAGACGGCCGACTTCGTCGTGACGAGACGAGGAGGCGCGGTGTCGGTCGAGACCACCGCCTCCTCGTCCGGGTCGACGCGCGTGGCTCCGCAGCTCGAGCGCTTCGGCAACGGCTGGGACTGACACGGCGCCTGCGGCCCGCGTGCCGCGAGCCGGTACGCTCGGCCGAGGAGGCCACGTGACGATCGAACCCGGGGCGCGCGCCGACGGTGTGCGCCAGACGAACCTGTCGGCGGTGCTCGGGCTCGTGCACGCGGCAGGCCCGCGCTCGCGCTCGGCGCTGACGCAGGCGACCGGGTTGAACCGATCGACCATCGCGGCTCTCGTCGGCGAGCTCGCCGAGCGCGGACTCGTGGTCGAGACCGACCCCGTGGGCATCGCCCGGGTCGGCCGACCGAGCCCCGTGGTCGCCGCGAGCCGCGACGTCGTCGCGTACGCCGTCAACCCCGAGATCGACGCCGTCACCGTCGGGGTGGTCGGGCTCGACGGCGTCGTCCGCACGCGCATCCGCCACGAGACCGACGGCATCCCGACGGCACGGGGCGCGGCGGCTGTCGCCGCCTCGGTCATCGACGAGCTGCGCGCCGCATCGCCCGGCGTGGTGGAGGTCGGGGTCGGCCTCGCCGTGCCCGGTCTCGTCCGCGCCGATGGAGGGCTCGTCCGGCTGGCTCCGCACCTCGGCTGGGTCGACGAGCCGTTCGCCGAGCTCGTCGCCGACGCCGCCGGTCTGCCGGCGAGCGCCGCGAACGACGCGTCCGCCGCGGCCCTCGCCGAGGGGCGCTTCGGGGCCGGGCGCGGGGTCGACGACCTGGTGTTCCTCAACGGCGGGGCGAGCGGTGTCGGCGGGGGAGTCCTCGTCGGCGGTGCCCCGCTCGTCGGAGCCGGCGGGTACGCGGGCGAACTCGGTCACACGCTCGTGAACTCGGTCGGGCGACTCTGTCACTGCGGGGCGACCGGCTGCCTCGAGACCGAGGTCGGTCAGGCCGAGCTGCTGGCCGTGACCGGTCTCGACCGGTCGCAGGTCGACGAGCTCGCCGCGGCGCTCGTCGCGTCGACCCCGGGGTCGGAGGCGCGGGTCGAGGTGCAGCGCCAGGTCGACTTCCTGGCGATCGCCCTCCGCAACGTCGTCAACGTCTTCGATCCGAGCCTCATCGTGCTGGGCGGGTTCCTCGCGTCGCTGCTCGCGGCCGAGCCGGAGCGTCTGCTCGCCGGGGTCACCGCTCAGGCGCTGCCCGGCTCGGCCGACGATCTGCGCATCGTCCCGGCCGAGCTCGGAGCCGACCGTCTCACCATCGGGGCCGCCGAGCTCGCCTTCGCGCGCCTCCTCGCCGACCCTGCCGGCACCCGTCTGCCCTAGCCGCCCGTCTGCCCCGGCCGCCCGGCCGCGTCGATCGGGTCCGGCCCGAGACCGGGTGCGCGAGCCGCCCGTCGCACCCGCCCCGGGGTCAGACGTGCGTGTGCGGCTCGGAGTTCGCCCAGACCGAGGCGGCGGCCGGCCCGGCCAGCTCGACCGTCTCGACGGGGAGGTCGTGGGCGTCGGTGACGACGACCTGCAACGACCCCGCGTAGTCGCGGCGCTCGCCGATCCGCACGTGGGCGCCGACCCGCAGGTCGAGCGAGCTGAGGTAGCGCAGCAGCTCGGGCTCGTCATCCGAGACGCGCACCACGTAGCCGCACTCGCCCTCGGCGAACTCGCCCAGCCGGTGGGCGACGGGGCGCACGGTGGTGCCGTCGCTCGCGGGGATCGGGTCGCCGTGCGGGTCGGCGGTCGGTCGGCCGAGCTCGACGTCGAAGGCCTCGAGCAGACGGTCGCTGACGGCGTGCTCGAGGATCTCGGCCTCGTCGTGCACCTCGTCCCACCCGTAGCCGAGGCGTTCGACGAGGTACGTCTCGATCAGCCGGTGACGGCGCACGACGGCGATCGCGACGGCTCGACCGGTGTCGGTCAGGGCGATGCGGCGGTAGGGCTCGTAGTCGATGAAGCCGTCGCGTTCGAGCTTGCGCAGGTTGCCCGACACCGTCGAGGCGCCGACCCCGAGCGTGGCCGCGATCTCGTTCGTCGTGATGCCGGGGGCGTCGCCGTCGACGGCCCACTCGTCTGCCTTCCAGATGACCTTGAGGTAGTTCTCGGTCATCGTGGAGGGCGCCGAACCGGCTTCCGTTGGCATGCCCCGATTCTAGGTGGCCCTCCCCTGAGTCCAGGTGCGGCGGGTCCGCGTCATCGGCGGCGGGTCAGCGCTGACCCGCCGCCGATGACGCGAACCCGCCGCACCCCGCACGTCTACGGGCGCGCGAGCGACCCCAGCGCCTGGGCCGCGCGGTAGCGGGCGCCGATGCCCGGCCGAGGCTCCGGATCGAAGGAGGCGCTGGTCGACAGCCCCCATCGGGGCCGGCTCCCCGAGAGGGCCCAGGCCGCCTGGCGGGCCGCGCCGTCGGCGACGTACTCGCCGGGTTCGGGCACGACGACCGGCACGTCGAAGACCTGGGCGGCGACGGCCTGGACGGCGGGGTTGAGGGCCGCCCCGCCGATCAGGAGCACGCGGCGCACCTCGACGCCCTGGTCGCGCACGGCGGCGGCGCCGTCGGCGAGGGCCGAGAGCATCCCCTCGACGGCGGCGCGGGCGAGGTTCTCGCGGGTGGTCGAGGCGAGGGTCAGCCCCGCCAGGGTGGCGGTCGCCTCGGGCAGGTCGGGGGTGCGCTCTCCCTCGAAGTACGGCACGAGCGACAGTCCGCCCGAGCCGGGTTCGGCCGCGAGGGCGAGTCGGGCGAACTCGTCGTGGTCGACGCCGAGCAGCGAGCCGATCGAGGCGAGCACGCGGGCGGCGTTCAGGGTCGCGACGAGCGGCAGGTACCCGCCGGCGGCGTCGGCGAACCCGGCGACGGTGCCGCTCGGGTCGGTGACGGGGGAGTCGGTCACAGCGAAGGCCGTGCCGCTCGTGCCGATGCTGATGACGAGGTCGCCCACGGTGGCGTCGAGCCCCAGCGCGGCGCCGGCGTTGTCGCCCGCTCCCGCACCGACGACGATCCCCGCGGGGACGGCGCCGTGCGCGATCGTCGTGCCCGCCGCCTCCTCGGCCCGCAGGATGCGAGGCAGCACGACGCGCGCGTCGGTCGTCGAGGTGACGCTCTCGGACCCCTCGCCCGCCGCGACGCCCCCGGACGCGTCACCTCGATCGCCGCCGACGGCCTCGCGCCCGGGTCGCCCGAGGGCGCGCTCGAACAGCTCGAGGTCGTACCCCTCGTCGGTGGGGCTCCAGTAGGAGGTGCCGCTGACGTCCGAGCGGTCGGTGACGAGGGCGTCGAGGTCGGGGCCGAGAGCCGAGGAGGCGCGGGTCCCGTACCCGAGCAGCCGCCACGTCAGCCAGTCGTGCGGCAGGGCGACGGCCGCGACCCGGGCGGCGTTCTCGGGTTCGGCGTCGCGCAGCCAGCGCAGCTTCGTGGCGGTGAACGAGGCGACGGGCACGGTGCCCGTCCGTCGGGCGTACTCGTCGGCGCCGACCTCGGCGATCAGGTCGCGGGCGGCGGGGGCGCTGCGGGTGTCGTTCCAGAGCAGCGCGTCGCGCACGACCTCGCCGTCGGCGTCGAGCGCGACCATCCCGTGCTGCTGCCCGGCGATGGAGATCGCGGCGACGTCGTCGAGACCGCCGGCCGCGGCGATCGCGGCGACCAGCGCCTCCCACCAGGCGTCGGGCGGCACCTCGGTGCCCTCGGGGTGCTTGGCCGTGCCCTGCCGGACGAGCTCGCCCGTCGACAGGTCACGGACGACGACTTTGCAACTCTGGGTCGAGGAGTCGACCCCGGCGACGAGACTCATCCCCGTAGTTTGTCGTAAGAGACCACAAATGCGCCAGTGCAGTCGCCGGGCAGCTGTGAGAAGGCTGTCGATAGACTCAAGTGCACCTCAGCCGGTGCGTTCCCCCGACATGAGGAGGCAACCATGCCCGCAGTGGTGATCATCGGAGCCCAGTGGGGCGACGAGGGCAAGGGCAAGGCCACCGACCTGCTCTCGAGCCGCATCGACTACGTCGTCAAGTTCAACGGCGGCAACAACGCCGGTCACACGGTCGTGATCGGCGACCAGAAGTACGCGCTGCACCTGCTGCCCTCCGGCATCCTCTCGCCCGGCGTGACGCCGGTGATCGGCAACGGCGTCGTCGTCGACATCGAGGTCCTCTTCGACGAGCTCGACGCCCTGATCGCCCGCGGCATCGACGTCTCGCGTCTGCGGGTCAGCGCCAACGCGCACGTCATCACGCACTACCACCGCACCCTCGACAAGGTGACCGAGCGGTTCCTCGGCAAGCGCCAGATCGGCACCACCGGTCGCGGCATCGGCCCGACCTACGCCGACAAGATCAACCGCGTCGGCATCCGCATCCAGGACATCTTCGACGAGGGCATCCTGCGTCAGAAGGTCGAGGCGGCGCTCGACCAGAAGAACCACCTGCTCGTCAAGATCTACAACCGTCGCGCCATCGAGGTCGACGAGGTCGTCGAGTCGCTGCTGTCGTACGCCGAGCGGCTGCGGCCCATGGTGGCCGACACGGCGCTCGAGATCCACCAGGCGCTCGAGGCCGACAAGATCGTGCTGTTCGAGGCCGGTCAGGCGACCATGCTCGACGTCGACCACGGCACCTATCCGTTCGTCACCTCGTCGTCGGCCACGGCCGGCGGCGCGTCGACGGGTTCGGGCATCGGCCCGGGCCGCATCGAGCGCGTCATCGGCATCGTCAAGGCGTACACGACGCGCGTCGGCGCCGGCCCGTTCCCGACCGAGCTCTTCGACGCCTCGGGCGAGTTCCTGCGGGCGAACGGCTTCGAGTTCGGCACGACGACGGGTCGCCCGCGTCGGTGCGGCTGGTACGACGCCCCGATCGCCCGCTACACCGCGCGCATCAACGGCGTGACCGACTTCGTGCTGACCAAGCTCGACGTGCTGACCGGTCTCGACAAGATCCCGGTCTGCGTCGCGTACGACGTCGACGGGGTCCGCCACGACGAGGTGCCCGTCTCGCAGAGCGACTTCCACCACGCGACGCCGATCTACGAGGACTTCCCCGGCTGGACCGAAGACATCACCGGCGCCCGCACCTTCGACGACCTGCCCGCGAACGCGCAGGCGTACGTCCTCGCCGTCGAGAAGATGAGCGGCGCGCGCATCTCGGCCATCGGCGTCGGCCCCGGTCGCGACGCGATCGTCGTCCGTCACGACCTGCTCGGCTGACCCGGTCGGTCCGATGACCGCGCGTCGCCCGGCCCCCGCCTCCCTGTCCGGCTCTGTCGTCACGGTGAGTCCGCTCGAACCCTCCGATCTGCCCGAGCTGCACGCCGCCATCGGCCGCCCCGAGGTGTTCGCGGGCGGCTGGGGCGGCGGCCCGGCCGGTTACCGTGCCGACTACGACGACTGGGCGCGGTTCGTCGAGGGCTACCTGCTGTGGGAGTCCGCGAGCGTGTTCGGGGTGCGCAGCGCCTCCTCGGGGGCCCTCGTCGGCACGACCACGCTGGGTCTGTTCGACCTGGCGAACGAGTCGGCGCACGTCGGCTGGACGGCCTACGCGCCCGAGGTCTGGGGCTCAGGCGTCAACGCCGAGACGAAGCTGCTCGTGCTCGGTCACGCCTTCGAGCACGGGTTCGGCCGCATCCAGCTGCAGGCCGACGTGCTGAACGACCGCTCGCGGGCGGCCATCCTCCGCCTCGGCGCGGCCTTCGAGGGCGTGCAGCGGCGGATGCAGCGTCGGGCCGACGGGTCGTGGCGCGACACGGCCGTCTACTCGATCCTCAGCGACGAATGGCCGAGTGTGCGGGCCGGTCTCGAGCAGCGGCTGGCCTCCTCAGCAAGCGCCCAGACTCGTGGAACACGCTTGCTCCCATGACACTGGAAATCGCATACACCGCCATCGCCCACGCTTCCGGCGGGGGCCGTGACGGTCACGTCCGAAGCGAAGACGACCGTCTCGACTTCGACACCCGTCCGCCGAAAGAACTCGGTGGTTCCGGCGAGGGCACGAACCCCGAGCAGCTGTTCGCGGCCGGCTTCGCCGCCTGCTTCCTCAGTGCGATGCACGGCGCCGGCAAAAAGCTCGGCGTCGACACGACCGACTCGTCCGTCTCCGCGAGCGTCGGCATCGGCGGCAACGGCGAGGGCGGCTACGGCCTGGCCGTCGAGCTCGACATCTACACCCCGAACGTCGAGCCCGAGCGTCGTCAAGAGCTCGCCGACGCGGCGCACCACGTGTGCCCGTACTCGAACGCCACGCGCGGCAACGTCGAGGTCACGCTGACCCTGGTCGACTGACCCGAGCACCCCACCGAGGAGGCGCGCCCCGAGATCCCGGGGCGCGCCTCCTCGGTCTCGTGGGGGCTGCCTTCGCTAGGCTCGGTGAATGGCACTCGACAGTCCCCTCGGGGCGGACAGCCCCCTCAGCAGCACCGACCGGGCAGCGATCGACGAACTGACCGGCATCCGGCAGAGCATCGACAACATCGACGCAGCACTCGTGCACCTGCTGGCCGAACGCTTCAAGTTCACGCAGTCGGTCGGTCATCTGAAGGCCGCGGCCGGCATGCCGGCCAGCGACCCCGAACGCGAGCGCGTCCAGATCCAACGGCTGCGACAGCTCGCCGAGCAGTCGCACCTCGACCCCGCCTTCGCCGAGAAGTTCCTGAACTTCATCGTGGGCGAGGTCATCCACCACCACGAGCGCATCGCGAACGGCACCGAGCCGACCGGCGCCGCGGCCGGCGGGCGGAGCTGACGCGATGAGCACCCCGGGCCTCGAGGGCACGGCCGTCCCCGCGCCGGAGCGCCTCTACATCGGCTCGTACACGCCGACCAGCGGCGGCCGCGGCGCGGGCATCACGGTGCTCGAGCGCCCGGCGCCGGGTGTCCCGTGGCAGGCCGCGCAGGTCGTCGAGGCCGACGACCCGTCGTTCCTCGTCGTGGTCGACGGCGCCCTGCACGCGGCGTCCGAGACCGCCGAGGGCCGGGTGCTGTCGTACACGGTGTCCGCAGGCTCCCTCGTGGCCGCGAGCAGCGCCTCCTCGGGTGGGTCCTCTCCCTGCCATCTCGTCGTCGATCCGGTGTCGGGCGCCCTCGTCGTCGCGAACTACGTCGCCGGCGGCATCGGAGTGCTCTCCGGCGACCCCTCCGACCCGGCCCGGGTGACCCGATCGCTGGCGCTGCCCGTCGGGCACGGCCCCGTGCTCGATCGGCAGGAGCGCCCGCACGCCCACCAGGTCACCCCGACGCCCTGGGGCACCATCGTCGTCAGCGATCTGGGCACCGACCGGCTCGTCGAGTACGTCGTCGATCCGATCACGCTCGACCCCGAGCAGATCGCCGTCCACCCCCTGCCCTCGGGCTCCGGGCCCCGGCACCTCGTGTGGCTCGACGACCGGCTCGTCGTCGTGGGCGAGCTCGACGCGCGCCTGCACGTGCTCCGTCGCGTCGGCGGGAAGCTCGTCGTCGACCACTCGGTCGAGGTGTTCGAGGGGTCGTCGTCGACTCCCGACATCCTGCCGTCGCACGTCGCGGTCGACGCCGGTCGGGTGTACGTCGCGACGCGCGGTCGTGACACGATCAGCGTCTTCTCGGTCGAGGGCGACCGGCTCGCCCTCGTCGGCGAGGCGCCCTGCGGTGGTGAGTGGCCCCGTCACTTCGCCATCACCCCCGGCATGCTCTACTGCGCGAACCAGGCCTCCGACACGGTGTCGGTGCTCCCGCTCGACCCCGAGACCGGTCTACCCGGCGCGCCCGTCGACGTCTTCTCGATCGGCAGCCCCGCCTGCATCGTCGTCGGCTGACGCGAGGCTGACCCGTCCCGGTCTCAGCGCGCGTCGGAGAGGCGCCGCAGCACGGCGATGACCTCGTCGATGGAGGCGCGGTTCGGGTCGACCGCGCCCGACGCCGCCGTCGACTGCCCCGGTCCGAAGTAGAGGCCGTCCGACACGAGCGACACGATGCGCGCGACGGCGGGGTCGCCGACCGCGTCGAGCACGACGTCGTACCAGCGCTGCTGCATGTCGGTGAGCGCGTCGACGGCACGCGGCCACTGACCGCTCGAGGCGAGGTGGGCGACGGTGCTGATGCAGCGGTCGAACGGCGCTTCGGCGATGACGGGCGGGGGCGAGGAGGTGCGGAGGAAGTAGTCGATCGCCCCGTCGGGGGCGGTGGTCATGCGGTGCACGTCGTCGTCGAGGAGTGCCGCGAGCCGGTCGACGACGCCGTCGACGAGCGCTTCGCGGCTGGGGAAGTGGTACAGCAGCCCGCCCTTCGAGACGCCGGCCGACGCGGCGACGGCGTCGAACGTCGCGGCGCGTTCGCCGCCGTCGACGACCAGCAGTTCGAAGGCGTCGAGCATCTTCTCGCGGGCCGACGGTCGAGGACTCATTCTGATACTGTACCGTCCGGACGGTTTACTGTACCGCCTGGACGGTTTCCGGTGCCGAGCACGCGTCGACGCCAGACGATCCCGCCCGACTCCGCCCGCGGCCCCGTCCGTCCCGCCCCGCCACTCATCACGAAAGCGACCCCGCACCATGACCCGCGCCTCCTCCGCCGTCGGCACGCCCACCCGGGCCGGCACCCGCCAATGGGCGGCCCTCGTGGTGCTCATGCTGCCGGTGCTGCTCGTGTCGATCGACAACACCGTGCTGAGCTTCGCGCTGCCCGAGATCTCGACCGCGCTGCGTCCGAGCGCGGCGGGTCAGCTGTGGATCGTCGACGTCTACTCGCTCGTGCTCGCGGGGCTGCTCGTGGCGATGGGGTCCCTGGGCGACCGGTTCGGTCGCCGGCGGCTGCTGCTGATCGGCGCCTCGGGCTTCGCCCTCGTGTCGCTCGGGGCCGCCTTCGCGCCCGACGCCGGCACTCTGGTGGCCGCTCGCGCCGTGCTGGGCTTCTTCGGCGCGATGATCATGCCGGCGACGCTCTCGCTGCTGCGCAGCACGTTCCTCGACCGCGACCAGCGTCGTCTGGCGATCGCGATCTGGGCGAGCGGGTTCGCCGCCGGGTCGGCGCTCGGGCCCATCGTGGGGGGCATCCTGCTCGAGCACTTCGCCTGGGGATCGATCTTCCTGATCGCGGTCCCGGTGCTCGTGCCGCTGCTGGTGCTCGCCCCGATCCTGCTCGTAGAGAGCCGCGACCCCGAGCCGGGGCCGTTCGACCCGGTGTCGGTGCTGCTCTCGCTCACGGCGATGGCGCCGGTCGTCGCCGCGATCAAACTGCTGGCGACGCACGGCCCCGGTGTCGACGTCGTGGCCCTCGCCGCCCTCGGGATCGTCTCGGGCTGGCTCTTCGTGCGCCGTCAGCTGCGCCGCGAGCGCCCGCTGCTCGACGTCCGGCTCTTCTCGAACCCGGTGTTCGCCGGCTCGATCGTCGTGAACCTGCTCGCCATCCTCTCGCTGGTCGGGTTCCTCTTCTTCACGACGCAGCACCTCCAGCTGGTCGTCGGGCTGCGGCCCCTCCAGGCGGCCCTGACCCTCGTGCCGGGTCTCGCGGTCATGATCGTCGCCGGTCTGATCGTGGTGCCGATCGTCCGGAGGGTGACCCCGCGCGTCATCGTCGCCGCCGGGCTGGCGTCCGCCGCGATCGGGTACGCGACGGTGTGGCTGTCGGGGGCCGAGGCGCCGGTGGTGCTCTTCGTCGTCGCGTTCGCGCTCGTCGGGCTGGGGGTCGGGGCCGCCGAGACGATCTCGAACGATCAGATCATCGCGGCCGTCCCGCCGGCCCGCGCCGGGGCGGCGTCGGCCGTCTCCGAGACCGCCTACGAGGTCGGCGCCGTGCTCGGCACCGCCGTGCTCGGCAGCATGCTCACGGCGATCTACCGGGGCAGCCTCGTGATCCCCGACGGGGTGCCCGCCGAGGCCGGAGACGCCGCCCGAGAGACCCTGGGAGGCGCGGTGTCCGCAGCGGGGTCCCTCGACGCCTCCGTCGCCGGTCGCCTCCTCGACGCGGCCACCCACGCCTTCGACGAGGGTCTCGTCGCGACCGCCGGAGTCGGGGCCGGCGTGATGGTCGTCGCCGTCGTGGTGGCGCTGGTGTCCCTACGTCGCGCGTCGGCCCACGACTGACCGTCTGCGGTGTCGGTGCGCACGGGTAAAGTGGTGCCGGTCCATCCCGAGACGCTGAGGAGTCCCATGTCGCGCACCGTCCGACTCGCCGCCGTTCCCGGCGACGGCATCGGCCCCGAGGTCGTGGCCGAGGCCCTCAAGGTGCTCGCCGCCGCGACGGGCGACGACGCCGTGTTCGAGGTGACCGAGTTCCGACTCGGTGCGGCCCGCTACCTCGAGACGGGCGACATCCTGACCGACGACGACCTCGAGGCGCTGTCGTCGCACGACGCCATCCTGCTCGGCGCGGTCGGCGGCGACCCGCGCGACCCGCGTCTGCGCGGGGGCATCATCGAGCGCGGTCTGCTGCTCAAGCTGCGATTCGCGTTCGACCACTACGTCAACCTGCGTCCGACGCAGGTCTACCCGGGTGTCCCGTCGCCCCTCGCCGATCCGGGCCAGGTCGACTTCGTGGTCGTCCGAGAGGGCACCGAGGGTCCCTACGTCGGCAACGGCGGGGTCCTCCGCCAGGGCACGCCGCACGAGATCGCCAACGAGGTCAGCGTGAACACCGCGCACGGCATCGAGCGCGTTGTCCGCTTCGCGTTCGAGAAGGCGCGGGCTCGGCGCGGTCGTCTCACGCTGGTGCACAAGACCAACGTGCTCGTGTTCGCCGGTGGCCTCTGGCAGCGGCTCGTCGACTCGGTCGCGGCCGAGTACCCCGACGTGACGGTCGACTACCAGCACGTCGACGCGGCCACCATCCACCTCGTCGTCGACCCGTCGCGGTTCGACGTCATCGTGACGGACAACCTCTTCGGAGACATCCTCACCGACCTCGCGGGCGCCGTCAGCGGGGGCATCGGTCTCGCGGCGTCGGCGAACATCAACCCCGACGGCGTCTTCCCGAGCATGTTCGAGCCGGTGCACGGCTCGGCCCCTGACATCGCCGGGCAGCAGAAGGCCGACCCGACGGCGGCGATCCTCTCGGTGGCCCTGCTGCTCGAGCACCTCGGGCTGCCCGACGCCGCGGCACGCGTCACGACGGCGGTCGAGGGCGACATCGCCGACCGCTCGACCCGCGCCTCCTCGGCGGCGCCCCGCACCACCGCCGAGATCGGCTCGGCGATCGCCGAGCGTCTGCAGACCGCCGGCCCCGCGGCGTCCGCGTCCTCCTCCGCCTCTGCTCGAAGGGCATCATGACCACCACCGACGCTCCGACCGACGGCACCTCGTCCGGGTTCGGTCTGCAGTTCGACCTCAGGCCGTCGTCGACCGCACGCGATGCGGCCGAGCGAGAGGTCATCCTCTCCGACCCGGGTTTCGGCAAGCACTTCACCGACCACATGGTCACCATCCGCTGGAGCCTCGAGGGCGGGTGGCACGAAGCGGCCGTCCACGCCTACGGCCCGCTGCAGCTCGACCCGTCGGCCTCGGTGCTGCACTACGCGCAAGAGATCTTCGAGGGCATGAAGGCCTACCGTCACGCCGACGGGTCGGTCTGGTCGTTCCGCCCCGAGGCGAACGCCCGGCGGCTGCAGCGCTCGGCGCGCAGGCTCGCCCTGCCCGAGCTGAGCACCGACGACTTCGTCGAGTCCGTCCGGCAGCTGGTCCGCGCCGATCTCGACTGGGTGCCCTCGGCGCCCGAGACGAGCCTGTACCTGCGGCCCTTCATGATCGCGACCGAGGCGTTCCTCGGTGTTCGCGCCGCCCACGAGGTGGCCTACCACGTGATCGCCAGCCCCGCGGGGGCGTACTTCACGGGCGGCGTCTCGCCGGTCTCGATCTGGCTGACGACGAACTACGCGAGGGCCGGCAAAGGAGGCACGGGTGCGGCGAAGACGGGCGGCAACTACGCCTCGTCCCTGCTCCCGCAGCAGGAGGCCTACGAGAACGGCTGCCAGCAGGTGCTGTTCCTCGACTCGTCCGAGAGCAACTACATCGAAGAGCTCGGCGGCATGAACGTCGTGCTCGTCAAGCGGGACGGCACCCTGGTCACCCCGGACAGCGACTCGATCCTCGAGGGGATCACCCGCGACTCGATCCTCGAACTGGCCGAGGCGCGGGGGCACCGCGTCGAGCGTCGACGGGTCACCCTCGACGAGTGGCGCGACGGTGTGGCTTCGGGCGACATCGTCGAGGTGTTCGCGTGCGGCACCGCCGCGGTCGTCGTGCCGATCGCCGAACTGAAGGGCGAGGGCGTGCACATCGGCTCTCCCGCAGCCGAAGGCGGAGAGCTGACGATGTCGCTCCGTGCCGAGCTGACCGACATCCAGTACGGTCGGCGACCCGATGTTCACGGATGGATGACGAGGCTCGACGCATGAAGATCGCACGGTTCGCAACCCCCGGCGAAGACCCCCGTTACGGCATCGTCGACGAGCGCGAGCTGATCGTGCTCGCGGGCGACCCGATGTACAGCGGCTACGAGACCACGGGCGAGCGCATCTCGCTGCGGTCGGCGAAGATCCTCGCGCCGGTCATCCCCCGCTCCAAGGTGGTCGGGGTCGGCTTGAACTACCACGACCACGCCGACGAGCTGGGGCAGACCCCTCCGGAGGCGCCGCTCCTGTTCATGAAGCCGAACACGACGGTCATCGGCTTCGGCGATTCGATCCAGCTGCCGCCGGACGTCGGTCAGGTCGACTTCGAGGGTGAACTGGCCATCGTGATCGGCTCGATCGCGAAGCGCGTCAAGGCCGAGAACTACGAGGACGTCGTCTTCGGCTACACGATCGCGAACGACGTCACGGCTCGCGACGTGCAGAACAGCGACGGTCAGTGGACGCGCGCCAAGGGGTACGACACGTTCCTGCCGCTCGGTCCGTACATCGAGAACGAGTTCGACTGGAGCGACGCGACCATCGAGACCCGCGTCGACGGCGAGGTCATGCAACGCGAGTCGACGATGCAGATGATCCACAAGATCCCCGAGCTGATCGAGTACGTGACCGACGTGTTCACCCTGCTGCCGGGTGACGTGATCCTCACCGGCACCCCCTCCGGCATCGGCCCGTTCACCTCCGGTCAGACCGTCGAGGTCGCGATCTCGGGCATCGGCTCGTTGATCAACCCCGCCAAGAACCGCGTCTGACCCGGACTCCCCGTGACCTCGACCCCTGACATCTCGCGCCGACGCGCGCCATGGGTGCCGGGGGTGGCGGTCGCGGCGATCGCCCTGGGTCTGGCGTGGGGTGTGCATCTGCTGCTTCCGGCGGTGCCGATCCTCACGGTCTGCGTACTGCTCGGCATCGTGGTGGCGCAGATCCCGCAGGCTCGATCGGCTCTCGACGGGGTCCTCGCTCCGGGTCTGACCCTCTCGGCCAAGCGACTGCTGCGCATCGGAGTGGTGCTCCTCGGTCTGAAGCTCAGCCTCGTCGACGTCGCCGGTCTGGGCTGGCTGACGATCGTCGTGGTCATCGCGATCCTCGCGGCCACGTTCTTCGTGACATGGGCTCTCGGCCGGTGGGCGCGACTCCCCGGTGATCAGCCGCTGCTCCTCGCGGCCGGCTTCTCGATCTGCGGCGCGTCGGCGATCGGTGCGATGAGCGCAGTCACTCGGGATCGAGGGCGCGACGCAGCGACGCCCGTCGCCCTGGTCACTCTCTGCGGAACCGCCGCGATCGCGATACTCCCGCCGATCGGCGCCGCGCTCGGGCTCACCGACATGCAGTTCGGCGCGTGGACCGGGGCGAGCGTCCACGATGTCGGGCAGGTCGTCGCCACCGCTCAGACCGCCGGAGCCTCCGCGCTCGCCATCGCCGTCGTGGTCAAACTGACCCGGGTGGTCATGCTGGCACCCGTGGTCGCGATCACCTCGGTGGTCATCCGCCGACGAGGGGGAGGCGCGGGTACGCGACCGCCGATCGTCCCGTTGTTCGTCGTCGGGTTCCTGATCGCCGTCGTCATCCGCACGTTCCTGCCGATCCCCGAGACCGTGGTCGGTGCGGCCGACGTGGCCCAGACGGTTCTGCTCGGACTCGCGCTCTTCGGACTCGGAACCGGGATCCGCTTCGAGAAGCTCGTCCGGACGGGAGGCCGCGCGGTCGCCGTCGGTCTCGCGTCGTGGCTGTTCATCGCGGTCGTCTCGCTCGGCGCGGTCCAGCTGCTGCCGCTGGCGTAGTTCCTAGTCGCACGCTTCGATCGTGTCCCGGTGTCCCGGTGTCCCGGTGTCCCGGTGTCCCGGTGTCCCGGTGTCCCGGTGTCCCGGGTGTCCCGGTGTCCCGGTGTCCCGGGTGTCCGGGTAGCCGCGTGTCCGCCTGCCCGGTTGGAGAGCCGACACGTGCGGCGGAGCCGCCTCGTCGAGGCGTCCGCCGGCTCCGTCGACCGGGTCGGAGACGCCGTGTGCGGCGTTCTGGGGCGGGATCGTGATGTTTCCGGGGTTTTCGGCGGCGACACGCCCGGGATGCGTGGAGGTTTGGACGTGTGGCGGATTGTC
>NZ_JAXCWB010000009.1:0-139808 GCF_034045305.1 Frigoribacterium sp. CFBP9029
CAAGCGCGTCATCGGGCTGCCGGGCGACACCGTCGCCTGCTGCAACGACTTCGGCCAGATGACCGTCAACGGCGTACCGCTCACCGAGCCGTACGTCCTCCTCCCGCCCGGCGGCCCGCCCAGGGGGAGGGGGCGGCCCTGGGCGAGCGCGTCGACGAGCTCCGCGACCGCCTGCACGCGGCCGAGCGCGAGCGCGACGCCCTGGCCGCCCGGCGCGGGGCCCTGTCGTTGGCGCTCGACCGCGCCGACGGGTCGAGCGCGCTCCTGGCGGCCGGGCGACCGGGCGTGCGTGGCCGGGTGGCCGATCACGTGCAGGTGCGCCCCGGGTTCGAGGCGGCCGTCGCCGCGGCCCTCGGCAGCGTGGTCGACTCCGTCCTGGCCGACGACTCGGCGTCGGCCTTCGACGCCATCGAGCACGCGACCGTCGGCGAGCTCGGCCGGGTCGAGGTCGTCGTCGCCGAGCCCGAACGCCGTCTGACCACGCTCGAGGTGGACCTGCCGCCGGGGGCCGTGAGCGCCGTCTCGGTCGTCACCGCGCCTCCTGGTGTCCTCGGTCTGCTGGCGAGCACCGTCGTCGCCGACGACCTCGACGTCGCCCGGGCGACCCGAGCGGCCCTCGCCGCGCACCCCGTGCCGGCGACCGTCATCACGCGGTCGGGCGAGGTGCTCACCGACTACGTGCTGCGGGGCGGTTCGGGCGCCGAGCGATCCCGGCTCGAACTGGTCGCCGAGCGCGACGCCGCGGCCGAGCGGCTCACCGCCGTCGAGGCGACGCTCGCCGACCTCGCGCCCGAGCACGACGAGGCGAGGCGCCGACTCGTCGAGGCGCGCGCGCTGGCCGCCGCGTCGGCTGCGCAGGCGAAGGCGCAGGAGGCGCGGGTCGTCGACCACGAGCAGCGTCTCGGTCGTCTGCGCGCCAGGGTCGACGCCGCCGAGGCCGAGGTCGAGCGCCTGCGGTCGGCACTGGTCGTCGCGAGCCGGTCCGCCGACGAGGCGGCCGTGATCGTCGACGAGGCGGCCGCCGCCGACGAGGTGCACCGCGCGAGGCCCCGACCGCTGCTCGACGTCTCGGCCCGCCAGGGTCTCCTCGACGAGGTCGAGGCCGCCCGTGCCGCCGAGCTCGAACGACGCGTCGTGCTCGAGACGGTGCGCGAGCGCGTGCGGGCCGAGGCCGCTCGCGCGGTCACGCTGCAGCGGCAGCTCGACGAGCAGCGCGAGGCGGCCGAACGGCAGGCGCGCCGCACGGTGATCCGTCAGCGTCAGATGGCGTCGACCTCGTCGGTGCTCACCGCGCTGCCGCCGACCGTCGACGCCGTGGCCCGGTCGCTCGACGAGGCGCGTCGCGAGCTG
Organism: Frigoribacterium sp. CFBP9029; assembly: GCF_034045305.1. Lineage (NCBI taxonomy): Bacteria > Bacillati > Actinomycetota > Actinomycetes > Micrococcales > Microbacteriaceae > Frigoribacterium > Frigoribacterium sp. CFBP9029. Next base: position 1,351 of record NZ_JAXCWB010000009.1, read on the forward strand.
GCCGAGGCCGAACGCGCCCGCGCCGGCCGCAACGACGAGCTCGCCGCCCTCCGTCGCGACGCCCGGTCGGTCCGAGAGCGTCTCGATGCCGTCACCGAGAGCGTGCACGGCCTCGAGATGGAGCTGCACGAGAAGCGCCTGCACCTGTCGGGGCTGCTCGACCGAGCAGCCTCGGGGCTCGGCCTCGTCGAGGACGTCCTGATCGCCGAGTACGGCCCCGACGTGCCCGTGCCGGCCGAGGCGGCTCGCGCCGACGAGGCGCCCGCCGACGCGGCTCCCGGCGACGCTGCGCCCTCGGGCGGCGGCGTCGACGACGGGCCCGGGTTCGAGGGCAGCCCGTTCGACCGTGCCGAGCAGGAGGCGCGGCTGGCGAAGGCCGAGAAGAAGCTCGCCCGACTCGGTCGCGTCAACCCCCTGGCCCTCGAGGAGTTCGCGGCGCTCGAGCAGCGGCACGCGTTCCTGTCCGAGCAGCTGACCGATCTCACCCGCACCCGCGCCGATCTCCTCACGATCATCGACGACATCGACTCGACGATGCAGACGATCTTCGGCAGCGCCTTCGCCGACACGCAGGCGGCCTTCGACCGGGTGTTCCCGATCCTGTTCCCGGGAGGCACGGGGTCGCTGCAGCTCACCGACCCCGAGGACCTCCTCGCGACGGGCATCGAGGTGACGGTGCGACCCGCCGGCAAGAAGATCGAGCGTCTGTCGCTGCTCTCGGGCGGCGAGCGGTCGCTGGCCGCGGTCGCCCTGCTGATCGCCATCTTCAAGGCCCGACCGAGCCCGTTCTACATCATGGACGAGGTCGAGGCGGCCCTCGACGACGCGAACCTAGGCCGTCTGCTCGCCATCTTCGAGGACCTCCGCGAGAACAGCCAGCTCATCGTCATCACTCACCAGAAGCGCACGATGGAGATCGCGGACGCCCTCTACGGCGTCTCGATGCGGCAGGACGGCGTCAGCGCCGTCGTCGGTCAGCGCGTCGTGGCGGAGCGCTCGGCCGGCTCGTGACGGTCCGGTGGCTGCCCGCATCGACATGACGCATCCGGGGCGCTCCGGGCCTCAGGCGGCCTCCGACGGGTCGCATCGACCAGCCGAGGAGGCGCGACCGACCTGATCGCGCCTCCTCGGCTCGTGCTCTCGACTCGGCGTCGTCAGTCGATGTCGGTGTCGACGACCCCGCCGTTGATGCTCAGCACGTGCCAGGCGGTGCCATCCCACTCGACCGTGTTCGCGGCCGCGTTCTCGATGTGCCCGACCTCGCGGCCGAGGATCTCGGACAGCACGAAGCGGATGATCGTCCCGTGGCAGACGACGACGATGTGGGCGTCGTCGCCGTCGAGCGGGAGGCGCGTGTCGCGGATCGTCTCGAGGGCGCCGATGCCGCGGCGGGCGACCGACTCGCGGGGCTCGATGTCGGGGTAGTCGGCGTTGGGCTCGTCGGGGATGGGCGACTCGGGGGTGCGGCCCTCGTGAGACGCGTAGTCGCGTTCGATCAGCTCGTCGTACGCGTCGCCGAGCTCGATGCCCAGCTCGGAGGCGATGATGCGGGCGGTCTCTCGAGCACGACCGAGCGGCGACGACACGATGGCGCTCCACTCGACGCCGGCGAGCAGCCGCGCCGCCTCGTGCGCCTGCCCTCGTCCGGTCTCGTTCAGCGGGATGTCCGACGAACCCTGCAGCTTGTCGTTGAGGTTCCAGTCGGTCTGACCGTGGCGGATGAGTTCGAGGCGCATGGGGGAGTTCCGTTCCTGTGGATCCGTGTCGTGCGGTCGCGGGGCGCGACCGCACGACGGGTGGGGCTAGTGGTCGTCGTCGGTGCTGCTCGCGACGCCGGGACGGTCGGCCGAGGCCGCCGCCGTGCGGGCGTCACGTCGCGTCTTCGCGAGGCTCAGCACCGTGGCGACGGCGATCGTCAGCAGGATGAAGCCGAGCGAGAACCAGATGGGGATCTCGGGGATCCAGTCGATCGGCTCGCCGCCGTTGATGAACGGCACCTCGTTGACGTGCAGGGCGTGGAACAGCAGCTTGACGCCGATGAACGCGAGGATGACCGCGAGCCCCTGAGCGAGGTAGACGAGGCGCTCGAGCAGACCCGAGATCAGGAAGTACAGCTGACGGAGCCCCAGCAGCGAGAAGGCGTTCGCCGTGAAGACGATGTACGCCTCTTGTGTCAGACCGAAGATGGCCGGGATGGAGTCGAGCGCGAAGAGCACGTCGGTCAGGCCGATGGCGACCATCACCAGGAAGAGCGGGGTGAAGAGACGCTTGCCGTCGACCTTCGTGGTCAGCTTCTGACCGTCGTAGTCCTTCGAGGTGGGGATGATGCGGCGGAGCGTGCGGATCAGCTTGCTGTCGGCCTCGTCCTTGTCGTCGTGACCGCCGCGCACCTGGCTGTAGGCGAGCCAGAAGAGCAGCAGACCGAACAGGTAGAAGACCCACGAGAAGTTCTCGATGATGACGACGCCGGCGGCGATGAAGAGACCTCGCGAGAGCAGGGCGATCGCGATGCCGACGAGCAGGACCTTCTGCTGGTAGATCCGCGGCACGGCGAAGCTCGTCATGATGATCAGGAAGACGAAGAGGTTGTCGACCGAGAGGGCCTTCTCGGTGACGTAGCCGGCGAAGTACTCGCCGCCGAAGGTCCAGTTCGAGAAGACGCCGACGCCGACGCCGAACAGGATCGCGATGCCGATGTAGACACCCGACCAGATGGCCGACTCCTTGATGGTCGGCTCGTGGGGGGTCCGCACGTGACTGAAGAAGTCGAAGAAGAGCAGGCCGATGATGCCGGCGATGGTGATCGCCCAGGTGATGAAATGGACGTCCATGTTCGTACCTCCAGTACGCAGCGGGTACCGAAGGTCTCCTCCACTCGCGGGGCGTCCTCTCGAACGCTTGCGAACCGGTGCACCGGGTCGAGATCGGTCTCTTCCGTATTGACGACGCCACCGCGCGGGAGTACTCCCCTTCAACTCGCCGAGCTTACAGCCTCTGCACGGTCTGCACGTCCGCCGATGGCCGAATAAGCTGGCGCACATGGCTTCCCCCTGGTCCCTCTCCGGTGCACTCCGTGGCATGTTCGCGAAGAAGACGATCGACGAGACCACCTGGGACGACCTCGAGGAGGCCCTGATCGGGGCCGACTTCGGCCCCGACGTCACCGAGCAGGTCGTCGACGACCTCCGCGCGAAGGTGCAGCGCTACAGCACGACCGATCCGGCCGACCTGAAGCGCATGCTCCGCGAGGTGCTCGAAGAGCGTCTGTCGAAGCTCGACTCCACCCTCAAGCTGAGCAACCGACCGGCGGTCGTGCTGATGGTCGGGGTGAACGGGGTCGGCAAGACGACGACGATCGGCAAGTTCGCGAAGTTCCTCCGCAACTACGACCGGTCGGTGGTCGTCGGGGCGGCCGACACCTTCCGTGCGGCGGCCGTCGAGCAGGTCGCGACCTGGGCCGACCGGGCCGGGGCGCGCATCGTGCGCCCGCAGCAGCCCGGCCAGGACCCTGCCTCGGTGGCCTACCAGACGGTCGAGCTGGCCATGCGCGAGGGCATCGAGATCGTGCTGATCGACACCGCGGGGCGACTGCAGACGAAGTCCGGCCTGATGGACGAGCTCGGCAAGATCAAGCGCGTCGTCGAGAAGCAGACCGAGATCGCCGAGGTGCTGCTCGTGCTCGACGCGACGACCGGCCAGAACGGTCTCGCGCAGGCTCAGGCGTTCATCGAGCACGCGGGGGTGACCGGTCTCGTGCTGACGAAGCTCGACGGCTCGGCCCGCGGCGGGTTCGTCCTGGCCGTGCAGGAGCAGACCGGCATCCCCATCAAGCTGGTCGGTCAGGGCGAGGGCATCGGCGATCTGACCGGCTTCACCCCGCACGTCTTCGTCCAGAACCTCATCGCGTAGTCGCGGCCCGCCCCGCCCGGGCGGGGCGACTCGATCGCAGGAGGCGCGGCGTCGGTTAAGCTGTCGTCACCATGGCCACATTTGGAACGCTCTCCGACCGCCTCGCGGACACCTTCAAGAACCTCCGCAACAAGGGCAAGCTCAGCCCTGCCGACGTCGACAGCACCGTCCGGGAGATCCGGCGCGCACTGCTCGACGCCGACGTCGCCTTCGAGGTCGTCAAGGCGTTCACGACGACGGTGCGCGAGCGCGCCCTGGGCGACGAGGTCAGCAAGGCGCTGAACCCCGCCCAGCAGGTCGTGCAGATCGTCAACGAAGAGCTGGTCGAGATCCTCGGCGGCAAGCAGCGTCGTCTCGAGTTCGCGAAGAACCCGCCCACCGTGATCATGCTCGCCGGTCTCCAGGGCGCGGGCAAGACGACCCTCGCCGGCAAGCTGGCGAAGTGGCTCGCCAAAGACGGTCACACGCCGCTGCTCGTCGCGGCCGACCTCCAGCGACCCAACGCGGTGCAGCAGCTGCAGGTGGTCGGCGAGCAGGCCGGCGCCGCCGTCTTCGCCCCCGAGCCGGGCAACGGCGTGGGCGACCCCGTGAAGGTCGCCAAGCAGGCCATCAAGTTCGCGCGCGACAAGGTCTACGACACGGTCATCGTCGACACCGCCGGTCGACTCGGCGTCGACGCCGACATGATGAAGCAGGCCGCGAACATCCGGAAGGCCGTCGACCCCGACGAGGTGCTCTTCGTCATCGACGCGATGATCGGTCAAGACGCCGTGGCGACGGCGAAGGCCTTCCAGGAGGGGGTCGACTTCACCGGCGTCGTGCTGTCGAAGCTCGACGGCGACGCGCGCGGCGGTGCGGCGCTGAGCGTCGCGTCCGTCACCGGTCGGCCTATCATGTTCGCCTCGACCGGCGAGTCGCTCGACGACTTCGAGCCGTTCCACCCCGACCGCATGGCCAGCCGCATCCTCGACCTCGGCGACATCCTCTCGCTCATCGAGCAGGCTCAGCAGGCGTTCGACGAAGACGAGGCGATGGCGGTCGCGCAGAAGATCGCGACCGACTCGTTCACCCTCGACGACTTCCTCAAGCAGATGCAGCAGCTGCGCAAGATGGGGTCGATCAAGGGCATGCTCGGCATGCTGCCGGGTGCCAAGGGCATGCGCGAGCAGCTCGAGAACTTCGACGAGCGCGAGATCGTCCGCACCGAGGCGATCATCCAGTCGATGACCCCTCAAGAGCGTCAGCTGCCGAAGCTGCTGAACGGTTCGCGTCGTCTGCGCATCGCCAAGGGCTGCGGCATGACCGTGACCGACGTCAACCAGCTCGTGCAGCGCTTCGAGCAGGCGTCGAAGATGATGAAGACCGTGGCCAAGGGCGGAGTGCCCCAGGTCCCCGGCATGGGTCCGATCCCCGGCGCCTCGTACGCCGGCAAGCGGCCGGCGGCGAAGAAGAAGGGCTCGAAGGCGGGCAACCCGGCCAAGCGCGCCGCTCAGAACGCCGCTCTGGCCACCGGCAAGCCCGCGGCCTCGCCCGGTGCGGCCGGCTCGGGCTTCGGGCTCGGCGGCGGCAAGGGCGACAAGGCGCCGACCCCCGAAGAGCTCGCGTCGCTGCAGAAGATGCTCGGCCGCAGCTAGCCCGGCTGCAGCCAGCCCGATCGCAGCCGGCTCGGTCGCAGCCGGCTCGGTCGACCGTGTGCGATCGCACCGGGGGAGTCGCGTGCTGGAGCGACGTCCTCGGCGACCGGCACCGCGCCTCCTCGGCTCAGACCCGCGGGGTGACGCCCTCACGGAGCTCGCGCACCAACGACGACACGACCGGGCGGAGGTCGCCGCCGTGGCGGGCCGACACCGACAGCTGGCGCTGGTAGCTCGCACCGTGCTCGACGATCGTGTCGAGCGACCGCAGCTCGGCCAGGCAGCCGAGCCGTTCGGCCGTGGGCTCGAGCCGCACGACGAGGTCGCGGAGGTCGTCTGTGACGAGCCGCTCGTCGCCGTCCGAGTTCTGGATGACGATGGCGTCCATCCCGTACCGGGCCGCCCGCCACTTGTTCTCACGGACGAACCACGGCTGCATCTGCGGCGGTTCGTCGCCGTCGTCGAGCGACTGCGACATGTCGTCGACGAGGCACTGGACGAGCGCCGCGACCGCGCCGACCTCCTCGAAGGTGGCGATGCCGTCGAAGACCCGCGTCTCGAGGGTGCCCCACTTCGGTGACGGCCGGATGTCCCAGCGGAGCTCGCTGTGGTGGTCGATGACGCCGGTGTGCGTCATGTCGGCGACCATCTCCTCGTAGTTCGCCCAGGCGCCGAACTGCGGGGGCAGCCCGGCGGTCGGCAGCTGCTGGAACATGAGGGCGCGGTTCGAGGCGTACCCGGTCTCCTCGCCGACCCAGAACGGGCTCGACGCCGTCAGCGCCTGGAAGTGCGGGAGATACGTCAGGAGGCCGTTCAGGATCGGCAGGGCCTTGTCGCGGGAGTCGATGCCGACGTGGACGTGCACCCCCCAGATCATCATCTGGCGTCCCCACCAGCGGGTCCGGTCGATGAGGGTCGCGTAGCGCTCGTTGCCGGGCGTGACCTCCTGGTCGGAGTAGCGGCCGAAGGGGTGCGTCCCGGCGCACAGCAGGTCGGCGCCCAGGGTCTCGGCGGGGCGGTGGACGGCGTCGATGGTGGACCGGAGGTCGTCGACCGCGTCGGGCACCCGGTGGTGGACCCCGCTCACGACCTCGACGGTGTTGGTCAGCAGCTCGTGGGTCAATCGCACGGGGCCGCCGTCGTTCAGGTGCTCGAGGTCGGCGAGGATCGCGGGCGCGTGCGGGGCCAGATCGCCGGTCTCGCGGTCGACGAGGGCGAGCTCCCATTCGATGCCGAGCGTCGACCGCTCCGAGGTCGTGAAGTCGATCCGCATGCTCGAGGCCCTCCGTCGGTCCGCCGCGGGCGTCCGGTGTCGCGCGCGGCGTCCATCCTGCCAGCCGAGCCGGTCGGGAGACCGCAGGAGGCGCTCCGCCGTCACGCAGGGACTCGCCGTGAAACCCGATCACCGAGAATTGGTGGATCGCGTCGTTCTTCTGCAACAATGGTGGGTCGAGTCTCCGTCCGCCCGACCCTCTAATCAGGCGGCCGATCAGACCCCATCAGAGCTTTCGAGCCGAGTGTGCCCCCACGCTCACGGCTAGCAACTCGCCCACATCACATCACACAGGAGAATTGTGGCTGTCAAGATCCGTCTCAAGCGTATGGGCAAGATCCGTGCCCCCTACTACCGCATCGTCGTCGCCGACTCGCGCACCAAGCGCGACGGTCGCGTGATCGAGGAGATCGGCAAGTACCACCCCACCGAAGAGCCCTCGTTCATCGAGGTCGAGTCGGACCGCGCGCAGTACTGGCTCGGTGTCGGCGCACAGCCGACCGAGCAGGTCGCCGCGCTGCTGAAGCTCACGGGCGACTGGGGCAAGTTCCAGGGCGACGCCGACGCCGTCAGCACCGTCAAGACCAAGGCTCCGAAAGAGGCCTTCGTCGCCGACGAGAAGAAGAAGCCGGTCCTCGTCCCCAAGTCGGAGAAGCCCGCCAAGGCCGAGGCTCCGGCCGAGGCCCCTGCCGACGACGCCGAGACCACCGAGGCGTAGTAAGTGCTCGCACCTGCACTCGAACACCTCGTCCGGGGGATCGTCGATCACCCGGGCGAGGTGCAGGTCGTGGCCTCGACCTCGCCTCGCGGCGAGGTGCTCGAGGTGCACGTGCATCCCGACGACCTCGGTCGCGTGATCGGTCGCGCCGGTCGCACCGCGAAGGCTCTGCGCACGCTCGTCACGGCTCTGGCCGACGGCAAGCGCGTCCGGGTGGACGTCGTCGACGGTGACGTCTGAGCCGTGAGCACCGAAGAGACCACCCAGCTGAGGGTCGGGCGACTGACCAAGCCGCACGGCTTGAAGGGCGCCCTCAAGCTCGAGCTGTTCACCGACACCCCTGAGACGCGATTCGTGCCGGGTGCCGAGTTCACCCTCCAGGTCCCCGAGACCAGCGAATGGCACGGCAAGACCCTGACCCTCGCCGAACTGCGCTGGTACAACGGCCACCCTGTCGGGTTCTTCGAGGGTGTCGCCGACCGCACCGGCGCCGAGTCGCTGGTCAAGGCCATCCTCTGGGTCGACCAGGATCTCGCCCAGCTCCCCGAAGAAGACGACGCCTGGTACCACCACCAGCTGATCGGTCTCCGGGTCGAGCGCGACGGCGTCCAGGTCGGCACCGTGGCCCGCATCGACCACCTCCCCGCCCAAGACCTCCTGGCCGTCGCCACCCCGACGGGCGAGGTGCTCGTGCCGTTCGTCTCCGCTCTGGTGCCGTCGGTCGACATCGACGCCGGGGTGGTCGTCGTGACGCCTCCTGCGGGGCTCTTCGAAGAACTCGTCGACACCGACGGCGACACGCAGCCGACCGACGAGGTCTGACCGTGCGCATCGACATCGTGTCGATCTTCCCCGAGTTCTTCGGGGTGCTCGACATCTCGTTGCTCGGCAAGGCCCGTCAGCAGAAGCTGCTCGACGTGTCGGTGCACGATCTGCGCGATTTCGCGCACGATCGGCACCGCACCGTCGACGACACCCCCTACGGCGGGGGCGCCGGGATGGTCATGCGTCCCGAGCCCTGGGGCGAGGCGCTCGACCACGTCTTCGGCGACGACTCCACTCCCGAGACGACGACCATGATCGTCCCCTCCCCGGCGGGCACCCCGTTCACGCAGGCGGTGGCGAGAGAGCTGGCGCTCGAGCAGCACCTCGTCTTCACGTGCGGTCGCTACGAGGGCATCGACCAGCGGGTCGTCGACCACGCGGCGACCCGCGTCACCGTCCGCGAGATCAGTCTCGGCGACTACGTGCTGAACGGCGGCGAGGTCGCCGTCGTCGCGATGATCGAGGCCATCGGCCGTCTCGTCCCGGGCATGGTCGGCAACCCCGCCAGCCTGACGGAGGAGAGCCACGAGAACGGACTCCTCGAGTACCCCAGCTACACGAAGCCGTCGTCGTGGCGGGGTCTCGACGTGCCTCCGGTGCTCCTCAGCGGCAACCACGGGGCGATCGCCTCCTGGCGGCATGAGCAGCAGATCGAGCGGACCCGACGGGTCCGCCCCGATCTGATCGACTGACGCACGTCGGAGCGACTCGCGGGCGTCCGTCCGCCGACGCGATGCAGGAGTTCCCCACCCTGCTTCCGTACTCTGTCTGCATGACGGCACGCCGCGTCCTCTTCCGCCTCCTCTGGCCTCTGGTGTTCGCCCTGCCCCTCTGGGTCATGTTCGGTCGCGCCTTCTTCGGCGTGCCTCTCGGGCTCCAGTTCGTCGGCCAGGTCTTCCTGGTGCCCCTGCTCTTCGTGGGTCAGGTGGTCGCCGCTGGTCTCGTCGTGGCCCGGCGCAGCGTGCGGACCGGCCGTGCCGTCTCGTGGCTCGACGCCGGTCTGCTCGGCACCGCCTGGGTCGCACAGCTCGCGCTGGGGTTCTTCCTGGTCGACAGCTCGGCAGGGTCGCGGGCCGCGTCGGCGTTCACCGCGGTGGCGGGCGGCGGTCTCGATCTGTCGACCGCGCTCTTCGCTCTCTCGGCCGTCGTCACGATCGCGTCGGTGATCGCTCTCATCGCCTCCGGGGTCTGGCAGCTGCTGCGCGAGACCGGTGAGCGGGTGGCCGCGTCGATGGCCGACCTCGACCGCGTCGCCGGTCTCGGGGTCGCGCAGGCCGGGGCGGCCGGTGGACGCCCGTCGGACGCCGGCGGGATGAGCGGTCCGGCCCGCGGCGACGGCCCGGTGATCCGCATCGAACCCCGGGGCGAGGGCGACGCTCGCCGCTCCGACGCATGACCCGGCGGTAGCGGCTGGGCTCCGGCCTGTGGCACACTTGATGTTTGTGCCTGCGCACGACTCTGCCACAGGGGAGTCTGCCATCTCAGCGCACATCCTCTTCATCACGAATCGGTGGTCTCCCACCACGAACGGCAGTCGACCTGTGGCGGTTGCAGAGAGCGAACGACTATGCACATCCTCGACGCGGTTGACTCCGCCAGCCTCCGTACGGACGTCCCCGACTTCCGTGCCGGCGACACCGTCAAGGTGCACGTGAACATCATCGAAGGCACGCGCTCGCGTGTCCAGGTCTTCCAGGGTGTCGTCATCGGCAAGCAGAACGAGGGCGTCCGCGAGACCTTCACGGTCCGCAAGGTCAGCTTCCAGGTCGGTGTCGAGCGCACGTTCCCCGTCCACTCGCCGGTCATCGACCACATCGAGATCGTCAGCCGTGGCGATGTCCGTCGCGCCAAGCTCTACTACCTGCGTGAGCTGCGCGGCAAGAAGGCCAAGATCAAGGAGAAGCGCGACCGCTGATCGCCTCCTAGATCCCTCCCGAGCTCCCCGCCGTATACGATGGCGGGGAGCTCGGGCGGTTAAATGACAAACAAGACATCTTCACATCGGCACCGTCTGCGACCCACGCGAGACGACGACCGCCCTCGGGGCTTCGGCGTGTTCCTCCGCGACATCCTCGTGATCTTCCTCGCGGCGCTGCTGATCTCGTTCCTGGTCAAGACGTTCCTGATCCGCTCGTTCTACATCCCCTCCGGGTCGATGGAGAACACGCTGCAGATCGACGATCGCATCATCGTCAACGAGCTCGTCCCCGACGTCGTCGACGTCCAGCGCGGCGACGTCGTGGTGTTCACCGATCCGGGTGGCTGGCTCGACGGCACCGCCCCGGTCACGACGGGTTCGGGCAATCCGGTCGCCGACGGTCTCGCGTGGTTCCTCACCCAGGTCGGTCTGGGCACGCGAGACAGCAACGACCACCTCATCAAGCGCGTCATCGGGCTGCCGGGCGACACCGTCGCCTGCTGCAACGACTTCGGCCAGATGACCGTCAACGGCGTCCCGCTCACCGAGCCGTACGTCCTCCTCCCGCCCGGCGAGACGCGGGTATCGGGCGACGACTTCTCGGTGACGGTGCCGGCCGACTCGCTCTGGGTGATGGGCGACAACCGCTACAACTCGAAAGACAGCCGCTACAACGGTTCGACGCCGAGCGAGGGCTTCGTCCCGATGAGCGACGTCGTGGGGCGGGCCTTCGTCGTCAGCTGGCCGTACACCCGCTGGCAGTGGCTCGACGACCACCCCGAGGTGTTCCGCGGCATCGAGCGCGAGGGCGAGGGCGACTGATGGTCGTCGTCGATCCGACCCTCGACGTCGAGCGCGAGCTGCACGCCGCCGGCGCGGAGTGGGTCATCGGCTGCGACGAGGTGGGTCGGGGCGCGATCGCTGGGCCGGTGGCCGTCGGCCTGGGCGCCGTGCCCGTCGGGTGCATCGAGATGCCGACCGGCCTCCGCGACTCGAAGCTGCTCTCCGAGAAGCGCCGCGAAGCGCTCTACCCCGTGGCGACGGCCTGGGTGTCGCATCACGCGGTCGGGTTCGCCGAGGCCCACGAGGTCGACGAGATCGGCATCGTCGCCGCACTCGGCCTGGCGGGCCGGCGTGCCCTCACGGCGCTGCATCACCAGGGGGTGGGCATCATGCGCTCCGTGGTCGTCCTCGACGGCAACCACGACTACCTCTCGCCGCAGCTGGCGACCCCGCCGCGCATCACCACGCGCATCAAGGCCGATCGGGACTGCGCTTCCGTGGCCGCCGCGTCGGTCATCGCGAAGGTCGAACGCGACCGCCTGATGATCGAGGCCGACGTCCAGCACCCCGGTTACGGCTGGTCGGGCAACAAGGGGTACGGGTCGTCTTCGCACTTCGGCGCGCTGGCCGAGCTGGGGCCGTCGCCCCTGCATCGCCTGACCTGGCTGCACTGACGCTCGGGCGTCCGTCGTGCCCGACACCTTCTCGCGCTCCGCGTAGGATGTCTTCTCGATGGACGAAGACGAGTTCGAAGACTACGACCGCGAGGTCGAGCTCGCGCTGTACCGCGAGTACCGCGACGTGGTGTCGCAGTTCCGCTACGTCGTCGAGACGGAGCGACGGTTCTACCTGGCGAACGAGGTCGAACTCGTCCGCCGCGACACCGAGCACGACTTCTACTTCGAGCTGAGCATGACCGACGTCTGGGTATGGGACGTCTACCGGTCCGACCGCTTCGTGAAGTCGGTGCGTGTGCTGACCTTCAAAGACGTCAACGTCGAAGAGCTGACGGCCCGCGATCTCGAGCTGCCGAAAGAGCTCGCGCTCGACGAGTGAGACCCGTCCGCTGATCCCTCCACGGTCAGCCGGGGCACGCATCGCTCCACAGTCTGGTCCGCACGGCGCCTGAGCCGAGCTGTCCTCCGCGACGCTTCTCGTCGAGGAGGCCGACATGGCGAAGAAGGATGATCTGGGGCGGCGCGGCGAAGACGTGGCCGCCGAGTGGGTCGAGGCGCAGGGCATGCGCGTCGTCGACAAGAACTGGCGGTGCCGCGAGGGCGAGATCGATCTCGTGGCCCTCGACGGCGACGACGTGGTGGTGATCGAGGTGAAGACCCGGTCGGGCACGGGCTACGGCCACGCCCTCGAGTCGGTCACGGCGTCGAAGCTGGCACGGCTCCGGCGGTTGGCCGCGGCGTGGACGCGAGCGAATCCCGGGCGGGGCCGCGGCCTGCGGATCGACGTCGTCGGCATCACGATCGAGAGGTGCCAGGGCCACGAGCGCATCGACCACGTGCGTGGGGCGGGCGCATGAGCATCGGTCGCACGCGGGCGGTCTCGCTGCTGGGGCTCGAGGGCGCTCTGGTCGAGGTCGAGGCGGACATGGGGCAGGGGCTGCCGGCCTTCATGATCATCGGGTTGCCCGACACGTCGCTCGGCGAGGCGCGCGACCGGGTGCGGGCCGCCGCCACGAACACGGGCTGCGCTCTGCCGACCCGCAAGCTGACGGTCAACCTCTCGCCGGCGTCGCTGCCCAAACAGGGCTCGTCGTTCGATCTGGCGATCGCGATGGCGGCCCTCGCTGCGGCCGACCTCGTCTCGGCGGTGTCGGTCGGTCGCATCGTCCATCTCGGTGAGCTCGGTCTCGACGGCAGACTCCGACCCGTCGACGGCGTCCTGCCGGCGGTGCTGGCGGCGCGTCGGGCAGGGGCCGAGACGGTCATGGTGCCGAGCGACAACGCCGCGGAGGCCGGGCTCGTCCCGGGGATCCGCATCGTGCCGGCGGCGAGTCTCCGCGAGGCGGCCATCTGGCACGGCGCCGATCTGACCCCCGAGCCGGTGGAGGCGATCGTGCGACCGCGTCCGATCGGACTCGCGTCGGCCGTCGACGGCCCGCGACCCGACCTCGCCGACGTCGTCGGCAACTCCGACGCGGTGCAGGCGCTGATCGTGGCGGCGGCCGGTGGGCACCACCTCCTGATGGTGGGTCCGCCGGGGGCGGGCAAGACGATGCTGGCGGCGCGGCTGCCCGGCATCCTGCCCGATCTCGACCTCGACGCCGCGCTCGAGGTCGGCAGTGTGCGGTCGCTGGCCGGACGGCCCGTCGACGGCGCGCTCGACCGTCGTCCCCCCTTCGAGAGCCCGCACCACACCTGCAGCGCGGCGTCCCTCATCGGGGGCGGCAGCGGCATCATCCGCCCAGGCGCCGCCTCCCGTGCGACACGGGGCGTGCTGTTCCTCGACGAGGCACCCGAATTCTCGCGGACGGTGCTCGACTGCCTGCGTCAACCGCTCGAGTCGGGCGAGGCGGTGATCCACCGTGCTCGAGCCGTCGCGCGGTTCCCCGCGCGGTTCCAGCTGGTCGCGGCGGCCAATCCCTGCCCGTGCGGGCAGTACGGAGCACGAGACGGCCGCTGCGAGTGCTCGCCGCATCACCGTCGCAGGTATCTGGCGAAGCTGTCCGGTCCTCTCGTGGATCGCATCGATCTCCAGCTGAGGGTCGCCCGGATCGGCTCGGCGGCCTTCCGACTGTCCGAGCAGTCCGTCCGACCGTCGACGGCCGACGCGAGGCGACGAGTCGAGGAGGCGCGGGCGCGGACGGCCGACCGTCTCGCGTCGACCCCGTGGCGGCTGAACTCCGAGGTGCCCGGCGTCTGGCTGCGCGAGCGCGACAACCGCCTGCCGGTCGCCGTGAGTCTGCCCGCCGACCACGCCCTCGAGACCGGGGCGCTCACCATGCGCGGCTACGACCGGGTGCTCCGCGTGTCGTGGACCCTCGCCGACCTCGACGGCGTCGACCGGCCCGAACGGTCGCACGTGCTGGGCGCCCTCGCGCTCCGGAGATCGTCGTGAACGAGCTGCTGACGGCCTCGAGCTCGGATCTCGCCGCCGTCGTGGGGCCTCTCCGCCGTGACGGCGCACGGGCGGTGGAGGCCTTCGCCCTCGGCGCATGGTCGGCAGTCGTCGAGCCGGGCGATGCCGTGGGAGGTCTCGCTCGCCGCGTCCTCGGGGCGGCCGTCGCCCTGCGTGTCGTCCTCGAGTCGGTCGACCGACGCGTCTCCGAAGGCGATCCGTCCTTGCTCGGGCAGGCGCTTCGGCAGGCCGGAGTCGACCCGGAGGAGATCTCCGATCGGCGGATCGCCCGGGCGCTGTCGCGGTGGGAACCGCGCACCGACGACGTCCGCATCCGGTCGTCGTTCCGGGCGGCGACGGCCATCGGGCTGCGACTCGTCGTCCCCGGCGACGACGAATGGCCCGTGGTGCTCGACGATCTGGGCGACCATGCGCCGGCCGCGCTCTGGCTCCGAGGCTCGGCCGACCTGCCGACCGTGGCGTCGACGATCGCCGTCGTGGGGTGTCGGGCGTCGACCGCCTACGGCGAGCAGGTCGCGGCCGATCTCAGCAGCGCGCTCTGCGACCGGGGCTTCACGATCGTCTCCGGTGGCGCGTACGGCATCGACGGGATGGCGCACCGCGCGGCGCTGGTGTCGGAGGGGCCCACCGTCGCCGTCATGGCCGGGGGAGTGGACCGCTTCTATCCGAGCGGCCACGACACGCTGCTGAGGTCGGTGGTCGAGAAGGGGCTCCTCGTCTCCGAGTCGCCCTGCGGCAGCACGCCGAGCAAATGGCGGTTCCTGCAGCGGAACAGGCTGATCGCGACGCTGTCGGCCGTGTCCGTCGTGGTCGAGGCCGGTCGGCGGTCTGGGGCGCTGAACACCGCCGCACACGCCCAGGCCATCGGACGGCCGGTGGGGGCCGTGCCCGGTCCGATCACCTCGCCGTCGTCGGTGGGGTGCCACGCGCTGATCCGCTCGGGGCTCGGCGCCTGCATCACCTCCGTCGACGACGTCCTCGAGCTCGTGCCCGGGCGCGCCGTTCCGACGGGTGCCGCCCCCGATCCACGCGAGCACCCCGAGCGACTCCGCGTCCGTGACGCCTTGAGCACCCGCGTCGATCGCGGCACCGACGAGGTCGCGGTCGCGAGCGGCTTGTCGACGTATCGCGCACGCGAGGTCCTCGCCGAGCTCGAGCTCGACGGTCTCGTGGAGCGTGAGGCGGGAGGGTGGCGGCGACGGCGCCCGGGGTGAGCGAGGGCTGGGCGCGGGGCCGCCGCTGGCGACCGGGTGACTACTCTGGCGTGATGATCGACGTCGAGGCCTTCGTGGAGCACCTGCGGCACGGCCGCGGGCTCAGCGAGCACACGATCAGGTCGTATCGCTCCGATCTCGCCGACCTCGTGTCATTCGCCGCCGTCCACCTCGGTCGCGACCCGCGCGTCGCCGATCTCGACCTCGATCTGCTCCGGGAGTGGCTCTATCGGGCGACCCGCTCCGGTCTGGCACGGGCGACGCTCGCCCGTCGATCGGCCAGCGCCCGCGCCTTCACCCGCTGGTTGGAGGAGACCGGCCGCACGGCCGTCGACGTGGGGGTCCGGCTCCGGGCGCCGAAGGCCGAGAGCCGCCTGCCTCGGGTGCTCACCGAGCCCCAGATCGACGGCGTCCTGCGCTCGCTCGAGCTCCGCGCCGACACCGACGACCCCGGTGCCCGCCGCGACCTCGCGGTCGTCGAGCTGCTCTACGGGTCGGGTCTCCGGGTCTCCGAGCTCGTCGGCGCCGACCTCGCCGACGTCGACCTCGGTCGGCTCATGGTGCGGGTGACGGGCAAGGGGGCGAAGCAGCGCGTGGTGCCCTTCGGGGTGCCAGCGGCCGAGGCGCTCGGTCGGTACCTCGATCGGGCACGGCCCTCGCTCGTCGCGGCCGGCGGCGAGCCGGGCACGACCGCGTTCTTCGTCGGAGCGGAGGGGGGCCGCCTCGGCACGCGAGCCGTCCACCGACTGGTCGCGCGCCTCCTCGGCGACATCCCGGGTGCCGGCCCCGCCGGGCCGCACGCGCTGCGGCACACGGCGGCGACGCATCTGCTCGACGGGGGCGCCGACCTCCGGGCCGTGCAGGAGCTGCTCGGCCACGCCAGTCTCGGCACGACCCAGATCTACACGCACGTCTCGACGGAACGGCTCCGCGAGAGCTACCGCTCGGCGCACCCCCGGGCCTGACCGCCGGGCGCGCCTCACCCCACGGGGCGGGTCGGCAGCAGCACCGACGGGCGTCCGCCGCCGAGCAGCAGCAGCGGGGAGACGTACTCGCCGTCGCGACGGGCGCCGAGGTGCACGGCGTCGACGTCGGGGGAGTGGCCGGCGACGACGAGACCGACGACGTCGCCGCGGGTGACGGCGTCGCCGGCGGTCAGCTCCGTCGTGACCGGCTCGAAGCTGCTCAGCAGACCGTCGGAGTGCGTGATGGAGAGGACCGGCCGGTCGACCACCGTGCCCGCGAAGCGCACGACGCCGTCGTCGGGTGCCAGCACGGGTTCGCCGACGGCGGCCCCGATGTCGATGCCGCGGTGACCGGGTGACCACGCGTGCTCGGGTGCGACGAACGGGCGGACGACCGGGTGCGGTGGCGCCACCGGCCACGACCAGAGCACCGACCCGACGGTCACGACGGGTGCGCCGCCCACCGGGTCGCCCGCCGCGCCCGCCGTCCCGTCCGCACCCCCGGCCATCACGACGAGCAGCACCAGCAGCGACGCGCCCCCGAGCCTCGGACGCCACCCGACGACCAGGGACCCGACCCCGGCCCCCATCGAGGAGGCGCGGGCACGGTGGCGAGACGAGGCACGGTCGACGAGGCGCATCCGGAAATTCTGCCGAGCGTGCACCTCGCTCCGCCGAGGCGTATCGTTCATCGGTGCACGGACACCCGGTGCACGACGTTGTGGAGGAGTCGAGGCGCGCCCTCCTCCTCCGAGCAAGAAGGAGAACCGTGTCGAACTCGGCAGCAGATCCAGCGGAAGCCAAGAAGCTGAACAGGCGGGTGACGGCGCTCGCGGTGGCCGCGGCCGTCGGAGGCTTCCTCTTCGGATTCGACTCGTCCGTCATCAACGGCGCGGTGTCGTCGATCACCGACGAGTTCGGTCTGACCGAGTTCGCGTCAGGCTTCGCCGTCGCCTCGGCCCTGATCGGCTGCGCGATCGGCGCCTACGTCGCCGGTCGTCTCGCCGACAAGATGGGCCGCATCAAGGTCATGCTGATCGGCGCCGCGCTGTTCCTCGTCAGCTCGATCGGCGCGGCTGCCGCCTTCGCCGTCTGGGATCTCGTTCTCTGGCGCGTCATCGGCGGACTCGGCATCGGCATCGCCTCCGTCATCGCACCGGCCTACATCAGCGAGGTCTCGCCCAAGGCCATCCGCGGGCGACTCGCGTCGTTCCAGCAGCTGGCCATCACGCTCGGCATCTTCGTCGCCCTCCTCTCCGACCAGCTGTTCGCGGTCACCGCGGGCGGCGCGTCCGAGCCGTCGCTCTTCGGTCTCGCCGCCTGGCGCTGGATGTTCCTCGTCGGCGTCGTGCCGTCGGTCGTCTACGGCGTGCTGGCATGGCGTCTGCCCGAGTCGCCCCGTTACCTCGCGGGCGAAGGCCGGGAGGGCGAGGCCCGCAAGGTGCTCGAGAGCATCGTCCCGACCGAGACGGTCGACACGAGCCTGAAGGAGATCACCGACTCGATCAAGACCGAGGCGGACCTCGACACGAAGTCGTCCATCCGGGGCAAGCGCTTCGGCCTGCAGCCGATCGTCTGGGTCGGCATCATCCTCGCCGTCCTGCAGCAGTTCGTCGGCATCAACGTGATCTTCTACTACTCGACCACCCTCTGGCAGGCCGTCGGATTCCAGGAGGAGGACTCCTTCCTCATCTCCACGATCACCGCCGTCGTCAACGTGGCCGTGACCTTCGTGGCCATCGGCCTGGTCGACAAGGTCGGTCGTCGCCCGCTGCTGCTCACCGGCTCCGTCGGGATGTTCCTGAGCCTCGCCGTCACCGCGCTCGCATTCAGCCAGGCGACGACCACCGCCTCCGGCGACCCGTCGCTGCCGGGTGCCTGGGGCCCTGTCGCGCTCGTCGCGGCGAACCTCTTCGTGGTCTCGTTCGGTGCGACCTGGGGTCCGCTGATGTGGGTCCTCCTCGGCGAGATGTTCCCCAACAGCATCCGTGCCACAGCGCTCGGCGTCGGCAGCATGGCGAACTGGATCGCCAACTTCATCGTCACGGTGTCGTTCCCGAGCCTCGCCGCCCTCAGCCTCACGCTGTCGTACGGCATCTTCGCCTTCTTCGCCCTCGTCTCGTTCTTCTTCGTCTTCGCGAAGATCCCCGAGACCAAGGGCCGTTCCCTGGAGGAGATGGGCGTCTCGGCGCTCGACGGATCCATCGACGCCAAGCGCTCCAGGGCCTGACGTCCGACACGCCCCAGAACGCCCCGACCGGCTGCCGGTCGGGGCGTTCTCGCGTGGTGCTAACATGATCGATGCAGCCTGCTCAGCAGGCTGACTTCGCGTGCCCAGTGCGTCTTCGGACGCACCGATCGCGAGCCGGTCCGTCCGGTTCCGTTCGTCACCGGCCTCCATCTCCATTCGGTCCGACCGCATCCCAGGGTGCGAGCGGCGGAGGTGCGCCCGGGCACCAGGCAGCGACGACCGACCGGTCGTCCGACAACCGACAATCCGGTGCACCAGCGTGTGCGCCCAGAAACAGGAGAACGACCATGGCCGTCGTCACCATCCGCCAGCTGCTCGACAGCGGCGTCCACTTCGGACACCAGACCCGCCGCTGGAACCCGAAGGTGAAGCGATTCATCCTCGCCGAGCGCTCCGGCATCCACATCATCGACCTGCAGCAGTCGCTCGGCTACATCGACAGCGCGTACGACTTCGTCAAGGAGACCGTCGCCCACGGCGGCACCATCCTCTTCGTCGGCACCAAGAAGCAGGCTCAGGGTTCCATCGCCGAGCAGGCCAACCGTGTCGGCCAGCCCTTCGTGAACCAGCGCTGGCTGGGTGGTCTGCTGACCAACTTCCAGACCGTGTCGAAGCGCCTCGCCCGCATGAAGGAGCTCGAGGACATCGACTTCGACGACACCACCCAGGGCTTCACCAAGAAAGAGCTCCTGATCAAGAAGCGCGAGCTCGACAAGCTGCACAAGACGCTCGGTGGTATCCGCAACCTCACCAAGACGCCGTCGGCGCTCTGGATCGTCGACACCAAGAAAGAGCACCTCGCGATCGACGAGGCCAAGAAGCTCGGCATCCCGGTCATCGGCATCCTCGACACCAACTGCGACCCCGACGAGATCAACTTCCCGATCCCCGGCAACGACGACGCGATCCGCTCCGTCGGTCTGCTGACGCGCATCGTCGCCGACGCCGCCGCCGAGGGCCTCGTCCAGCGTCACCAGAAGCCCGAAGACGCCGACCAGCCCGTCGAGCCCCTCGCCGAGTGGGAGGCCGAGCTGCTCGCCCAGGGCGAGGCCAAGGCCGCCGACGCCGCGACCGAGGCGCCCGCCGCCGAGCCGCTCCCCACGGAGGAGAACGACGCCGACGCTCAGGTCGCCGCGAAGCCCCTGGGCGAGCCGGTCGCCGAGCCCGTCGCCGAGGCGACCGTCGAGACCGCTGCGGAGCCGGCCGACGCCGACGCCGCGGCCGACTCGAAGTAACGCACCTCCTCACTCCGACTCCACGAAAGGAAGTCAGACATGGCAAACTTCACCGCCGCTGACGTCAAGACCCTCCGTGACCGCCTCGGTGCGGGCATGATGGACAGCAAGAACGCTCTCGTCGAGGCCGACGGCGACATCGAGAAGGCCGTCGAGATCCTCCGCGTCAAGGGACTGAAGGGCGTCGCCAAGCGCGAGGGCCGTCAGACCACCGCGGGTCTCGTGGCCGCCAAGGCCTCCGCCGGCTACGCCACGATCATCGAGCTCGCCAGCGAGACCGACTTCGTCGCGAAGAACGAGAAGTTCATCGCCCTGGCCGACTCCGTGCTCGAGGCCGTCTCGGCCGCGGGTGCGGCGACCGCCGCAGAGGGCAACGCGGCCGCCATCGGCGGCCAGACCGTCGAGGCGTTCGTCAACGACGAGGCGGCTCTCATGGGCGAGAAGGTCGAGCTCCGCTCGGTCGCTCGCGTCGAGGGCTCCGAGTTCGCGATCTACCTGCACAAGACCTCCAAGGACCTGCCCCCGCAGGTCGGCGTGGTCGTGGGCTACACCGGTTCGGATGCTGAGACCGCCCGCTCGATCGCCCAGCACGTCGCCTTCGCTGCGCCGACGTACCTGTCGCGCGACGAGGTCCCCGCCGACGACGTCGCGAAAGAGCGCGCCATCGTCGAAGAGACCGCGAAGAACGAGGGCAAGCCCGAGGCAGCCCTGCCGAAGATCATCGAGGGTCGCCTGACCGGCTTCTTCAAGGAGATCGCACTGCTCGACCAGGCCTACGCGAAGGACAGCAAGCTGTCGGTCGCCAAGGTCGTCGAGCAGGCCGGCATCGAGATCCAGGGCTTCTCCCGGATCAAGGTCGGCGCCTAGCCACATACGCGATGGGGTCTGAGACGGTCATACGTCTCAGGCCCCATTTCCGTGTCCGCCGCCGATCCCGGTCCGGCGGACAGCGTCCAGCGCCGAGTCGCTAACCTGGCTACGGCCATGAACGAAGGAGACCCCACATGACATCAGACATCACCGGACGCCGACGGGTCCTCCTCAAACTCTCCGGCGAGGCCTTCGGCGGCGGCCAGCTGGGCGTCAACCCCGACGTGGTGGGCGCCATCGCCCGAGAGATCGCCGACGCCGCCCAGGACGTCGAGATCGCCGTGGTGGTCGGCGGCGGCAACTTCTTCCGTGGCGCCGAGCTGAGCCAGCGGGGCATGGACCGCGGCCGGGCCGACTACATGGGCATGCTGGGCACCGTGATGAACGCCCTCGCCCTGCAGGACTTCCTCGAGCAGGCGGGCGCGGCGACGCGCGTGCAGTCCGCCATCTCGATGACCCAGGTAGCCGAGCCGTACATCCCGCGTCGCGCCGAGCGCCACCTCGAGAAGGGCCGGGTCGTCATCTTCGGCGCCGGTGCGGGTCTGCCCTACTTCTCGACCGACACCGTCTCGGCCCAACGCGCCCTCGAGATCGGCGCCGACGAGGTGCTCGTCGCCAAGAACGGGGTCGACGGCGTCTACTCGGCCGACCCCCGCCACGACCCCTCGGCGGTCAAGCTCGAGACGCTGACCTACCAGGAGGCGCTGGTCAAGGGGCTCAAGGTCGTCGACTCGACCGCCTTCAGCCTCTGCATGGACAACGGCATGCCCATGCACGTGTTCGGCATGGAGGGCGGCGGCAACATCGCCCGGGCCATCCGTGGCGAGCGCATCGGAACCCTCGTCAGCAACTGACGACTAAGCTCGACAACGAATCAAGGGAGCATTGTGGCGATCAACGACGTACAGAACGAGACGCGCGAGAAGATGGAGCGGGCACTCGAGTCCGCCAAGACCGACTTCGGTCAGGTCCGCACCGGGCGCATCAACCCGGCGCTCTTCCAGAAGATCCCCGTCGACTACTACGGCACCCCGACCCCTCTGGCGCAGCTGGCATCCCTCCAGGTGCCGGAGGCGCGGACGATGATCGTGACCCCGTACGACAAGACGGCGCTCAAGGAGATCGAGAAGGCGATCGCGACCTTCCCGAACCTCGGCGCGAGCCCGACCAACGACGGCACGCTCGTCCGCGTCACGATCCCCGAGCTGACGCAGGAGCGCCGCAAGGAGTTCGTCAAGATCGTGCGCAGCAAGGGCGAGGACGCCAAGGTGCAGATCCGCAACATCCGACGCAAGTCGAAGGACGACCTCGACGCCCTCAAGTCCGAGGTCGGCGACGACGAGGTCGCTCGTGCCGAGAAAGACCTCGAGGCTCTGACCAAGGGGTACATCGACTCGATCGACGAGGCGTTGAAGAAGAAGGAAGCCGAGCTGCTCGAGGTCTAGATGAGCGACGCTCCTGACGGCCCTCGTCCTGACGATTCGGGGCCGACCCCCAAGACCACCCTCGGTAGCCGTCGGGCCGACTTCGACGCCAGGGCGCAGGCCGCTCGTCACGACCTCGAGAACCAGCTCCGCACGCGCCGCGCCGCGCTCGGTGCCCGCAACGAGAAGCTGACCGCCCGCACGGGGCGCAACCTCCCCGCGGCCATCGGCGTCGGCGTCGGTCTCGGCGGCGCCGTGCTCGTCAGCCTGATCTTCGAGCCGGCGTTCTTCATGATCGTGGCGGCGGCCCTCATCGGCTCGCTGTGCTTCGAGCTCGCGAGCGCACTCCGCTTCGCGGGTCGCGACGTACCGCGACTGCCGAGCGTCCTCGCCGGTGTCGCCATCGTCCCCGCCGCCTTCTACTTCGGTGCACAGGGGCAGTGGCTGGCTCTGGTGGGCGGCATCCTCGTGGTGTCGGCGTGGCGGCTCGTCGAACTGGTGCGTCCTTCACACCGGACCACCGCCTCCTCGGTGGCCCGCGACATCGGCGCCGGCGCGTTCGTGCAGATCTACTGCGCGTTCCTGGGCAGCTTCATGGCGCTGATGGCCGCTCAGCCGAACGGCGCCAACTGGACTCTCGCCGCGCTGATCATCGTGATCGCCGTCGACACGGGGGCCTACGCGACGGGCCTGTCGTTCGGCAAGCACCCGATGGCTCCGCGGATCAGCCCGAAGAAGACCTGGGAGGGCTTCGCCGGGTCGGTCGCCGCGAGTCTCATCGCGGCGGTCCTGCTGTCGTGGCTGATGCTCGACGAGGCCTGGTGGTTCGGTCTCATCCTCGGTGGCGTGATCATCGTGACGGCGACCATCGGCGATCTCTCCGAGTCGCTCATCAAGCGCGACCTGGGGATCAAGGACATCTCGACCTGGCTGCCGGGCCACGGCGGATTCCTCGACAGGCTCGACAGCACGCTGCCCTCGGCGGCCGCGGCTTACGCCCTGTACCTCATCGTCACCTGACGCACGGGGCATCCGCTCAGGCGGCCCCAGGGCGCCGGTGCGGCATGATGGTCTGGTGAAGACGACATTCCCGATGGCTCAGCACGGTCGACTCGGCTACGACGTGACCGAGGTCGAGTCGTTCCTGGAGAAGGCCCGCGCGGCGTACTCGGGCGCGGCGCCCACGCGCGCCACGCGGTCCACGTCGATCGACTCCGAGCAGATCCGTCGCACGGCCTTCACGATGGCCAAGGGCGGCTACTCCACGTCGCACGTCGATGCGGCCCTCGAACGCCTGGAAGACGCCTTCGCGAGTCGCGAGCGCGAACGATCGCTCGCCGGCGAGGGCGACGCCGCCTGGTTCGCGGGTGCGCGTTCGGCGGCGGAGGAGATCGTGGCGCGTCTCGATCGGCCGACGGGCCACCGGTTCGACCGGGTCGGCATCGTCACGCAGGGCTACCACCCCGCCGACGTCGACCGCTTCGTCCGCAGGCTGAAGGGGTACTTCGGCGACGGCGAGGCCCTGAGCATCGACGACGTCCGCGCCGTGGTCTTCCGTGCGAAGCGGGGCGGGTACCGAGAGGTCCAGGTCGACGTGCTGCTCGACGCCGTCGTCGACGTGATGCTCGCCGTCCGCTGAATCCACCCGTCGAACCTCCCTGTGCGCAGGCCTGCGCACGACGATCCGTCTTCCCCGTGCCCGCCGAGGGGATCGCCTCCCGCTGAGACACGCACGACGTCGTCCTGGCCAGTTCCCGGGACTTCGGTTATTCTTAGTCCACTTATGGGTAGGCACGCTGCAACTCCGACGACCGGCATCACTCCTCGAGAGCACCCGGCGCTCGTCGCGAGACCCATCGCGGCACGCCGTATGGTCCCCGCGTCGAGTCTGGCCGTGGCCGCTCCGACCCCTGCGCCTCGGCGCCGTCGGGGGCGGTACATCCTCCCGGCATGCGGCTTCGTCGCGTCGTTCGCATTCGTCTCGGCTTCGCTCGTGAACCCGATCTCCGGTGCCGAGGCGACCACCCGCGTCGTCGGCGGCGCCAGCGTGCTGGTCGCGCCCGGGCAGTCGTACTCCGTCATCGGCGCGTCGGCCTCCACGGCCGATCGAGACGGCTACGACGTCACCCTGCCGCCCCCTCCGCCCCCGCCCGAGCCCGAGCCGGTCGTGACCGAAGAGGCTGACGACTCCGTCGCCGCCGACGCCTCCACCGCGTCGACGTCGAAGTCCGCGAGTCCGGCTCCGGCCCCCGCTGCCGGTACCCCCGATCCCGGCAGCGCGAAGGCCATCGCCGCCGGCATGGTGTCCGCCCGTGGTTGGGGCACCGGCGAGTACGACTGCCTCGTCTCGTTGTGGAACAAAGAGTCGGGCTGGAACGTCTACGCCTCCAACGGCTCCAGCGGCGCCTACGGCATCCCGCAGTCGCTGCCCGGCAGCAAGATGGCGACGGCCGGCGCCGACTGGCAGACGAACCCCGCGACGCAGATCACCTGGGGTCTCAACTACATCTCGGGCGTCTACGGATCGCCCTGCGGCGCCTGGTCGCACTCGCAGGCCGTCAACTGGTACTGATCCCGTCCCCGTGCACCGGACGGGTCGTCCGGGGCACCAGGGCGGCACCGGCAGCGGCTCAGCCGCCGGAACCCGCAGCCGGACTCTGACGATGTCGACGGCGCCGCCGCGATACGGTGGTGGTCATGCCCCGAAGCAATCGACCGCGACGCCCTCGCGACACACGTCGACCTGACGAGCCCGCGAACGACATCACCAGGGCGATCCGGGGCGGCGCGGTGGTCGAGACCCGACACGGCAGGTCGTTCACCGTCCAGTCCATCGGTGCGTCGTCGTCCGTCAAAGAGTACGTCTGCCCCGGCTGCTCGCTGATCGTCGCCCCCGGCACGGCGCACGTCGTCGCCTGGCGTGCCGACGGGCTCTTCGGCGACGCCGACGACCTGGCGTCCCGTCGTCATTGGCACACCCACTGCTGGAGGATCTCGTGACCGACCCGACCCGTTCGACCGACGCGCCCGACCCGACCGGGTCCGTCGAGGTGCGGGGCGGCGTCCTGCTGCCCGCGCGCCGTCGCGACGTCGAACTCCGCACCGACGACGGTCTCCGCCTCGTCGGCGAGCTGTCCGTCCCCACCGACCGCCCACCGGTCGGCACGCTGATCGCCCTGCATCCGCTGCCGACGGCGGGCGGGTTCATGGACTCGCACGTGATCCGCAAGGCCGCCGCGCGCCTCCCCGCCCTGGCCGACCTCGCGGTGCTGCGCTTCAACTTCCGTGGCGTGTCATCGCCGAGGGGGCGGTCCGAGGGCGAGTTCGGCGAGGGGATCGCCGAGGCCGCCGATCTCGCGGCCGCAGTCGCGTTCGTGCACGACGAGGGTCTGCCCACGCCGTGGCTGGTCGGCTGGTCGTTCGGCACCGAGGTCGCCCTGAAGCACGGGCGCGGCGTCGAGACGGCGGGTCTGCTGCTGCTGTCACCGCCCCTCCATCGCACCACCGACGCCGAGCTCGCCGCCTGGAACGACGTCGCGACCCCGATCGTCGCCGTCGTGCCCGAGTTCGACGACTACCTCCGACCCGAGGAGGCGCGGCGCCGCTTCGCCGTCGTGCCCCGCGCCGAGGTCGTCGCCGTCGAGGGCGGCAAGCACCTCTGGGTCGGCGAGAAGCAGACCACACGCGTGCTGTCGGAGATCGTGCAACGGGTCGCCCCGCAGGCGCTGCCGCTGCCCGCCACCTGGCCCTGAGCCGCTGCCCGAGCGGACGTGACCGCAGAGCGCGTGCGACCGCACGGCGCCTGGAGCGGCAGCGGCTTCGCCAGGGTCAGAGCGTGTTCTGCCGGGGGACGAGCACCTCGCGGATGATGAGCAGCACCGACGCGGCGAAGGGGATCGCGATCAGGGCCCCGAGGACTCCGAGCAGCGTGCCGCCGACCAGCGCCGCGATGACGACGATCACCCCGGGCACCCTGACCGCACGGCGCATGATGCGCGGGCTGAGCAGGTACGCCTCGATCTGCATGTAGACGAGGTAGTAGACGGCGGCGGTGATCCACGTCGAGGGCGAGTCGGGCAGCAGGGCGACCTGGGCCAGCACGATGATCGCCGAGCCGCTGATGGTGCCGACCAGGGGGATGACCGACCCCACGAAGGCGATGGCCGCGAAGACCGCGGGCTGCTCGGCGCCGATGATGCTCAGGAAGATGAAGCTCAGGATGCCGTTGATCGCGGCGAGGGTGAACTGGCCGATCACGTAGCGACCGACGGAGTCGCCGATCTGCTCGGCGATGACGATGAACTTCGGGCGCTTCGAAGCCGGCACGAGCTGGTAGACCGCGCGCTTGACGCTGTTGATCGACGACGTGAAGTACAGCGTGAGGATCAGGACGACGATGGTCGCGAAGAGCCCGTTGCCGATCGCGACGCCGACCGCCAGGACCCCGCCGCCGATCGTGACCACGTTGTCGGGGTCGCCGAGGAACGCCACGACCGAGTCGAGGCCCTGCTGCACGTCGAAGACGTTCTGGGGCACCAGCTCTTGCAGGTTGTCGACGAACTGCTGCGTCGTGACGCTCTGCAGGTAGGTCACGAGGTTCGTGATCAGCGCCGTGGCCTGACTGACGATCACCGGGACGATGGCGAAGACGACGCCGACGACGGCGCCCAGCAGGGCGACCATGACGAGGGTGATCGCGAGGGTCCGAGGGACGCGCCGCTTCTCGAGCCACGACACGATCGGGTCGAGACCGAGGGCGATGAACAGCGCGGCGCCCACGTACGTGATGATCGTGGACAGCTCGCTGACGGCACCGCCGATCACCAGGGCGACGAGCACGCCGAGCCCGGCCAGGAGGCCCAGCCGGAACGGATTGTGGATCTTCACGCGGGCTTACTCCTCTTGGGCGGCGGAGTCGTTCAGCACGGGACCGCCGCGTGACTACTCTGGCGCAACCTTCGCGGCTTCGCTCAACATGGCGCGGAGGTTCTCGAGGTACGAGGCGACCGCGTCGCGCTCCTCCCGCAACTCCGAGAGCCGGCGCTCGGCGTCGGAGACGAGGTCGCGGGCCCTGTTCTCGGCCTCCGTCACGATGTCGCGACTGCGCACCTCGGCGTTGGTCAGCACCTCGTGAGCCGTCGAGTCGGCCTCGCTGCGCACCGTCTTGGCGTGGTCGTGAGACGAGCGCTCGAGCTCGTCGGCCTCGCGGCGCACGTCGACGGCGCGCTGCCGGGCCTCGTCGAGCTGCGAGTGAGCGTCGTCCAGGTAGTTCTGCGTCTCGGCGACGGCCGCCTGGTGTCGGGCGACGAGGTCGCGCTCGAGCTCGTCGAGTCGGGTCGTCCGTTCGAGCGCGAGAGCCGTCCGGGCCTCGTCCGTCTCGCGGGCGACGAGCGCCTCGGCGCGGTCGCGTTCGGCGGCGAGCCGGGCACGGGTCGTCTCCGCCTCGTTCTCGAGTCGTGCGCGCTGCGCCTCCTCGTCGTCGAACAGCCGCGCCTGGCTCTCGGCCACCTCGGCGTCGAGGTCGGCACGGGCGTTCGCCGTCTCGGCCTCGACCTGCGCCCGGTGCTCGGCGGCGTCGCGCTCGAGTCGCTCGGCCTGCTGCTGGACGTCGCGGGCCAGGCGCTCACGGGTCTCGACGGTGGTGCGCTCGATCTCGTCGCGGGTCGTGGTGCGGTCGAGCTCGATCTCGTCGCGGGCGGCTCGGGCCTCGCGCTCGAGCTCCGCACGGGCGGTCTCGATCTCGAGCTGGAGCCCGGCTCGCATCTCGAGGGCCTCGGTCGCCAAGGAGGCGCGGGTCGTCTCGACCTCGCGGCTCAGGTCGTCGCGGCCGGCGTCCACCTCGCGCTCGAGCGCCGCGCGCGTCTCGGAGACGTGGCGGGCCAGCTCGGCGCGCTGCTCGGCGATGTCCCGGTCGAGTTCGGCGCGACGGTTCGCGACGTCGTCGTCGAGGTCGGCGCGAGCGCCGGTGATCTCGCGCTCGAGATCGGCGCGACGGGTGGTCACCTCGACCTCGAGCTCGGCGCGGGTGGTCTCGTCGAGACGGGCCAGCTCGGCGCGGAGCGTGTCGCCCTCGCGGTCGAGGTCGGCGCGCTGGCGTTCGCTGTCGCTGATGAAGAGGGCGCGGGTCTCGGCCGTGGTGCGGGCCAGCTCGGCGGCGTCGGCACGGGCCTCGGCGACCTCGCGGCCGACGATGTCGCGCTGCTCGGCGACGTCCCGTTCGGCGTCGGCGCGGAGCGCGGCGGCCTCGTGGCGGGCGGTCGACACGTTCTCGGCGGCCTCGGTCGCCGCAGCGCCGCGCATGGCGGACGAGTCGCGCTGCGCCTCCTGGAGGAGCGAGCGGGCCTCGTTGCGGGCTCGGGCGACCATGCGGTCGGCGTCAGCACGGGACTCGTCGATCTGGGCGGCGGCGCGACCGCTGGCGTCGCCCAGCACGGCGTCGGCGCGCTCGGTGGCGTCGGCGACGAGTCGTTCGGCCTCGGTCGTCGACGAGCGTCGCAGCTCTTCGGCGTCGATGTCGGCCTGGCTGACGAGTCGGGTGGCCTGCTGCTCGGCGAGGCGGAGGGTCTGCTCGAGCTTGCTGCCGAGACCGGCGTAGGTCGGGGTGCCGGCCTCGTCGAGCTCGGACTGCAGCTCGTCGAGGCGACTCTGCAGGCGCTTGAGGTCGTCGACCGTCTCGGCGCGGTCGGTGTTCGACTTGATCAGCTCGCGCCGCAGGTCGCCCAGCGCGCGGTCGACCTCTTCTTTGCGGTACCCGCGGAGTTCCGTCCCGAATTCCGATTCGTCAGCGGCCACGGTGTCTCCTCTTGCTCGGCGGCGGGAACGAGATCGCTCGGCCCGGACCCGACGATTTTAGCGGGCGAGGGAGTGGTCGCCACCCGGCCTGAGAGGACTTCTCGTCGGTCACGCGCCTCCCAGGTCTTTTCGGATACGCTGAGCCGTCTTAAAATCTGCTGCCGCGCCCGGCCATCCGGCCAGGCCCGCGCCGGCGTGGCCGTCCCGAGCGGTTCGTCGCGACCCGACCGGGATGGTGGCACGGAGGGAGAGAAACGTGCGTTTCATCGTCGCAGTGTTCGTCGTCGTCCTGGCGGCGCTCATGGTGGCCCTGGGCTTCGCTCAGCGGACCGTCTTCGCGCCACCTCCCAGCGTCTCGTCGACGGTCTCGACGTCCGACTCCGAGGCCCGCATCACCGTCGTGCCCTCCGAGGCGCTGCACGGTCACGACGGCCGCCAGACGGTGAGCATCTCGGGTGCCGACACGGCCTTCGCCGCCACGGGCCGCACCTCCGACGTCCTCGGCTGGGTCGGCGACTCGGCCTACAACGAGGTGTCGTTCGACGAGACGAGCGGCGAACTCGTCAGCACGGTGGTCGACGGCGACACCGCCGACGTCCCGAGCCCCGCCGACTCCGACCTCTGGAACGCCGAGTACGCCGGGGCCGACCCGACCTTCTCCCTCGACGCCCCCGACGACGTCTCCCTCGTCGTCGTGTCCGACGGCGCCGCGCCGGCACCCGACACGATCCGGGTGACCTGGCCGCTCTCGACGGCGACGCCCATGGCCGGTCCGCTGATCGCCGGTGGTCTCCTCGTGCTGCTGATCGGCGTGCTGCTCTACATCTGGGCGATCGCCCACCACCGCCGCAACCGCGGTCCGCGCCGGCGCTCCGGTCAGGGCAAGCCCCTCCGTCCGACCCGTCGGACGCGGCGCGAACCGTCGAGCATCGGCGACGGCGGCGCGGGCGACCGTCGAGCGATCCGTCGTTCCGTGGCGATCGTGCCGGTCGTGCTGGTGGGGGCGTTGGCGCTCTCCGGCTGCACCCCCGACTACTGGCCGAGCGCCGTCGGGGGCACCGGGTCGGGTCCGTCCGCGACGCCCACCCCGACGAGCACCGGCGCCGCGTCCGACGACGAGCAGGACGACCTGCAGCCCCCGGTCGTCAGCGTGGCGCAGGCCGAGCGCATCGTCCAGCGCATCTCCGCCGTGGCCTCGCAGGCCGACGGGACCCTCGACGCCGAGCTCGCCGCCACCCGCTTCACCGGGCCGGCCCTGGCCCAGCGCGAGGCCAACTACGCCCTGCGCGACAAAGACGCGGCCGCCGCCGAGCCCATCGCCATCCCCGAGGGCGACGTCACCCTGACCCTGCCCCAGCAGGCCGACACCTGGCCCCGCAGCGTCTTCGCCATCGTCCAGTCCGACGACACGGCCGTGGCGCCCATCGCGCT
Source organism: Frigoribacterium sp. CFBP9029 (assembly GCF_034045305.1). Taxonomy (NCBI): domain Bacteria; kingdom Bacillati; phylum Actinomycetota; class Actinomycetes; order Micrococcales; family Microbacteriaceae; genus Frigoribacterium; species Frigoribacterium sp. CFBP9029. The sequence continues at coordinate 31,686 of NZ_JAXCWB010000009.1, forward strand.
CACCCTCGTGCAAGAGGAGGCGCGGGCCAACTACCAGGTCGAGTACCTGACCAGCCTCGAGGCCGGGGCCACGCCTCCCACGGTCGCGCCCGCCAGCATCGGCGCCGCCCGGCTCTCGCCCGACGTCAAGCTCCTGACCCTGCAGCCGGACCAGCTCGCCACCGCCTACGGCGACATCCTCGCCAACGGCGACGAGAGCGAGTACGCGCCGCTCTTCGAGCCGGAGGGCGACACCCTGCGCGAGAAGATCGGCAAGCCCTACAAAGACGCCAAACGTGAGGCCCTGCCCGAGACCGCGTCGATCGACTTCGCTTCGAACCCCGACGACGACCCGGCCGTCGCGTTCGCGACGAACGACGCCGGTGCCATCGTGTCCGTCGCCCTGAACGAGGTCGAGACCGTCAAGCCCACAGCCGAGGGGGCCGAGGTCAACCCGGCCGGTGCGGTCAAGACCCTCACCGGCATCGAGAAGACGACGAAGGGCATCGAGGCGACCTACGGCGTCGAGCTGCTCTTCTCCGTGCCCGCCGTGGGCAGCGATCAGAAGATCGTCCTCCTCGGATTCAGCCAGGCCCTCATCAGCGCTAAGGAGCTGCCATGACCAACGTCCCCCCTCTGCCCGCCGGTCTCCGCGGAGCCGTCGACCTGTCGTCGCTCGTCGAGCGGCCGTCCGCGGGCGGTGCCGGCCGACCGGCGCCCGCGACCGGGGGAGCACCCGGCGCCGGCGCCCCCGACGGCGGGGCCGCTGCCACCGTGGGCGTCCCGTCGCTCGTGATCGACGCGACCGACGAGACCTTCGCGCAGTTCCTCGAGCTGAGCAACACGGTGCCCGTCATCGTCGACCTCTGGGCCGAGTGGTGCGGGCCGTGCAAGCAGCTCTCGCCGGTGCTCGACAAGCTGGTGACCGAGTACGCCGGTCGTCTCGTGCTCGCCAAGGTCGACGTCGATGCGAACCCCCAGCTGACCCAGGCGTTCCAGGCGCAGTCCATCCCCGCGGTCGCCGCGGTGGTCGGCGGTCGACCCGTGCAGCTGTTCGTCGGGGCCCTCCCCGAGGCGCAGGTGCGCGACGCGTTCGAGCAGGTGCTCGAGCTCGCCGCTCAGAACGGCGTGACCGGCCGGGCGGTCGTCGACGGCGCCCCCGACGTGGAGGGCGAGGCGCCCGAGCCCGAGCCCGAGCCGCTGCCCCCGCACCACCAGGACGCCTACGACGCCATCGACCGCGGCGACTACGACGCGGCGATCGCGGCCTACAAGACGGCCATCGCACAGGACCCCCGCGACCAGCTGGCCGTCGCCGGTCTCGCACAGGTGTCGCTGATCGCCCGTCTGCAGGGGGTCACGCTGGCCGAGGTCCGCGAGGCGGCTGCGGCCGACCCGGCGGATCTCGACGCGCAGCTCGCCGTGGCCGATCTCGACGTGAGCGGCGGACATGTCGACGACGCGTTCGACCGGGTTCTCACGGTGTTCCCGACGCAGGACGCCGCGGGGCGTGATCGGGCCCGCGCGCGCCTCCTCGAGTACTTCGAGATCATCGGGGCCGACGACCCCCGGGTCGTCGCCGCACGCCGCCGCCTGACGATGCTGCTCTACTGAGCCGACCCCAGACGCCGACCCCAGACGCCGACCAGGGCGCCGGTGCCGTGAGAACGATGAAGGCCCCCGTCCGAGAACCGGACGGGGGCCTTCCGCTGTCGCGAGCGGTTCCGAGGAGGCGCGGGTCGTCACGACCCCGCCGCCTCGGGACTCAGGGGCGGCGCTTGAGCCAGAGCACCCCGAGCGGCGGCAGCAGGACGTCCGCCGAGGCGGGTCGCCCGGCCCAGGGACTGTCCGTCGCGACGACCGAGCCGTAGTTGCCGACCCCCGAGCCGCCGAACTCGACGGCGTCGGTGTTGAGCACCTCGTGCCAGGTGCCCGCCTCGGGGAACCCGAAGCGCATCTGCACGGGCTGACCCGACCAGTTGGCGAGCACGGCCACGCTCTCGCCGTCGCCGGACTTCCGCATGAAGGCGACGACGCTCTGCTGCGCCGCGCCTCCGTCGATCCACTCGAAGCCCTCGGTGTCGAAGTCGTGCGCCCAGAGCGCCTTCTCGGCGCGGTACACGCTGTTCAGCTTCGAGACGAGGTCGAAGATCTGCTGGTGCTCGTGGCGGTCGAGCACCGACCAGTCGAGACCGGCCTCCTGGCTCCATTCGGTGGGCTGGCCGTACTCGGAGCCCATGAAGAGCAGCTGCTTGCCGGGGTGGCCCCACATGTAGGCGAGGTAGGCGCGCAGGTTGGCGCGCTTCTGCCAGTCGTCGCCGGGCATCTTCTCGATGAGCGAGCCCTTGCCGTAGACGACCTCGTCGTGCGAGATCGGCAGCATGAAGTTCTCGCTCCAGGCGTAGTGGAACGAGAAGGTGATCTCGCCGTGGTGGTACGAGCGGTGGATCGGGTCCTTCTCGACGTAGTCGAGGGTGTCGTGCATCCAGCCCATGTTCCACTTCAGGCCGAAGCCGAGGCCGCCCTCGCTGGTCGGACGCGAGACGCCGGGCCAGCTGGTGCTCTCCTCCGCGATCATCACGATGCCGGGGTGGCGCTTGTACGCGGTGGCGTTCGCCTCCTGCAGGAACGAGATCGCCTCGGTGGCCTCGCGGCCGCCGTGGTCGTTGGGCAGCCACTCGCCGTCGTTGCGGCTGTAGTCGAGGTACAGCATCGAGGCGACGGCGTCGACGCGCAGTCCGTCGATGTGGAACTCCTCGAGCCAGTACAGGGCGTTCGCGACCAGGAAGTTGCGCACCTGCGAGTCGCCGAAGTTGAAGACGAGGGTGCCCCAGTCGGGCTGCTCGCCGCGACGCGGGTCGGAGTGCTCGTAGACGGCGCGCCCGTCGAAGTTGCCCAGGGCCCATTCGTCTTTCGGGAAGTGCCCGGGCACCCAGTCCATGATCACGCCGATGCCCGCCTGGTGCAGGCGGTCGATCAGGTAGCGCAGGTCGTCGGGCGAGCCGTAGGTGCTCTGCGCCGCGTAGTAACCGGTCACCTGGTAGCCCCACGAGCCGCCGAACGGGTGCTGCGCGAGCGGCATGAACTCGACGTGCGTGAAGCCGAGGGCCGTGACGTAGTCGACCAGCGGGTCGGCCAGCTCGCGGTAGCCGAGCCCCGGGCGCCACGAGCCGACGTGCATCTCGTAGACGCTCATCGGGCCGGCGTGCTGGTCGCTCGCGGCGCGCTTCTCGAGCCACGCGTCGTCCGACCAGGTGTGCTCCGAGCGGGTGATGAGGGAGGCGGTGGCCGGGGGGACCTCCGACCGGCGCGCCATCGGGTCGGCGCGTTCGACCCAGACGCCGTCGGGCGTGAGGATCTCGTACTTGTACGCGCCCTCGGTCACACCGGGCACGAAGATCTCCCACACGCCGTTGCCGTCGAGGCGACGCAGAGCGTGCAGCGCGCCGTACCAGCCGTTGAGCTCGCCGATCACACGGACGGCGTGCGCGTGCGGGGCCCAGACGGCGAACGAGGTGCCGGTGACGCCGTCGTGCTCGCGGACGTGCGAGCCGAGCACGTTCCAGAGCTGCTCGTGGCGGCCCTCGCCGAACAGGTAGAGGTCGAGCTCGGAGACCGTGGGGGAGAAGCGGTACGGATCGTCGGCGACCCAGGGCGCGCCTCCTTCGTAGCTCGCCTCGATCTCGTAGCCGCCGAGCGGCGCGTCGGCGACGCCCTGCCAGAGTCCGTGGCCCACGTGCTCGAGGGTCACGACCTCCGAGGAGGCGCCGGTCACCGTGACCGTGGCGGCCAGCGGTCGGACTACGCGAACGACGGTCACCCCGTCGCGGGTGTGCTCGCCGAGCAGCGCGTGCGGGTGGCCGTGACGACCCTCCGCGGCGGCCGCGACCTCGGCGTCGTCGAGGTCGGGTGCGGTCGGCGCCACGGTGGGCTGCTCGACGGGCTCCTGCGCGGCGGACATCTGCTCGGCGGGTGTCTGCTCGACGGTCAGGTCGACCGGGACGTCGGCGGGCGTCGGGTCCTCCGCGGGCGCGGGGGTGAAGGGGGAGGTCATCTCGGGTGCTCCTACGGTGCGCGGTTGAGGTCGACGGTCAAGACGTGCACGGGCTCGACGAAGGCGTCGAGGCGGACGTAGTTGTCGTCGCCCCACGTCCACGACTGGCCGGTGATCAGGTCTCGGACCGTGTACGTGCCGCCGGGGGTCAGGCCGAACTTCGTCACGTCGAGGTGCACGGTGGTCTCGCGGGCCGAGTGCGGGTCGACGTTGGCGACGACGATCACGGCGTCGGCGCGACCGCTGCGGGTGTGGGCGCGTGACAGGTACTTCGAGTAGACGAGCACGGCGTCGTCGTCGCTCGAGTGGACCTCGAGGTTGCGCAGCTGACGCAGCGCGGGGTGCGATGCGCGGATGCGGTTCAGCTGGGTGAGGTACGGCGCGATCGAGGCGCCGGCCGCCTCGGCGGCGGCCCAGTCACGCGGCTTGAACTCGTACTTCTCGTTGTCGATGTTCTCTTCGCTGCCGGGGCGCGCGACGTCCTCGATCAGCTCGTAGCCCGAGTAGACGCCCCAGGTCGGCGACGCCGTCGCGGCGATCGCCGCACGGATCTTGTACGCCGACGGGCCGCCGTACTGCAGGTACGGGGTGAGGATGTCGTGGGTGTTGACGAAGAGGTTGGGCCGGAGCCAGCCGCTCGTCTCCTTCGACAGCTCGGTGAGGTACTCCTCGAGCTCCCACTTCTCGTTGCGCCAGGTGAAGTACGTGTACGACTGGTGGAATCCGACCTGGGCGAGCGCCTGCATCATGGCGGGCTTGGTGAACGCCTCCGACAGGAACACCACCTCGGGGTTCGTGCCGCGGATCTCGTGCAGCAGCCACTCCCAGAAGCGGACCGGCTTCGTGTGCGGGTTGTCGACGCGGAAGATGGTGACGCCGAGGTCGATCCAGTAGCGCACGATGCGGAGCACCTCGCGACTGAGACCGTCGTAGTCGTTGTCGAAGTTCAGGGGGTAGATGTCCTGGTACTTCTTCGGCGGGTTCTCGGCGTACGCGATCGTGCCGTCGGGCAGGGTCGTGAACCACTCGGGGTGCTCGGCGACCCAGGGGTGGTCGGGCGAGCACTGCAGCGCGAGGTCGAGGGCGAGCTCGAGGCCGCTGTTCTTCGCGGCCTCGACGAACCAGCGGAAGTCGGCGACCGTGCCGAGCTCGGGGTGGATGGCGTCGTGCCCGCCGTCGGGCGAGCCGATGGCGTAGGGCGATCCCGGGTCGTCGGGCCCGGCCGTCAGGGTGTTGTTCGGCCCCTTGCGGAACGTGGTGCCGATGGGGTGCACGGGCGGGATGTACACGACGTCGAAGCCCATGCGGCTGATCGCGGGCAGTCGGCGGGCCGCCGTGCGGAACGTGCCGCTCTTCCAGCTGCCGTCCTCCTGCTTCTTCGCGCCCTCGCTGCGGGGGAAGAACTCGTACCAGCTGCCGAGCCCGGCCCGGCTCCGCTCGACGCGCAGGGTCTCGGTGCCGCTGCGGGTGCGGAGGCTGGCGAGCGGCTTGCTCGCGAAGACGGCGGCCAGGCGCGGGTCGGTGGCGACCCGGAGGCGCGCGCCGGCCGAGAGGGAGGGGTTGCCGAGGGCCGTGGCCGCGTCGCGGACGAGGACCGTCTCGGGGTAGTCGTCGATCGCCGCGGTCAGCAGCTCGCTGCCCAGCGCGAAGGTGACGTCGACGTCGATCTCGGCGGGGATCTTGATCTCGGCCGTGTGCAGCCAGGTGGCCCAGTCGTCGGTGTAGGCCTCGACCTGCCAGGTCCAGTCGCCTTCGATCTCCAGCTGGACCTCGGTCGTCCAGCGATCGGTGCCGGGGATGCCCGCGGTGAGCGGGTGCCTCGTCGTCGCACCGTTCGGATCGACCAGGAGGAGGTCGGCACCGATCAGATCGTGGCCTTCGCGGAACACGGTGGCGCCGAACGGCACCACCTCGCCCGAGAAGGCCTTCGTCGGGAACACCCGGTCAGGGGTGGTCGGGGTCAGTGCCGTGACGGGGATCCGTCCGACCTTGGGCTCGTATGCAGTCGACACGCCAGCGACGCTACCCGGTCTGAGGCGGGGTCGGCCCTGGTGATGGGCGGCGTCCCCCGAGATCACCTGAAGAGGACCTTTCGGGGTACAGAATCATGTCCGCACCGGTGGGGACAGACCGCCGCGTTCGTTTTGCCCCCCGTTCTGGGTCAGTGCATATGCATAAATCGCCGTGTCCGCACTTTGGGGGACCGCTAGTGTCGTACGAGTCAGCACGGCCTGCCCGCCCGGTCATCCCACCGAGAGCCCGGCGCCGCCGACACAGACTCCGGTCGTCACCGACCGGTTCCCCCTCTCACCCGCCCCGCTGGGCGCGTCCTCCCGACGGACGCCGCCAGCGGTGCTCGTCGCGCCCTCCCGAGGGCTGATCGGATCGTCATGAACAAGCTCGTCAAAGGCTCCATCGCCGCTGCCGCCGGTATCGCCCTCCTCCTCGGCGGCGCGGGCACCTTCGCGCTGTGGAACGCCAACACCGAGGTCGCCGCGGCGAGCGTCACCTCGGGCACGCTGGCGCTGACGCCGAGCGGGACGGGCACCTGGACGGACATCACGAACGGCCGGAACGCCGCGATCTCCGACGTGTCGCAGTTCAAGATCGTCCCCGGCAACAAGCTCCGCTTCACGCAGACCATGAAGATCGACGCGTCGGGCAACGACCTCGTCGCCGACCTCACCTACTCGGCCGCCTCCATCACCGGTTCGCTCAAGAACGTCGCCGTGACCACCATGGGCGTCTCGAGCGCCGCCGGCTCGTCGACCCTGCCCGCCGGCGTCACCGCCGACACCGCGACCGCCGGCAGCTTCGTCGTCCGCCCCGTCGCGGCCGGCAGCACCACCGCCGTCGTCACCTTCGTCGTCGAGCTGCCGCAGGCCACCGACGGCGCCGCGAGCATGAACGGCACCCTCGACCTGAGCAAGCTGACCTTCACGCTCAAGCAGCGCGCCATCGCCTGATCCCCGACGATCACGACCACCACCGAGACGGGAGCCGCGCGATGAGCCGACACGGGACGACGCAGCGTCGTCACCGCGCCGAGCCCGTCCGCGGCGCCCGCGGCCTCGGTGGTCTCGTGCGTCCGCTGTGGTCCGCGACCGGGATCGTCGTCATCGGACTGCTGGCGATCGTCGCGACCGCCGGCGGCACCTACGCCCTCTTCGGCACCTCGGCCACCACGTCGGCGTCGGTCGTGACCTCCGGCTCGGCCGGGGTCGCGGTGACCAGCGTGTCGGCCCTCGACGTCGCGAAGCTCGGCCCCGGGCGCTCCGTGTCGGGCACCTTCATCGCCAGGAACACGGGCACCGTCCCCCTCGCCCTGCGTCTCACGGGCACCGCGCCGACGTCGACCGACGCCGCGGTGGTCGGCGAGCTGCGCGCCACCGCCGCCGTGCTGCGGAGCGGCACCGCGTGCACGATCACGACGGCCGGCACCTCGGCCCGTGCGGCGAGCCTCGACACGGGCTCGTCCTGGACGACGCTGCCCGCCGGTCAGTCCCTCACGGGGTGCCTCGTCCTCACCCTCGACTCCGACGCTCCCGCCACCGTCCAGTCGAAGAGCGCTCCCGTCGGCTTCGTGCTGGCCGGTACGCAGGTCGCTCCGTGACCGGCCGTCGCGCTCAGCGCCGCCGTCGGCCCGTCGCCGCCGGTCGGCGTCTAGCGCTCGCCGTCGTGGCCGGCGTCGTCATCGGCTCGACCCTCGCCGCCGGGGGCGCCGCCGTCGCCCTCTGGTCGACGAGCGCGCCGGTCTCCACGAGAGCCGCGACGGGCGCCGTGGCTCTCAGCACGACCGACCCGACCTCGCTGCAGCGCGACTACACGGCGTCGGTTCCGGCGATCACGGGAACCTGGTCGCTCACGAACACCGGCTCTGTCGACGCCGACTACTCGACCACGGGGTCGCTCGCCTCGGGCAGCTCCGCCGACCTCGCCGCCTCCGTCTCCGTCGTCGCCTGGCCCGTGCCCCGCGGCTCGACCGCGGGCGCCTCGTGCACGGCGTCCGCCGCGGTCGGGTCGGGGTCGGTCTCGGGGACCTGGTCCGCGCCTCCTCGTCTGACGGGCTCGCTCGCCGCCGGCGCCTCGGCCGCCTGGTGCATCCGCTCGTCCACGTCGACGACCTCGCCCCTCGGTCGCGTCACCCCGGTGCTGCGGGCGACCCTCGCCACCGGTTCGTGGACCGCCTCCCCGCAGCAGCGGAGCTTCGTGCAGAACAACACGGTCGCGCCCCGCAAGACGGCGACCTGCTCGACCACCGACATCTACTACGCCCGCCTGCACTTCGACCCGTCCGATCGCCCTCTCGAGACGACGTACGGCTCGTTCGTCGGCTCGACCCGGGTCGGCACGGCGACCGAGACCGGGCACTACCCCGAGTTCGGCTTCACCCGCGAGACGCTGCCGAAGGACCCGTACGGCGACGGGCCGATCACCGTCGACATCCGCGTCGTCGTGAACGGTGCGCCGGGGGCGATCGCGGCCACCGGCGTGGTCGTGGGCGGTTACGACCCGAACGGCCTGAGGAACATCCAGTGCCCGTGATCGGGCGGCCCGCGCTCCGCAGGGCGACGGTCGGGGCGGCCCTGCTGGTGTCGCTCGCCGTCGCCGGCGCCGTCGCGCTGCCGTCTCTCGCCGCGGCACGCGCCACCGGGGCGGCATCCGCCTCGAGCACGGCCTCCGCGCCGCGGCTGATGGTGAGCGACGACGGGCGGCTCTGGCAGGCCCGTCTCGACTCCGGGCTGTTCGCCGACGGCCTGCCGCTCGTGCCCGGCGGCTCGACCTCGGGCACCTTCTGGGTCAAGAACACGACCTCGGAGCCGGCCATGCTCGGGGCCCGCATCGTCGGGATCACCTCCTCGACGACCGAGTTCGCCCAGGACGTGTCCGTGACGGCGTGGGCCTCGGGGCTCGACGACGGCGATGCGCTCGGCGGCGAGACGTTCGGCGGCGAGGCGGAGCCGGACGGCGTCGCGCTCGACGGCTCGCCGTCCGTGCTGCCGCTGGTCGAGGAGGCGCCCGTCGCCGATGCCGCGCCCGTCGCGCAGGCCGTGCCGCTCGTCACCCTCGACTCCCCGTCGTGCTCGGTGGTCATGCCCTCGACCCTGCTGCCGGCCGGTGAGGAGGCGCCGATCACCGTGGCCCTGCGGCTCGCGGCGGACGCATCCGAGGCATCGGCGGCGCAGTCCGTCGGAGTCACCGTGCTCGTCACGCTCACCGGTCAGGGCGGCGAGACGCTGGATCCGTGCGTCTCGACCGGCGGTTCGGAGACCGGATCGGGCGCCGGGCCGGCAGGCGACCGGGCGGACGACCAGGAGGCGCGCTTCGCTGCGACCGGCGGCTCGACGTCAGCCGGATCCGCATCGTCGGGCTCCGTGACGAGTGCCGTGAGACCGGCGACCGGGGCGGTCTCGATCGAGGCCTCCTCCGGCGGAGAGGGCGTCGACGGCGGTGCGACGGCGGACGACGGCTCGGATGCCGTCGTGGGAGAGATCCCGTTCGTCAGCGTCCCGCTGCCGGGGGAGTGGCTGCCGATCGCCGTGGGCGTGCTGGCCCTGCTCGGCGGCGGGTACGTCGCCCTCGGGCGGCGTCGCCGCGACCGCGGCGACGCGGACGACGCCGGCGACCGGGCCGACTCGGGCGAGCACCTCGTCGAGGCGCCGAGCCTGCTCGTCGGAGGGCCCCGCATGACCGACCGGAGGCGTCTGTGACCGCGCGCCGCGCCTCCTCGGCGGAACGGGGGCTGCTGCACAGCATCGGCGTCGGGCTCAGCGCGGGGCTGCTGCTGGTGGTCGTCGCGCTCGCGGTGCTGCTCGTCATCGTGCCCAAGGCGACCGGTTCGACGCCTCTGACCGTGCTGACCAGCTCGATGGAGCCGAGCCTCCCGCCGGGGACGCTGCTCGTCGTCCGCCCGACGGCCACCGAGGATGTGCGGGTCGGCGATGTCATGACGTATCAGATCGAGTCCGGTCGGCCCGAGGTGATCAGCCACCGGGTGATCGAGATCGTGTCGGCGTCGGACGGCACCACGTCGTTCGTGACGAAGGGCGACAACAACTCCGCCGCCGACGAGAAGGCCGTGCTGCCCGTGCAGGTGCGCGGCACCCTCTGGTACAGCGTCCCGTGGCTCGGCTTCGTGAACCAGGCCGTCAACGGTCAGGCGCGGGCCTGGATCGTGCCCTTGCTGGCGGTCGCCCTCTTCGGCTACGCCGGGTACATGATCACCTCGGGTCTCGTCGCGCATCGCGCGGAGCGGCGGCGCGGGCGGGGTCGCGGGAGACGGTCGGCCGGCCGGTCCGACAACGCGTCCGAGGGTGCGTCCGAGGGGCGGTCCGCAGGGTCCTCCGAGGGTCGATCCGAGAGCTGATCCGACGGTCGATCGATGGTCGTCCGATGGTCGAGTCGGGGTCGTGCCACCGGTCGTCCGAGCTGTCTCGGGGTGACCCCCGGATTGGGGTGCGGGTACGCGACCGGACGCGCTTGTCGGCCGTTTGGGGGACCGCTACAGTCGGGGACGACGACGCGGCCTGCCCGCCCGGGGCGATATCCGCCCCGAGAGCCCGGCGCCCGTCGATCGGCGGTGTCGCACTGCTGACACCCCGCCGGATGCAACGACGGCCCGGACCCGAGGCCGTCGCGTGCGACGACGAACACGACGAGCGACGGCGCGCGCCCGGACCCGGCCCGAACCGGTCCGGTCGCCGCCGGTGCCCGTGCGTGCGGTGCTCCCGACCCGGCTCAGGCGCTCGCTGCGAAGGCTGCGGCGACGGCCGCCACGGCGACGAGGTTCAGGGCGACGGTCGCGGCGAACACGCGCCGGAACGCGGGCTTGCCCGTCTTGTGCCGCAGCAGCTGCTGTGCGACGACGGCGGCCGGCCAGCCGCCGAGCAGACCGCAGAGCAGCAGGCTCCGCTCGGGGATCCGTCGGAGCCCCAGTCGGGCGGCCCGTTTGTCGACGGCGTAGGCGACGGCGGTCGCGAGGTTCAGCAGTGCGACGGCCCCGACGACGGCGAGCCGACCCGCCAGCACGGGCGGATCGAGCGACCACACGCCGGCTGTCCCGGCCTGAGACCCGGTGGACCACACGCTGGCGATCGGCGACAGGGCGACGACGGTCAGGGCGAGCGCGACGACGACGGCCCCGGCGACGGCGAGACGACCCCGCGAGGAGGGGCGCGCGGGTCGGGCGCGCGGCGCCGACCAGGTCGTGCCCGAGGGAGCAACTCTCACCGCCTCGGGCCCGCGGTCGCCGTGGCGGTCGACCGTGTACGCGTACCGCTCGCCGACGCGCGGTCGCGCCGATCCGCCGCTGAAGGCCGTGATGTGGACGAAGACCCGGCCCCGGCCCGCGTCCGGGGTGAGGAACCCGAAGCCGCGGTCGTCGTTCCAGCTGCTCAGCGTGCCCTCGATGCGACGTTCCGACACGGCCGTCGCCCTAGCCGACGCGGTACACGACGACCGTCGGGCCCGAGATCGACACCGTCTCGCCCGGTCGGCCGGCGTCGGGCAGTCGACGGTCGTCGCTCGACCAGAGGGGCTCGTAGCCCTCGACGCCGTCGACGGTCGGCAGGGTCACCTCGATGATCGTCTCGGCGCCGTGCACGATGACGAGCACGCTGTTCGGCGCCTCGTGCTCCGGGGTCGAGGTGGCCAGGTACTGGAGCGTGCGCACCGCCGCGTCGTTCCACTCGCCGGGCTGCATCTCGGCGCCCGAGGCCGAATGCCACGACATCTGGGTGGCGCTCAGGGTGCAGGCTCCGTCGACGCCGAACCGGACGGGCCGCAGCGCGGGGTTCTCGGCCCGCAGCCGGGCGAGCGCGGCGACGTCGTCGCGGAGCGCCACCTGCCACGGTTCGTCCGACCAGTCGACCCAGGTCAGCTCGCTGTCGATGCAGTAGCCGTTGTTGTTGCCGTGCTGGGTGCGCCCGCGCTCGTCGCCCGCCGTCAGCATCGGGATGCCCGCCGAGACGAAGAGCGTCGCGAGCAGGTTCCGCATCGAACGCCGGCGGGCGTCCGAGATCCACGGGTTGTCGCTGTGGCCCTCGATGCCGTGGTTGAACGACCGGTTGTCGTCGGTGCCGTCGCGGTTCCCCTCTCCGTTGGTCAGGTTGTGCTTCGCGTCGTACGACACGAGGTCGAGCAGCGTGAATCCGTCGTGCGCCGTGACGAAGCCGACCCCGGCGAGCGGCCCCCGCTCGTGGGCGAAGATGTTGCTCGAGCCGCTGAGCTTCGAGGCGAAGCTGCCGAGACCCGACGGCGGCAGGCCGTTCGCCCGCGCGGCCGCGACGTCGGTCAGCCAGAACTCGCGGGTGCGGTTGCGGAACCGGTCGTTCCACTCGATCCAGCCGTGGGGGAACGCGCCCGTCTGCCAGCCGCCCATCCCGACGTCCCACGGCTCGGCGATCATCTTCACGCCCTCGAGCGCCGGGTCGGAGACGATCGCCGCGAGGAGGGGGTGCTCGGGATCGAAGACGTGGTCGGCGCCGCGGCCGAGGGTCGCCGCCAGGTCGAAGCGGAAGCCGTCGATCTGCACCTCGTTCGCCCAGTAGCGCAGCGAGTCGAGCACCAGACGCGACGCGGCCGGGGTGCTCGTGTCGATCGAGTTGCCGCAGCCGGTGACGTCGACGGGTCGGCCGTCGGCGTCGTGCCTGTAATAACCGGACCCGTCGAGCCCGCGGAGGCTCGTGATCGGCCCGTCGTCCGCCCCCTCCTCGGCCGTGTGGTTGTAGACGACGTCGAGGTAGACCTCGATGCCCGCCTCGTGCAGCAGCCGCACCATGCCCTTGAACTCGCGGAGGACGGCGGAGGCGCCGGCCAGCTGGGCGTCGCGACTCGCGTACGCCGTGTGGGGAGCGAAGTACGACAGGGTGTTGTAGCCCCAGTAGTTCTCGATGCCCTGGGCGACGAGACGCTGCTCGTCGACGTGCTGGTGCACCGGGAGCAGCTGCACGGCGGTGACGCCGATCGACTTCAGGTACTCGATCGTCGGCTCGGCGGCGAGCCCCGCGTAGCTGCCGCGCAGCTCTTCGGGGACGAACGGCGCCAGGCGGGTCAGCCCCCGCACGTGCGCCTCGTAGACGACCACCCGGTCGAGGGGCGTGCGCGGCTTGGCGACGCCGCCCCAGTCGAACGACTCGTCGACGACGGCCGACTGCCAGCCGCCGCGCCCCGTGCGGCCGAGCCCGCGGGCGTACGGGTCGAGCAGCTCGAGCGACGGGTCGAAGGCGTGGCCGCCGCCCGAGGGGCCGTCGGCGTGGAGCCAGTATCGGCGGCCGGGCGTGAGAGAGGGGTCGGTCGCGCTCCACACGTCACCGTCGCCTCGGGTCAGCGGCACGACGCGGTCGTGCGGCGCGTCGTCGATCACGAGGTCGATGCGGGTGGCCGAGGCGGACCACACCCGGAGGGTCGGCCCCTCGGGGCCCTGGGTCAGGCCGAGGTCGCGCAGGGGGTCGATGTCGGACACGGCACTTACAGTAGATGACGGGTCGGCACCGGCTCGACCCGCGCCTCCTGCCTGCGCCCTCCCGCGCCGGCCCTCGCCCGCCCTCGATGCTCGAAGAACCGACATGACCGTCTACCTCGACCACGCCGCCACCACGCCGATGCACCCGGCCGCCATCGCGGCGTACACCGAGGCTCTCAGCGCGGTCGGCAACCCCTCGTCGATCCACAGCGCGGGCCAGAACGCCAAGCGCGTGCTCGAAGAGGCCCGCGAGCGCGTCGCGGCGACCCTCGGCTGCGAACCCATCGAGGTCGTCTTCACCTCGGGCGGCACCGAGTCGGTCAACCTCGCCGTCAAGGGCCTCTGGTGGGCGCGGCAGTCCGATCGACCCCGCCCGCGCCTCCTCGTCGCCGCCGGCGAGCACCATGCGACCGTCGACACCGTCGAATGGCTCGAGCGCTACGAGGGCGCCGTCGTCACGTGGATCCCGCTCGACGCCGTCGGCCGGGTGCGCCTCGACGCGCTCGCCGAGGCGCTCGACGCCCACGACGACGTGGCGCTCGTCAGCCTGCTCTGGGCCAACAACGAGGTCGGCACGATGCAGCCGGTGTCCGAGGTGGTGGCGCTCGCCGGGGCGCACGGGGTGCCGGTGCACTCCGACGCGGTGGCCGCGTACGGGCAGGTGCCGATCGACTTCGGCGCGTCGGGGCTCGCCGCACTCAGCGTCAGCGCCCACAAGATCGGCGGCCCGATCGGCATCGGCGCGCTCGTGCTGTCGCGGGCGGCGACGGTCGTCCCGCTGATCCACGGCGGCGGGCAGCAGCGGCAGGTGCGATCGGGCACACAGGACGCCCCGGCGGCCGTGGCCTTCGCCGTCGCGGCCGAACAGCCGCATGTCGACTACGCGCCGCTGCGCGACCGGCTGATCGACGGGGTGCGTGCGGCGGTGCCGGGGGCGGTGCTGCGCGGCGATCCCGTCGACCGGCTGCCCGGCAACGCGCACTTCACGTTCGAGGGGTGCGAGGGCGACTCGCTGCTGTTCCTGCTCGACGCCGCGGGGGTGAGCGTGTCGACCGGGTCGGCGTGCCAGGCGGGGATCCCCGAGCCGTCGCACGTGCTGCTGGCGATGGGGTTGAGCGACGACGAGGCACGCGGCGCCCTGCGCATGACCGTGGGGCACACGTCGACCGCTGCCGACGTCGACGCTCTGCTCGCGGCGCTGCCGGACGCGGTCGCGCGGGCCGGACGTGCCGGCTACGCCGACCGCGCGCCCGCCCTCGGCGCACGGTAGCGCTGCGCGCTGCGCTGCGCTCCGCGCTTGCTCCATCGAAATGACGCGAAGCGGGCCTCTCACGGCTCGAAGGGCGCGTTTCGCGTCACTTCGACGTGGTGTGCGGGGTGCGCGGTACGGCGTCGCCGCGCCCCGTTTTCATCGAGGTGACGCGAAGCGGGCCTTCTGCGGCTCGGAAGGCGCGTTTCGAGTCACATGGACGTAGCGCGCGGGGTGCGCGCAGTGCTGCGTCGCCGCGCCCCGTTCATCGAGGTGACGCGAAGGGGGCCTTCTGCGGTGCGGAGGGCGCGTTTCGAGTCACATGGACGTAGCGCGCGGGGTGCACGGTGCGGCGTCGCCGCGCCCCGTTTATCGAGGTGACGCGAAGGGGGCCTTCCGCGAAGCGTAGGGCGCGTTTCGAGTCACATGGATGTAGCGCGAGGGTGCACGCAGTGCCGCATCGCCGCGGGTTCCGTCGAGGTGACGCGAAGCGGGCCTTCTGCGGTGCGGAGGGCGCGTTTCGGGTCACCTCGACGTGGTGTGCGGGGTTAGCGGTACGGCTTCGCCGCGCCCCGTTCATCGAGGTGACGCAAAGCGGGGCCTGTGCGGCTCGGAGGGCCCGCTTCGCGTCACTTCGATGCGGCGGGGGCGGCGCGGGCAGCCGACGCGCGTCCTCCACAGGGGGCGCGATGCTCGGGCCATCCACAGCACCGGGCCCCACCCCCCGAGACGCCGCGGGGCGGGAGCGAGCATGGCCCCATGCACCCACGTCCTCTGCCTCCGCCACTGGCCCGGGGCCCGTTCTCGACGGCGACGGCGCTGTCGCACGGCGTCGCGCCCCACCGCCTCCGGGCCCACGATCTCCGCTCGCCCTTCCACGGTGTCCGGTCGCCGTCGCAGGCCGAGGGGCTGGTCGGCCGGTGTCGCGAGTTCGCACCCCTGCTGCGCCTCGACGAGTACTTCGCCCACGAAACGGCGCTCGCGCTCGCCGGGCTGCCGACTCCCCGCCGCTCCGAGCCCGGGCCTCTGCACATCGGCACGACTCGATCCCGCCAGCGTCGTCGGGCCGGTGTCGTCGGCCACCGCCTCGTCCCCGCCACGCTCCACGACATCGGCGGTCTCCCGGTGGCCGACCCGGTCGAAGCGCTCGTGCAGGCGGCGAACGACATGGGCCTCGACGACCTGGTCCGTCTCGGAGACGCGATGGCCGGGTCGTGGTCGAACCACGCGTTCGCGCGTGAGCTCCCCGTCACGACTCTGCAGGCGGCGGCGTCGGTGCGGGGTCGCCCTGGCATCCGGCGGCTCAGGGAGGCGCTCGAGCTCGTGCGGCCGGGGGTCGACTCGCCGCAGGAGACGGACCTCCGGCTGCTGATCGTGCGGGCGGGGCTGCCCGAGCCCGAGGTCAACGTCAAGCGGTACGCGGCGGACGGGTCGTATCTCGGCAAGCCCGATCTCAGCTACGGGTGGTGCCGGCTCGCACTCGAGTATCAGGGCGATCACCATCGCACCGATCTGGAGACATGGCGTTACGACCTGGCCCGCCGCGAGCGCTTCGAGGACGAGGGCTGGCGCGTCGTGCTGGTCAGTCGTGACGACCTGTACGGCGCGGCCGCGGCCGTCCTCACGGCCCGGATCCGTCGATACCTCGCTCGCTGCGAATCGAGGTGACCCGTCGGAACCCCTGCGGGGCGTCGGATGGCCCGGTTGGGTCACTTCGATGGTGCAGCGGAGCGGTGCGGCGCGTATTGCGGCTACCTCGCTTGCTGCGAACCGAGGTGACCCGTCGGGACCCCCGCGGGGCGTCGGATGGCCCGGTCGGGTCACTTCGGTGCGGGGGTGGCTCGCCGCGGAGCGCGCGGGGCGCGCGGCGCGCGGCGCGCGAGAGCGCGCGCACGCGCAGGGCGGGCAGACTGGGGCGATGCAGCTCTATTCGGCGTCGACGGCGGTCCGTGCGCGTCAGATCACCTCCGACGTCGTGGCGCTCGCGCTCCTGGTCGCGGCGGTCGTGGCCGGTCTCACGGCGGCGGCGTTCGTCCGCACGTTCGCCGAGCTGGGGCGTCGGGTCGAAGACGCGGGGCTGGGGTTCCAGCAGTCGATGGGCGACGCGGCCGAGTCCATCTCGGGTCTGCCGCTCGTGGGCGAGGCCGCGGGGCGCCCGTTCATCGGTGCGAGCGACGCGGCGTCGACGCTGGTGGCTGCAGGGCGGGACCAGCAGGAGGCGGTGGGCACCGCCTCCCTCGTGGTCGGCCTCCTGGTCGCGGGTCTGCCCGTCGTGGTGATCCTGCTGACGTGGCTGAGGCGACGGATCGCGTTCGTGCGCCGCGCCTCCTCGGTGTCGGCCCTGCTGCGCAGCCCCGGCGGCGACGACCTGCTCGCCCTGCGGGCGCTGTCGACGCTCGACGCGCGCGAACTCGCGGCCATGACCCCGGACCCGGTCGCCGCCTGGCGGGCCGGCGACGCCGACACGGTGAGGCGACTGGCCGACCTGGCCCTGCGAGACGCGGGTGTCGGCCGCGCCCGGTAAGCTCGGTCACCATGATCGCACTGGATTTCTCTGAGCAGATTGCCGCCCTCCGGGCCACGTTCGAAGACATCCGCGCGGTGATCGGGCAAGACCGTCTGGTGGCCGAGATCGCCGAGCTCAGCGAGAAGGCGTCCGCCCCCGACCTGTGGGACGACACGGAGAACGCGCAGAAGGTCACGAGCGCGCTCAGCCACCGGCAGGCCGAGCTCGAGAAGCTCGAGACGACCGAGCAGCGCCTCGACGACCTCGGGGTGCTGGTCGAGATGGCCAACGACGGCGACGATCAAGAGAGCGCCGACGAAGCGCAGGTCGAGCTCAAGGCCCTGCAGAAGATGATGGACACCCTCGAGGTGCAGACCCTGCTCGACGGCGAGTACGACCCGCGGCCCGCCGTCATCACGATCCGCGCCGGCGCCGGCGGGGTCGACGCCGCCGACTTCGCCGAGATGCTGCTGCGCATGTACCTCCGCTACGCCGAGAAGCACGGCATGTCGGCGACCGTGATGGACACCAGCTACGCCGAAGAGGCCGGCATCAAGAGCGCCACCTTCGAGATCGACGCGCCCTACGCCTTCGGCACCCTCAGCGTCGAGGCGGGCACGCACCGGCTCGTCCGCATGAGCCCGTTCGGGGCCGCGGGCAAGCGTCAGACGAGCTTCGCCGCGGTCGAGGTCATCCCTCTGATGGAGGAGACCGAGTCGATCGAGATCCCCGAGAACGACATCCGCGTCGACGTCTTCCGGTCGTCCGGGCCCGGTGGTCAGTCCGTCAACACGACCGACTCGGCCGTCCGCCTGACGCACATCCCCACGGGCACCGTCGTGTCGATGCAGAACGAGAAGAGCCAGATCCAGAACCGGGCCGCCGCCATGCGCGTGCTGCAGTCCCGTCTCCTGCTCCTGCAGAAGGAGGCGGAGAACGCGAGGAAGAAAGAGCTCGCCGGCAACATCACCGCCAGCTGGGGCGACCAGATCCGCAGCTACGTGCTCGCGCCGTACCAGATGGTCAAAGACCTGCGCAGCGAGCACGAGGTCAACAACCCGTCGAACGTCTTCGACGGCGACCTCGACGGCTTCATCTCGGCGGGCATCCGCTGGCGCAAGCGCGACGACTCCTGACGCACGCTCCTGAGCCGCCGCCGCTGCCCGCCGACCGGCACCGCGCCTCCTCGGCATCCCAGGGGATTCATAGCCCCCAGGCGTGCGCGTCGCTGCGGTGATCACCGGGGCTGGCGCTTAGGGTAGCCACCGTCATGATTCGGTTTGATGAAGTCACCAAGGTCTACGTCGGCAATCCCCGACCGGCGCTCAACGCGGTCACCCTCGAGATCCTCAAGGGCGAGTTCGTGTTCCTGGTCGGGGCCAGCGGCTCCGGCAAGTCGAGCTTCCTCCGGCTCGTGCTGAAGGAGGAGAAGCCGTCGGCGGGGCAGATCCACGTGCTCGGGCAGCGTCTCAGCACGCTCTCGAGCCGCAAGGTGCCGTACTTCCGTCGCAACATCGGCGTGGTCTTCCAGGACTTCCGGCTGCTGCCGCAGAAGAACGTGTTCGACAACGTCGCGTTCAGCCTGCAGGTGATCGGCAAGAGCAAGGGCTTCATCCAGGAGGCCGTCCCCGACGTGCTGAAGATGGTCGGTCTGGTCGGCAAGCAGCACCGTCTGCCGCACGAGCTCTCGGGTGGCGAGCAGCAGCGCGTCGCCATCGCCCGCGCGATCGTCAACAAGCCCGCCGTCCTCCTCGCCGACGAGCCGACCGGTAACCTCGACCCCTCGACCAGCGCCGGCATCATGACGCTGCTCGAGCGGATCAACTCCGGCGGCACCACCGTCATCATGGCCACCCACGACGCCGGCATCGTCGACCAGATGCAGCGCCGCGTCATCGAGCTCAGCGCCGGCAACATCCTGCGCGACGAGCGCGAGGGCGGCTACCAGACGCAGGCGGTGCCCATCCAAGCCATCGGGGTCGAAGACCTGAGCCTGAGAGGGGCCGACGAATGAGACTCGGACTCGTCCTCAGCGAAGTCGGCAGCGGCCTGCGGCGCAACGTCTCCATGGTCGTCGCCGTGGTGCTCGTGACCTTCATCTCGCTGACCTTCGTCGGCACGGCGGCACTGCTGCAGATGCAGATCAATCAGATGAAGGGCTACTGGTACGACAAGGCCCAGGTGGCCGTGTACCTCTGCACCGACACCGACACGACCGGCAACTGCACGGGTGCGAAGGCCACGCAAGACCAGATCGACGCGGTGCAGGCGCAGCTCGACTCCGAGGTGCTGCAGCCGTTCGTCGACCGTTCGTACTTCGAGACGCAGCAAGACGCCTACGACCGCTTCACGACGCAGTTCGCCGACAGCCCTGCGACCGAGTTCGTGCAGCCGTCGTACCTGAACGAGACCTTCTGGGTCAACCTGAAGGACCCGACCCAGTCGGACGTCCTCACCGAGAGCCTCTCGAGTCTCGCCGGGGTGCAGAGCGTCGTCGACCAGCGGGCCTACCTCGACCCGATCTTCTCGGTGCTGAACGCCGCCAGCTACACGGCCATCGGCATCGCCGTGCTGATGCTGATCGCGGCCGTCCTGCTGATCGCGACGACCATCCGGCTGAGCGCCTTCAGCAGGCGGCGAGAGCTCGGCATCATGCGGCTGGTGGGTGCGTCGAACACGTTCATCCAGACGCCGTTCATCCTCGAGGGGGTGATCGCCGCGCTGATCGGATCCCTGCTCGCGGGCGGTGCGATCGTCGCGATCGTCAACTTCTTCGTCAAGGGCTATCTGGCGGTGAACTTCGTGGGCACCCCGTTCGTCGGCCTGCGCGACACCGCACTGGTCGTCCCGCTGGTCATCCTGGTCGGCATCGTGCTCGCGGGCCTCTCGGCCAACATCGCCATCCGCCGGTACCTCAAGGTCTGATCCGCTAGCGGAGCCCCAGAAGCAGATGCCTGCAGGAGGCGCGGTGCCGGTCCGACCGGCACCGCGCCTCCTGCCGTCGCAACCGCAGGTATACTGACAGGCTGCCTGCTACCGGCAGAACCATCATCCGAACGACCAGGAGGCACCTGTGGCGAAAGAACGCGGCGAGAAGGTCGTGGCCACCAACCGCCGCGCGCGCCACGACTACACCATCGAAGACACCTACGAGGCCGGCATCGTGCTGAGCGGCACCGAGGTGAAGTCGCTCCGTCAGGGTAGGGCGTCGCTGGTCGACGGCTACGCGTTCGTCGACGCCAACGAGGCCTGGCTCGACGCGGTGCACATCCCCGAGTACACCGAGGGCACCTGGAACAATCACGCGCCGCGGCGCAAGCGCAAGCTGCTGCTGCACCGCCAGGAGATCGACAAGATCGGCCAGAAGACCAAGGAGGGCGGCTTCACGATCGTGCCGCTCAAGATCTACTTCAGCGACGGCCGGGCCAAGGTCGAGATCGCCGTGGCCAAGGGAAAGCGCGAGTACGACAAGCGGCAGACGCTGCGCGAGCGCACGGCGACGCGTGAGGCGCAGGCCGCGATCTCGGCGCGCAAGCACCTGGGGGAGTAGCCGAGGAGGTACGGCGTGCCTTACACTGGAAGGCCGCAGAACACCGCGGTCGGCTCCATCACGACAACTCCACAGAGTGTGACAACGGCCCCTCATGGGGATGATCGGTTTCGACATCGCCTGTGTGCGAACGAGAAGCGGGCCGAGGATCCAGGGTTATCTCGTAAACGATCTCTGGAAAACAATAAGTGCCAATAACAAGCGCACTGACTTCGCTCTCGCTGCGTAAGCAGTAGAGCCACATGGAGTCCGTCAGTCTGGTGACCGCCTTCTAATCAGAGCCTGACGTCATCTAGAGGGCTAGCTGCGTGACTACGCCTGAGGGTCACGCGGGACTTGCACTCGGGCTGGGCCCGTCGACCTAGAAGCCAGTAGCAAAGGTCGGGGCCGAGCAGAACGTCTCATCTGGCTACGCCCGTAGAATGCGTGCAATCTCAGCGATGGACGGGGGTTCAATTCCCCCCATCTCCACCATCGGCCGCTGTCACACTCCGTCGGATCACGAACGCCCCGCCTGACTCAGGCGGGGCGTTCGTCGTCTCGTCTTCGAAGATCAGTCGCCCTCACGTTATAGTCGTGAGAGCTCGGGCCGAGATCCGTGACCACGAGCCAGGGGAGCCGTAAGTATGAGCGACATCTTCACGCTGACGTCGAACGACGAGAACGATCCCGCTCCCGTCGGCAAGCGCAAGCGTCGGCTGTCGAAGGTCGCGGTCTTCTTCATCGTGGTCGCGGCGGTGCTCGTCGCGGCTCTCGTGGCCGTCGGTGTCGTCGGTGGCGTCTACGCCTCCCGCCTCGCCGACTCGTTCAACGACAACGCGACGAAGATCCCCCAGGCGTTCCCGGAGGAGTCCACGCGCCCCGAGGCGACGACCGACGGCGCCATGAACATCCTGCTGATGGGTTCGGACTCCCGGGCAGACGCCGCGACGATCGACGACGCCTCGGCGTCCGACCAGCGCACCGACTCGATGATGCTCGTGCACGTCGACGCCGACCGCGAGAACATCTACGTGATGTCGATCATGCGCGACCTCTACGTCGACATCCCCGGCTACGGCCAGAACAAGATCAACGCAGCCTTCGCCTACGGCGGCTCGCCCCTGACCGTGCAGACGGTGGAGCAGCTGCTGGGTGTACGAATCGATCACGTCGCCATCATCGACTTCGAGGGCTTCAAGGGCATGACCACGGCTCTCGGCGGAGTCGATGTGGTCTCGCCTCAGGCCTTCACCACGAAGGCTGGCTTCTCCTATCCAGCGGGAGCCACACGGCTAGAGGGTGATGCAGCGTTGGCGTTCGTGCGCGAGCGCTACGCATTCGCCGACGCGGACTTCACTCGAGTGAAGAACCAGCAGGCGTTCGTCCGAGGTCTCGCCGACACCATCCTGAACCGGTCGACGTTGACCGACCCGGGCAAGATCTCGGACTTCGTCGAGGCGATGTCGCCTTATCTCACCGTCGACCAGGAGTTCGACGTCGGAACGATCGCGTCGCTCGGTGTCAGCCTGCGCTCGATGGATCGATCGGGAATGCACTTCTTCACCGTCCCCACGGCCGGTACCGGCTCCGTCGGAGGTCAGTCGATCGTCAACGTCGACCAGGCCGGCCTCGACGCCGTCAAGACCGCTTTGGCGACTGACTCGCTCGCCGAGCTGCCGGCCGCGCAGTAGCAGCGACCTCGTTCTCCAATCCCCTCTTCACCACAACCCAGATAATCCGTGCCGCCGCAACGCGGCCATCTCTACAGAGAGCAATAACATGAAGACAGTCGTCGTCGGTCAGGGTTACGTCGGATTGCCAGTCGCTATGAGGGCGGTCGAGGTCGGTCACGACGTCGTCGGAATCGATCTCGATACGAACCGTATCGGTCTGCTGCAGGCGGGCACGTCGTACGTAGACGACATCTCGGATGCGACTCTCGCCTCCGCGACCGAGGGCGGTCGTTATATCGCCACGACGGAGTATGTCGACGTCGAGGGGTTCGACATCGCGGTCATCACCGTGCCCACCCCGCTCCGTGATTCGCTTCCCGACCTCAGCTTCATCGAGCAGTCGGCCGCGTCGTTGGCTCCGTACATCCGTCCTGGCGCCACCGTCGTTCTCGAATCGACGACCTATCCGGGCACCACAGTGGAGCTTCTCGTTCCTATTCTCGAAAGCGGCTCGGGCCTGACCGCAGGTACCGATTTCTTCGTGGGCTACAGCCCTGAGCGCATCGACCCCGGTAACAAGGTCTGGGGTTTCAAGGAGACTCCTAAGGTGGTCTCGGGCATCAACCCGGCGTCGCTGGAGAGCGTCCAGGCGTTCTACGACGAGCTGGTGGACACGACCGTTCCCGTGTCGGGCACCAAAGAGGCAGAACTGACCAAACTGCTCGAGAACACTTTCAGGCACGTGAACATCGCCTTGGTCAACGAGTTGGCCATTTTCGCCCACCAGCTGGGCGTCGACGTCTGGGAGAGCATCGAAGCCGCTTCGTCCAAGCCCTTCGGCTTCATGAAGTTCACGCCGGGTCCTGGCGTCGGTGGTCACTGCCTGCCCGTTGACCCCAGCTATCTGTCGTGGCAGGTGCGCAAGCAGCTCGGAAAGAGCTTCCGATTCGTCGAACTGGCGAATGACGTCAACGATCACATGCCTGACTACGTGGTTCAGCGTGCAATCACCATGCTCAACGACCGCTCTAAGTCGGTTCGCGGCGCCCGCATCTCGCTCATCGGCTTGGCGTACAAGCCCAACACGGGCGACATCCGCGAGGCGCCATCCGCTCGCGTCATCGAGCTGCTCAGCGAATTGGGTGCTGAACTGACTGGTCTTGACTCCCATGTCGAACCTCACCGGTGGCCTGCCAGCGTCCAGCGTGCAGCAGACCTCAGGAGTGCGATCAGCCACAGCGACTTGGTTATCGTATTGACCAATCACGCCGACGTTGACCTGGAAGGACTGGTCACGTCAGACGCGACCGTATTTGATGCCAGGCACGTCGTCGCCGGTCCGAACATCGAAACCTTGTAGGCAGAGGTTTCAATACCTCTCTTGTAACGCGACGACTTCAGGGTCTAAGTGTTGCCTTAGCTCAGATCGTCCATCAGCCCTAGAAAGTGCTGGCCCGAACTGCGTTGCCACGTGTCGTAGACATTAGCTGCCCCTTGCCGCATCGCACCGAGGTTGGAACGCGGTTGGGTGGCGAGTGAAAGAATCAGTTGGGCCCAAGTCTCTGCGGTGTTGTTGACAAGAATTTGGCCTGCTTTTTTGGACGCAATCTCGTGTGACCATGGAGTCGTGTCGGGTACGAGAACCGGACAACCAACTGATAATGCCTCGACAATGACGTGCCCGAAATTTTCTCCGGCGGTCGGAAGGGCGAGAAAGCTGGATTCAGACATCGCCCGGACGATGTCACCGTGTTCCGTGCTGCCATGAAAACTTACATTGTGGATCTGATCTGCAGCTAGCTGTCGGCACTTCTGGCTGTAGGCTGCGTCCTCCTCGGCGCCGTAGATGCTCAGGTTGACCGGTGTGTCGACGGCACGTAGAGCCTCAAGCAATATGGCTAGTCCTTTGTGCTCGACGACACGCCCGACGAAAATTAACGCGAAATCAGACGGGGGGAGTGATGGTGCGGCTGCATCGGGGAGAAGAGTGTCGTTGCGTCGGACGATGATCCTGCAATCCAGTCCCAGTGTTTGCCGTATGTCTTGGGCTTCCAGTTCGGAAGAGGCGTGAAACACTACCGCCTTGTGTAGCCCCAAGCGACGGTAGATGCTTATAAAACGCTGCTTTCGACCTGAACGCCTTCTCAGTGCGCCGGCACCCATTTCGCCGCGCGTTGCAATCACGACGGTGCTTTCGCCACAGCGGAGGCGCTGAATAATTTGCGGCACCAGTGAGAACTTAATATTAAAGAAGCTGTTCAGGTACAATATATCTGCCCGAAGACGGCTAATTTTGCTCCACATCCTAACGAGCGATAGGACCTTACTGGTCTGCGCGTAGAAAACCTGCGCATTACCCCGTGCGATCCAGGTATCGCTGGGGATGCCGAGTGACTCTTTCGCGCCCAGATCTCTATCTGACGTCACGACGAACGGCGACCAGGAAGCTGGCGCCTTAGCGACGAATGCCGACAGGGATCTAATGGGACCGCCCCCATCTTTGGCCGGAGGATAAAACGGGGCGTAGATAAGTACGCGCTTGATCGAACTCATTGACTTAGATGCGCCTTTATTCTTCATTATTGTCGCAGTTTGATTTGGTAATCAATATTGGTCTGGTTCGTACGTGTTTTGCGTCCGGTCGAGTCGGATTTCTCCCGATTGGCAACGACGATCCAGAAGAACATAAATATAGCAAGGAGTGGACTGACCGGTGATAAGAGCCATCCCTCGAATACGCTGTGGACGATAGCCGCAATGGCGACGGTCACGGTTTTATATCCACTTTTCAACCCTTGAATTAGAAGAATAATCCACATCGATATAACGGCGACCAAGCCGAATATGCCTGCCTGAGCAAGTGCGCGGAATGGACTACTCGCGATGATCGATGACTCATTCCCGACACCGATACCGATCAGGGGGCTCGTCTCAAATGCGCGAAGCGCAGTGGCCGTAGAGTCAGAACGCGAGTCATTCATCCGCAGAAGGTTCGCAAATGGATCAAGAAGAGACGGGTTCAGTAAAAGCACCACCCCGAGAACTAGAACACCGGAAACCGCAATAATAATCGAGCGAGCAAAACCTCGGCGAAGAACAAGAAGCAAAACAACAATGGCCAGAGCTAATGAACTAGCGCGACTGGCCGACAAGACAAGAATAATGCCGGATAGTAATAGTAGGGCCACGCGCCAGCGCGGCGAATCGACTATCGTCAGGGCGGCACAACCGAGCAAGAATGCGAAGAAACCCAAAGTGTTGGCATTCTCCAACACGCCTCGCAGGCGGCCACCCTCGAAGCCCAGCGCTGGAACTAGAGCGCCGAGTGCTAAAGAACTCACGAGAAGGGCGCCTAGAGCCCAAACAACACCCTTCCGGAGATCCTGGTCCGTCGCTGACACGCTTGCCGTCGCCGCAACGACCAGAAGGACGAGACCAATCATATAAAGAATAAAGGTAGTGATTTGAGCATGGAAGGCCGCGCCGACCACAAAGTAAAGCGCCAAACTAGCCCCGAATACATAAACCCACGACTTGGAGGTCTGCTCGGTCTCTGAGTGCGCTGGCGAGGAGTGGCGGAGCGCAAGAACGGTGATAATCGCGAAGCCGCCGACTCTCAGGGCGACAGAGATGGCCATCCCAGCCTCTGAGGACGCAATGGCCGTTGAAGAAGCTCCAACTATGGCTAACAAAGCAACCGCGTATGCGAATGGCCTACGAGCCCTGGGGGACACCGCTAAAAAGCATCCGGCAAGTATGACGGTCACGCCAAGAAGGCCCAGCGCAGGACTGCGATTCACCGAGAAATAGGCAAGTAATCCCGCGACGAGCATCAGCCCCAAGACGGAGAGGGGTCTTCTGAAAGTCATAGAAGGTTGCCCTCCAATCCATTGGGCCCTGACGAAAGATCGGCTGTGCGTCGCCAAGGCGGCTCGAGCGCAGATTCGGGATTCTGGAGTATAGAATGCAGATATTGAGCCGCGGCCTCTGGGGAAATGGCCTGATCAGCCCATTGCTGAATACGAATACGTTTTTCAGCTCGAACTCGACCAGCGCGAATCACAGACTTGAGAGCATCCGCGAAGGCCTGACGCGAGTGACTGTCGAATACCGTCCCCAGTTCATCGTCGACGATGAGATCTGAGCTTCCTGCGGCCGAACTGACGAGAACAGGCGTGCCAACGGAGAGGGACTCGTTGACGACGGCACCCCAACCGTCGAAAGCGCTAGGCAGAGCTAGGACGTCTGCCTCTGTCAGTACAGATGAAATCTCCGAGTTTCTAAGTGTCCCGAGAAAATCTACTCTAGCTTTGGGGTGTGCCTCAGCCGCAGACTTAAGTTTGTTGAGAAGCGGCCCGTCGCCCACGAGTGTCAATCGCCAGGACTGACTCGGGATTTCAAGTAAGAGGTCGAGAAGAAGGTCTGGGCGTTTTCGTTCCGTCAAAGAACCAACATACATTACGTGGACGACCCCGTCGATGTCAGCTATGGCTTTATTCAAGACTTCAGAGGAGCGTACAAAATATCCGAAGCTCAGTTGGCGAATGCTTTGTGGCAGCATTCCCGAGTATTGTTTCCGAGCTAGTGCGCCGATAAGTAGAACCGTATTGACATGCTTAATACGTGACATGCGGGACGCGTACTTTGCTTTGCGCAGGAAACGGCCAAGACCCCGATTATCAAACGGTTCCGTCGAAATGACTATCTGACCGTGGGGTTCTGCTTCAACCTGTTGACGTGCGTAGGCGAGAAGCGGGTAAGCATCAAGGCCAGAGAATATGTGATGAGTGGACCGGTCCTGGGCAGCGACGATGGAGCGCACTTCATCCTCGGAAGGGGCAACCACTAGTTGAGCAAGTCCGTAGTCAGGCTCGTCTTCCCAACCCATGGACTTACGCATGGTACTGGCCGCACCTTGCGTGACGACCAGGACTCGAACCTGCGACTGAGCTATGGCTTTTATCATGGGAGCTTGATGAACTGAGACTGTATTTTGCCAGAAGACAATATTCACGCGTGAATGATTCATGAAGAACTCCTGAATTTTTTTACTGCAACAAGAGCGGAAGCTGTTGCAAAAACTGAGCAAGCGACGGTCGCGTAGACAAGATCGGCAAAGAAGGTAGATGAAACCGCAACAATGAAGATAATGACCATTCCGATCAAGACTGGCTGCTTCATCAGGGCTTTACCGCCTGTCATGCAAAAATGCAGCGCCAAGCCGAGGAGCGTGACGACAGCGGCTCCGATAGAGGGTGCGTCGACTCGGGGGATAAAGAAGAAGAGGAGCAGAATAAGCGCGAGGGCCGTTGCGCTGGACCGGATTGCCAGGGAACCAGCCCTGAGCCGTAATTGTAGTCGCCAACCATTTACTTGGCTCAAGCCTGCCATTGTTGACGCAGCGACGAGCAGGGTTAGGATGGGTAGATCGACAAGATCAGGGTTAACGATTCTTGAGGGTAGCCAACCGTTTCCGAAGATAAAAGCCGCGATACAAGCGGAGCCCACGGCCAGAATCATGAAGGATGTTCTCTGCAGTCTCCGGTCGACAATGCTTTCATTTCCGGAATCCCACGATAGTCGAATGCTAGGGTATTGAACAGTCAAATAGAGACTAATCAATGCGGCGCTGGAGAGAACGGCGAGTTGAGACATCGCTGCAAAGGGTGCTGCGGCTTCGGAACTAGAGAAGTGCTGCAGAACAATCAGGTTCGCGCTCGCGAGAACAGTGACGCCGAGACTTGCTAAAGCGAGCTGATATCCCAATTGTCGTGGCCAAGGCGGAGTTTCGAGTTTCCGTGATGTCTTGCTGCTCCGAGGCGCGAGAAGGAGGCTGGCAAGCGTGGAGACAAGACCTGCAGTAGCCACTGCCAGCATGCCGTCTTCCCCCAAGAGGATGAGACCGATCAGAGTGAGCGTCCTAAGCGACGTACTAGTCATCAGGTTGCTCGCGTAGGCCCATGGCCTGTTCCACATGAGCCAGGCTGTCGCAGTGAATCTGGCCACAGCTAGTCCACTACCCCATGCGGCGACTGCAAGAGCCACTTCAATGTCACTGGCGAGGAGTCCGGCCACGCAGACTATAACCGCCAGTATTGCCATGGAGGCGATGAGGCGAGCCCTTGCATATCCATAGTTGCCGCGTTCGCCGTTCGAACCCGGGTGTCTTTGAAACGCGAGAGTCGCCGGTTCGGCGCCGAAAAGTGCGAAATAGGAAGAAAGCGCGAACACGATCGCCACGGTTCCGTAAGCTTCCGCCGGCAGTGCTCTCGTCAAAAAAGGCAGTTGCGCTGCTGCTGCGGCAAGGCTCAGAAGCCGCGCGGCCAACACAGCCGGCCCCGAACCACTTTTCTTCATAAGAGCCCGAAGGCGGATGTTGGCCCTCACAAGTACCGGATAATTCTCGCAGGTGTTCCGACTAGGAGAACGTTATCCGGGTAGTCCCCGATTACCGTGGAACCTGCTCCGACGACAACACCCTTTCCGACGGAACTGCCCCCTAGAAACGTGGCTCGGGCGCCCACCCAAGTGCCATCTCCTACGGATATTGGGCGACTTTTACCCTTTCCAGCTCTTCTGTCGGATTCACCGATTTCGTGTGAGCCCACGACGAACAAGACATCCTGTGAGATGTCGCAATTTGATCCAATCGAGATGTGGGCATTCGATGTCGATACAAATTCAGTTCTACGGCCGACCCAGCTGTCCTGACCGATTGATACGTTGGCATTCTGAAAGACGACGCCGCCGTTTATTCGTGACGACCCGGCTAATGCGATCCCGGCATGTCTGTAAATTCTTCTTCTCAGAGCGAAGCAGCGTGTCTGGGGCAGAAGCGAAGATACCAGGTTTGCTATATGTAATTTAGCGCCCATGGTTAGGACTTTCGCGGATTCCTGCCAAAGCGTGGTGGGCAGAGGCCTTCGAATGAATAAAGTTCAGAACGCGCAAGCTGGTATTCGCTACTTCGTAGCCAGCCGGGACGGGTGTTCCTTCGGGCATCACATTTGTTTCGATCGCTAGACGTGCTGCTCGCAACATGCCAAGTCCTTCGACTCCTGCTGTGATGATATGCCCACTGTCGAGAGCTTCTGGCCTTTCTATTGCGTCGCGAAGAGTAACTGCGGGAAAACCGAGGATGCTCGACTCTTCACTGATCGTTCCGCTGTCCGAAAGCACAAGCTTTGCGTTTGCTTGAAGTGTCAGAAAATCGTGGAATCCGAACGGTTTATGAAAGACAAGTCCCTCTCGCTGCTCTCTGGAAAGATTTTCGATCCTTAGGCGTGTCCTAGGGTGTGTTGAGATTAAGACGGGAATGTCATACGATTTCTGGAGTTCCTGGAGTCCCTGTAAGACTGAAGAAAGGCGGCGTTCGTTGTCGACGTTTTCTTCTCGGTGAAGACTGACCAAAAAGTAGTTACGGGTCTTGAGATTCTCGCGCTGAAGGACGGTGTTGCCTTCGCGTCCTTTCGTCGTCTGCGCCAGCACTTCCGCCATGGGAGAACCCGTCAAGGCGATCCGAGACGGATGAATGCCCTCGGCCAGTAGGTTCCGGCGGGCGTGTTCTGTATAAACGAGATTGTAGTCAGCAACGTGATCCACTAGTCGGCGATTTGTTTCCTCAGGGACGTTCTCATCGAACGAACGATTCCCTGCCTCCATGTGGAATACGGGTATCTTCAGTCGCTTTGCGATTACGGCGGAGATGCTGCTGTTCGTATCGCCGAGAATGAGAAAAGCATCCGGTCGTTCCTGGAGGAGAACCTTTTCGATCGAAACCAGGATGCTGCCCAACACTGCGCCAAGAGAAGAAGTGTCTGCTTGGAGAAAATAATCCGGGCGACGTAGCCCGAGGTCCTCGAAGAAAACCTCGTTCAGTTCATAGTCGTAGTTCTGGCCAGTGTGCACGAGCACGTGATCGACATGCTCATCCAGACGTTTCATGACGGCCGAAAGACGAATGATCTCGGGCCGAGTGCCAACGACTGTGAGCACTTTGAGTCGCGGGGCGGTGGTGTTCATACTGTCTCCGGGATGGTATCGGGGGCTGCGGGGTCGAAGATTTCGTTCGACCAGAACATCGTGAAGAGTGGCTCTTCACCGGTGTTGGTGATGGCGTGGGCCCAGAAGGTCGGCATGTCGACTGAACAGGGCTCATCGCCACTCACACTGACTGTGACGACCTCCTCGGAGAAGAGACGTCTCAAGGTGATGTCGGCCCTGCCAGCCACCACGGTAAAGCGTTCCATCTTGCGGCGATGGTAGTGCTGCCCGCGGGTGACTCCCGGCACGGTCGTCGAGAACGACGTCTGGCCGGATCCTCCGTGGGAGCGGATGACCTCGGTGAAACTCCCGCGAACATCAGTGTTCTGCTTGAGGGGTATGGACGGGGCCTTGTCGAACGCGAACGAACGGTAGGTGTTGAACAGGTCTCGTTCGAAGTCCGACGACAGAAGGGGAACATCGCCTCGTGAGTAGTCCTCGGCGTACGTGGACAGCGTCGAGAGTAGCCCCGACACGGTGGATGTGGTCGCGATGGACGCGAGGTGTTCGGCGCCGATCGTCCCGATCAACGCCTCCGCCGCATGCTGCGCATGGAGAAGACTCAGCTCACGGTCGACGTCGACCGACGGTCGGTCCCCGCGGCTCAGGAGATGACAGAACGTGGCCGTGACCGAGTTGTAGAACGGGCGGCCGTGTTCGCCGAACAAATTCGGCAGATGCACGTCGACGAATTCTGCGCCGACCGCGTCCGCCGCCTCTCGGACGATCCGTGCCGCTTCCTGCTTCGCTCGGCCGTACGTCGATCCGTTGCCGACCTGTGTGGAGTTCGCGAAGGCGACGGACGAAGGTGGTACGTCGGCCTCACGCAATGCCAGCGCGGCCTGCTCGGCGAAGAGGATGTTGCCCGCCTCGACCTCCTCATCCGTTCCTCGGTTCACGCCGGCGATGAGGACGAGGCGGTCGCTGCCCGAGACGGCGTCGGTGGCCGCGCCGACATCGAATCGGTCGCCCACCGCGAACGAACGCACATCGGTCGCGCCGCAGGAGTGCAGATATGCGCGGGTGTGCCAGCCCAGGAAGCCGCCAGCCCCCGTCATCGTGACCCTCATGCCGTGCGCTCGGACGATCGGATACCCGCCAGAGCCAGCTCGGAACGGACTTCAGGAAGCGCCAGGAGCATCTGCTCGACCTCGGTGATCGTCATCCGATCGACCGTGTGGGAGTCGTAGTCGGTGTACTCCACCTGCTCGGGGTCGCCTTCTTCGAAGAACGCGCTGTAATTGAGATCGCGCTTGTCGGCGGTGATGCGGAAGTAGTCGCCCATGTCTTCGGCCCGCGCCAGTTCCTCGCGGTTGGCCAGAGCCTCCGACACCTTCTCGGCGTGGCGGGTGCCGATCACGGTCACGCGCTGCTTGCTCTCGAAGATGTTGATGACGGCCTGCGCCAGGTCGCCCATCGTGCAGGCAGCGGCCTTGCGGATGAAGAGATCGCCCTGTCGCGCGTTACGAAACGCGTGTTCGACGAGATCGACAGAGGACGGCAGCGACATCATGAATCTCGTCATCGAGGGATCCGTCACCGTCAGGTCCTTACCGGCTTTGAGCTGCGAGATGAACAGCGGGATGACGGATCCACGTGAGTACATGACGTTCCCGTATCGGACGCACGAGACCGTCGTGACGGCGTTGGGGTTGTTCAGACCATGCGACTGAGCGACCTTCTCCATCATCGCCTTGCTCATTCCCATGGCGTTCACGGGGTAGACGGCCTTGTCGGTGCTGAGGCACACGAGCGAGTCGACGCCCGCGGCCTCGCTCGCTCGAACGACGTTCTCGCTACCGAGGACATTGGTCTTCACCGCTTCGATCGGGAAGAACTCACACGACGGAACCTGCTTCAGTGCGGCGGCGTGGAAGACGTAGTCGACATCGCGAACAGCGCGTTCGACGCTCAGGTAGTCACGAACGTCTCCGACGTAGAACCGGACGCGAGCGTCGCCGAGGTCGTGCCGCATCTGATCCTGTTTAGCCTCGTCCCTGCTCAGGATCCGCACCTGCCCGACGTCACTCGAGAGCAGCTTCTGCGCCACCGTTCGGCCGAACGATCCGGTTCCACCCGTGATGAGCACCGCTTTGCCGGCGTAATCCTGGTTCTGCGTCATGCTGCTCATCTTTCGATCTCGTTTTCCGTTGCTCGTGTCTTGGCTGGGGCGGTAGCTCTCATCGCGGCATCCCGGAGGATGGCTTCGACTGCGGAGACTCCTGCGAATTCGGACATGTTCTCCTCATAGAAGCGCCGTGCCCTGTCGGCCATCGCGACTCGCTCTGCGCTCGTGGTCGCGGCGGCTCGCCGGATGGCGTCAGCCAGCGCGGTCGGGTCGGAAGGCTCGGCAGTGAAGCCGACTCGCTCTCTGTCGACGAGGTCGGAGACGTCACCGTGGACGGTCGTGATGACTGGAACGCCGGCGGAGAGCGAGTTCTGCAGCTTCGAGGGGATCGTTCCGCGGAAGACGTCGAGGCCCTTCAGCGTGACGAATTGGTAATCGCTCCGAGCGTTCAGAACCTGCATACCCGATGCGTCGATCCTGCCCAGAAATTCGATGCGGGCGCCGGAGTAGCGCGCGGCCTGCTCGCGCAGATCCGGTTCGAGCACGCCTGCGCCCGCGATGAGGAGCTGTATGTCTGCCAGGTCGGAACAGCTGGCGAAGGCGTCGATGAGGACCGGGAGATCCTGTAGCTCGCCCAGGTTGCCTGCGTAGACGAAGGTGGTCGTCTCGGTACCCGTTCGGGCCGGGTCTTCGGCGAAGACGGCTGAGTCGTCGACGACATCACGCGGTGACCAGTTCAGCACAGCTGAAGAGGCTTCAGCGGCGGCGCCGCGCGACCGGAGCATCCCGAGCATCGTGGGGGCTATGGCGATGACGTGGGCGGCGCGCCGATAGGTCGACGACAGCCACGGAGTCAGCGCGGCCCCTATCGCCTTCGACGCACGACCATCGACCATGCCCGAGCCGACGATGGACTCGGGCCAGAGGTCTTGCACGTGCAGAACGTATGGCGTCCCGAAGAGGCGTCGCCAGAGGGAGGGGCCGACACTCGCGGTCATCTGCGTCGCGTAGACGTAGACGACGTCCGCTCGTCGTCCCACGGAGAACTTCGCGGCCGACGTCAGTGCGAACGACGCGTAGTTCAGCAGCCGACCGACGGCGGATGTGCTGTGACTCACGATGAGAGGCACACGATGGACAGTGACGCCACCCTGCAGCTCCTTATGGCGCAAGCGCTGCCGATAAGTCGGAAAGAGCTTGCCCTCGGGGTAATTGGGCCATCCGGTGATGACCTCGACGCGATGGCCACGTCGGCTCAACTCGTCGGCGAGCGTGACCGGTATCGAAACTCGTTCTGGCCGGAAGTACTGGCTGACGATGACGATGCGAAGTGCTCGGGGTGAGGGGGCGGAGGTCATCTGGCAGGTACCCCCACGACGGTCAGGGCTGGAGCGACGTCGTGTGTGACGCACGCGGCCGCTCCGACCACCGCACCTCCACCGACGGTCAGCCCTTGCAACACGACCGACGACGCGCCCAGCAGGACGCCGTCTCCGACGACGACGCCACCGGACACGACGGCAGCCGGATTGACGGACACGGCCCGGCCTAGAACGGCATCGTGGCCGATGGTCGCGTTCGGGTTGACGTGCGTATGAGGTCCCAGAGTCACGTTGGCAGACACGACGGCCCCAGCGCAGACGATCACGCCAGCATCACATCTCGTGTCCGTTCCGAGGCTGGCCAGAGGATGGATCAGAGCAGGGGCTGGCCGGATCTCACCAGGCATACGTTCGGCCAGCTCGAGTCGGACCCGCGGGCTGCCGATCGCGATCACATATGCATCGAACTCGACAGCCAGTTCGTCGTTCAGGAGGTCACTCACGCTACCGATGACCTCGACTCCTCGGGCGGCCAGAACTCCGATCGAGTGCTCTGCAGGACCGTCGTCGACGACGCCCAGGACATCGAAGCGGCCCGGGTCGACTTCCTCCAGAGCGTCCAGCACATCCAACGTCTCCCGCGCGAAGCCTCCTGCGCCGAGGACGATGAGACGGATGCTCATGCGGTGGCCTCCGTTGAACCACGGAACTCCGCTGTCGTGACCGAGCCTTCCGCTGTCACCCCGTCCCGCTTCAGCACCCGCGTGACGGTCTTGGCCAGAATGCGGAGATCCCCGAGGAACGTGCGCGTGTCGACGTAGTGGACGTCCAACTCGAGTTTGTCGTCCCACGAGATCGCGTTTCGTCCACTGACCTGGGCGAGTCCGGTCACGCCGGGGCGGACCTCGTGACGCCGTGCTTGACGGGGGGAGTAGCGGTCGAGATACCGCACGAGCAGAGGGCGAGGCCCCACGAGGCTCATATCCCCTCGCAGCACGTTCCACAGTGTGGGCAGCTCGTCGAGACTCGTCGAGCGGAGCACGGATCCGAAAGTCGTCATGCGGTCTTCGTCGGTCACGAGGCCGCGGTTCTCGTCCACGGGCAGCATCGAGCGGAACTTCACCAGATCGAACACCCGGCCGTTCTTGCCCGGTCGCGGTTGAACGAACAGGACGGGTCGACCAAGTCGCCTGGCGATGACGGCGGCCAGAACGAGTTGAACAGGTGCAGTCACGACGAGGCCGACCCCGGCGACCGTGATGTCGAGTGCTCGCTTGGCGATTCGGTCTGTGCGGCCTGCCTTCATGCCGCATCCAGGAACGCTTGGATCCGACCTCGGACGCGTTCCCGCTGTCCGGCATCGAGTGCCGAACCACTGGGGAGAGTGAGACCGCGCTCGAAGAGGCGTTCGGAAGCACCGGTCGATCGCGAACGGGCCGACGCGAAGACCGGCTGCAGGTGCATCGGCTTCCACAACGGGCGCGATTCGATCTGATCCGCGGCCAGCCAGGTCGACAGGTCGGCGGGCTTCCAGCCCGCGACCGAGCTGTCGACGAGGATCGACGTCAGCCAGACGTTGTCGTGCTCGTCGCCGGCGCGACCGAAGATCTCGACCCCGTCGACCTCGGCGAACATCTCGGCGTAGAGAGCGCGCATCTCTCGGCGGCGAGCGATCATCTGGTCCAGGCGCGTCAGCTGGGCACGCCCGAGCGCCGCGAGGATGTTGCTGAGGCGGTAGTTGTAGCCGATCTCCGTGTGCTCGTAGTGCACCACCGGCTGCCGGGCCTGCGTCGACAGATATCGGACGCGCTGCGCCAGGTCGCCGTCGTCGGTCAGCAGCATGCCGCCGCCAGAAGTGGTCATGATCTTGTTCCCGTTGAACGAGATGACGGACGCGTCGCCGAAGGAACCGGCTGCGCGACCAGAGTGCGTCGCCCCGAGCGACTCCGCCGCGTCGGCGAGCAGCTTCACGCCATGACGCTCGGTGAGCGCGCTGATCGCGGTGTAGTCGATGGCCTTGCCGAGCAGGTCGACGGGCACGACGGCCCCGATGCTCTCCCCGGCGGCCGACAACTCGTCGAGGACCTCCCCGAGCAGCTCGGGGTCCATGTTGCCGGTCTCGGGGTCGCTGTCGACGAAGTACGGCTCGGCACCGGTGTAGGCGATCGCATTCGCCGTGGCCGCGAAGGTCATCGACGAGGTCGGCACGACGTCGCCGGGCCCGACGCCCCACGCGACGAGAGCGACGTGCAGAGCCGCCGTTCCCGAGCTCAACGCGACACCGTGGCCGACACCGACGCGCTCGGCGAGCTCGTTCTCGAAGGCGTCGACATCAGGGCCCAGGGGGGCGATCCAGCCACCGGTCATGGCCGCCTGGACGTACTGCTGCTCGAGCTCGCCCACGTCGGGCGAGCTCATGAAGATGCGATCAGTCACTCGGGGACTTCCTGTTTCGGGTCGAGGGTCAGTTCCGCGGTCCACGGGCCGGTCTCGGCGTGCACATCGGTCAGCTGCGACGGGTGCAGCGGAGGCACCGACGTGTGAGAGATCTTCGGGTGCACGGGCCGGTTGTCGGTCTCGCCGTCGCCCACGAGCTCTTCATGCATCTTCTCGCCCTCACGGAGACCCGTGTAGACGATGCCGATGTCTCGACCCGACATGGCGATCATGCGCTCGGCGATGTCGAGGATGCGCACGGGCTCGCCCATGTCGAGGATGAGCACCTCGCTCGGTGCGCCGATGCCGCCGGCCTGCACCACGAGATGGCACGCCTCGGGGATGGTCATGAAGAACCGCGTCACGTCGGGGTGGGTGATAGTCAACGGGCCACCCGCCTCGATCAACGACGTGAAGACGGGCAACATCGACCCGCGGCTGCCCAGCACGTTGCCGAACCGCACGGAGAGGTAGCGCGCACCCGTCTCATCGGCCGCCCAGGCGGTCAGTCGCTCGGCGAGGCGCTTCGAATGCCCGAGAACGCTGGTCGGGTTCGCCGCTTTGTCGGTCGAGATGTTGACGAACGTCGTCACCCCGACTGCCTTGGCCGCGTCGAGCACGTTCTGCGTGCCCAACACGTTGGTCTTCCAGGCCTCGTCGGGGTACTGCTCGAGCATCGGCAGGTGCTTCAACGCCGCGGCGTGGAAGACGACCTCGGGGCGACGGTCTGCAAAAATCGCACGCAGGGCCTCCGGGTCGCGGATGTCGGCGAGCACGACCTCTTTCGTGTCGAGAAGGCCGTTGCCCGAGATCGACAACTGGGCCTGCTGCAGCCCGGTCTCGTCGCGGTCGAGCATGATCAGCTCGGCCGGGCTGAACTTGGCGATCTGGCGGCACAGCTCGCTGCCGATGGAACCGCCGGCGCCGGTGACCAGCACTCGCTTGCCCGCCAGATAGCCCGCGATCGACTCGACCTGCGTGTCGACGGGGTGACGACCGATGATGTCCTCGATGGCGATGTCGCGGACGTCGCCGAGGCGCGACTTGCCCTCGAGGATCTCGTCGAGCAGCGGCAGCACCATGACGCGGAGACCGGCCTCGGCCGCGAGGTCGGTGACCTCCTGCAGCAGGGTCGCGTCGGCCTTGGCGATGCCGACGATGATCGCCTCTGCCCCGCTCCGCTGGACCGCTGCGACGAGGTCGTAGCGCGTGCCAAGGACGGGAACACCCTCGATCCGGAGACCGGCGCGAGTCCGATCGTCGTCGATCAGGCCCACCGGGAGGTACGGCGAGGCCGGATCGGTGAGCATCCGTCGCACGAGGTGGTTTGCCAGGCGGCCTGCACCGAAGATCAGCGTGCGTTGTGCGCTCTCTCCCGGGCGGTGCTGGCTCTCGACGTACAGACGGGCCATGTAGCGCAGGGCGCCCATGAAGACGAGGGCGACCGGCATGGCGATGAGGATCGTGCTTCGCGCCAGCGAGATGTCGGTGCCGATGATCAGCACAGGCAGGCCGACGAGCACACCGGTGGAGAGGACCACGACCACGATCGCGCGCACCTCGGCGAAACTGCCCGGGACGAAGCGGCGACGATAGAGCCCCGTCAGGAAACCGAGGGCCGCGCTGACGAGCATCGTGACGACGGCGACGGCGAAGACCGCCCGCCAGGTGACGTCGACGTACGAGAAGTCGTAGCGCAGCGACACGGAGAAGAGGAGCGCGACGGCCCACGAGAGGGCGTCGAGCACGACCTGCAGAGCCGTGCGGCGGAGGGGAGTGGAGAGGATGCGCTCGATCACCAGGTGATCCCACCATCGGTCGAGACGACGACGTCGTCGCCCGCCCAGAGCCACACGCTGCCCGAGGCGGCGGAGACAGCGACCGAACCCGGCTCGTCCGTCGTGGCCGGCGAGCACCCGACAGGTGTCATGACGTCATCCGCGGAGGAGGAGGTGGTCGCGATCTGCGTGCCGTCGCAGCCGGCCGCTCCGGTGGACGCGACGTAGAACGTCCCCGATGCCGCCGCGATGGCGACGGCACCCTCGACTGGCGCACCCGCATCCCACGACGTCGCCGCATCGGTTGTCCGGTGCACGGTGCGGTCAGAGCAGAGCACCGCGGCCTGGGTGTCACTCACGACGGCGAGATCGACGACCGATGCGCAGGGCGCGGGGTTCTCGCTGAACGGCGCATGAACGACCGCGCGGTCGCCGCGGGAGACGTACCACGAGGCGTCGAGTCGATCGGGGTACTCGCCGAAGGCGGCGCCGGAGGTGAACGTCTGGGCGAAGGCCGTCTCGCAGGACGGACCGGCGGGGCCGACGACGAACACCGTCGCGGCTTCACTGGCCTGCACGCGATCGACGCCGGCGAAGCCGACCGTCGTCGTGACGGCCGAGCTGGTCCAGTCGGCGCCGGCGGTGTCGGTCGTCTGCAGAGTCGCCGGGACGATCTCGGCGTCGGGCGTGCAGGAACCGGCCTCGGCACGCCAGGCGGTCGTCCCGTTCACCGCGGAGATCATCCGATTGAGAGGGGAGGCCTCTGCCGCGGGCGCCGGGGTGGCTGTCGCGGTCGGCGTCGTGGTCGGGGTGGGCGACGACGCGACCGGCGCCGAGGGCGCGGACGTGTCGGCGTCGGCCGCGAGTCCGTCGGGCTCGCGGGTCAACGCGAAGGCGACGAGCGCGAGGTCGACGACGACGAAGAGGCTGAGACCGACGATGGCGAGGCGACGACGGGTGAGAGCGCGTTGGCCGCGCTTGCGGCGTGCATCGGGCATCAGGCGACACCTCCCGCTCGGCGCAGCAGATCGGCGACGACGTCGGCGGCGGGCACGAGCTGACGCCCCGACTCGGCGAACGTCTCGTCCGAGCGGCGGTAGGGGTCGACGACGTCGTCGCCGAGAGGGTCCTCGGGGGCCTCGACGGTTCCACGACGCGACGCGAGCAGCTCGACGACGGCTCGCAGCCGGTCGGCCTCGCTCGCGTCGTCGGCGAGGTGGGACAGCGCCGTCGCGATCTCGTCGTCGGTCACGTCGCGCGCCAGACGTGCCGCCTCGCGCAGGGTGAAGGTGTACCGGCTCGCTCGGGGGTGCATGGCGACCACGGCGCGACGGTGCTCGCGCGCCAACGCGATGACCAGGTCGGCATCACGCACGTCGCGTTCGAAGAGAAACCGCGCGCGGTGTCCGTCGGGCTCCAACTCGAACGACC
Organism: Frigoribacterium sp. CFBP9029; assembly: GCF_034045305.1. NCBI lineage: Bacteria > Bacillati > Actinomycetota > Actinomycetes > Micrococcales > Microbacteriaceae > Frigoribacterium > Frigoribacterium sp. CFBP9029. The sequence goes on from NZ_JAXCWB010000009.1 coordinate 71,220, forward strand.
GTGCCAGGGCGCGGGCCTGCTCGGGCATGACGTCGTCGTCGACGGCCATCGTGCCGGCACTGGAGACCGACACCGAGGTGAGGCCGGCGAGTTCACGGGCGAGGTGCAGCTCGGCGAGCGGCGACCGGCAGATGTTGCCCGTGCAGACGGTCAGCAGCGAGAAACCGGGGGAGGGGGCGTCGGCCCCGTCGAATGACACTTGTGCTCTACCGGCCCATCCGCGTCTTGGTCTTGGGGGTGGCGGGCAGGTCGCCCACGCCGGCCTCGGGGGTGTCCTGCTCCATGCCGTAGTACGCGCCGTAGTTGCCGTAGCCGTAGGCGTCGGGGCCCTTGGTCGGCAGCATCGTCAGCACGATGCCGAGCACCCGGCTGCCGATGTGCTCGAGGTTGCGCAGGGCGGACTGCAGCTCGTTGCGGGTGGTGCGCCCGGCGGCGGAGACGACCAGGGCTCCACCGGTCAGCTTGCTGAGGATGGCGGCGTCGGTGACGGGCAGCAGCGGCGGCGCGTCGATCAGCACGTAGTCGAACGAGGCCGAGAGCGACTCGAGCAGGGCGCTCATCGCCTTCGAGCCGAGCAGCTCGCTGGGGTTCGGGGGAACGCGCCCGGCCGGCAGCACGAACATCGTGCCGCGACCCCAGGGCTGCAGGACGTCCTGCAGCTCGGCCCGCCCGATCAGCACGTCGGTCAGACCGACGACGCCCTCGAGCCCCAGGGTGTCGGCCAGGCGCGGCAGACGAAGGTCGCCGTCGATGACGGCGACGGTGGCGCCCGTCTCGGCCAGGGCCACCGCGAGGTTCGCCGTCGTGGTCGTCTTGCCCTCGCCGGGCAGCGACGACGTCACGACGAAGCAGCGGTTGCCCGACTCGACGTTGACGAACTGGAGGTTGGTGCGCAGGGTGCGGAACGACTCGGCGCGGGGGTTGCGCGGGTCCTTGTGGACGATCAGGGGGTTCTTCTTCGCGCCCGGGTCGAAGCTGATGCCGCCGACGATGGCGGCGTCCGTCACGAGCTCGACGTCGTGCGAACCGTGGATGCGGGTGTCGAGCGTGCTGCGGAGCACGGCCGCGCCCACACCGAGCGCCAGGCCGACCAGCAGACCGAGGCCCAGATTCAGCGCCGTGCGCGGGGTCGCGGGCGCGGAGGCGACCGACCCGGGGACGATCGTGGCGATCTTGACGAGGCTCGCGCCTCCGTCGGCTGGACTCTCCAGGTCGTTGACGACGACCTCGTTCAGCGACGTGCCGACCGCGTTGGCGATGTCGGCGGCGCGCTGCGCGTCGGTGTCCGTGACGGTGATGTTGATCAGCACCGTGTTGAGAGGCGACTCCGCGGTGATCTTCGAGGCGAGCCCCGCGGGCGTGGTGTCGAGACCGAGGTCGGCGATGACCGGGGCGAGCACGGCGTCGCTCGACACGACGTCGACGTACGACTGCACCTTCTGCTGTGCGGCGCTGCTGCCCTGCACCGCGTCGATGGTCGACGTCGAATCCTGCGATTGCACGGACACGAACAGGCGCGTCGACGAGACGTAGGTCGGCGTCGCCAGCACGGACGACAAGGCGCCGGCGGCGATGCCAGCGAGGGTCAAGGCGGCGATTAAGACCCACCCTTTACGGAGAATGCGGATGTAGTCACGGAGTTCCACGTGGCTGGGGTCCTGTCCTGATCGAGAGCAGGCATCTCGTCGGACACCTGGGCGGCCGCCGTGTGGGCCGCGCCTCCCGGCACCCTGATTGCTCCCCACGGCATCACGCCGTGACCAATACTCACACATGCTGTGCCCTGCCTGTGATCACAGGCGCAGAAAGTTACTTCACAGTGACTTCAGCAGCGGCCTCTCGATCGTCGGGGTCGGGGTGTCGAGCAGCGGGTCGGCGAGCGACCAGGCGTCGTCGCCGACAGCTGTCGCCAACAGTGCCGGGTGCAGCGGAGGCACCGAGGCGTGCGAGATCTTCGGGTGCACGGGGCGGTCGTCGGTCTCGCCGTCACCCACCAGCTCTTCGTGCAGCTTCTCGCCCTCGCGAAGGCCCGTGTAGACGATCTGGACGTCGCGACCCGACAACGCGATCATGCGCTGAGCGATGTCGAGGATGCGCACGGGCTCGCCCATGTCGAGGATGAGCACCTCGGCAGGCGACCCGATGCCGCCGGCCTGAACCACCAGGTTGCACGCCTCGGGGATGGTCATGAAGAACCTCGTCACGTCGGGGTGGGTGATGGTGAGAGGGCCGCCCGCCTCGATGAGCGACGAGAAGACGGGCAGCATCGACCCGCGGCTGCCGAGCACGTTGCCGAAGCGGACCGACAGGTAGCGGGCACCGGTCTCGTCGGCCGCCGAGGCGGTGAGGCGCTCGGCCAGACGCTTCGAGCGGCCCAGGGCGCTGGTCGGGTTCGCCGCCTTGTCGGTCGAGATGTTGACGAACGTCGTCACGCCGACCGACCGACTCGCGTCGAGCACGTTGCGGGTGCCGAGCACGTTGGTCTTCCAGGCCTCGTCGGGGTACTGCTCGAGCATCGGCAGGTGCTTGAGGGCGGCGGCGTGGAAGACGACGTCGGGGCGACGGTCGGCGAAGATGCGGTGCAGGCTCGCGGCGTCGCGGATGTCGGCCAGCACGACCTCCTTCGTGTCGAGCAGGCCGTTGCCCGAGATGGACAGCTGGGCCTGCTGCAGCCCGGTCTCGTCGCGGTCGAGCATGATCAGCTCGGCCGGCGCGTAGCGGGCGATCTGCCGGCAGAGCTCGCTGCCGATCGAGCCGCCCGCCCCGGTGACGAGCACCCGGGAGCCCGACAGGTAGCCCGCGATCGACTCGACGTCGGTGTCGACCGGGTGGCGGCCGATGATGTCCTCGATGGCGATGTCCCGGACGTCACGGAGGCGCGACCGACCGTCGAGGACGTCGGCGAGGGGCGGCAGCACCAGCACCCGCAGGCCCGCGGTCGCCGCCAGATCGGTGACCTCCTGCAGCAGGGCGGCGTCGGCCCGGGCGATGCCGACGATGAGCGCCTCGGCACCGGAGTCCGCCGCGGCCCGGACGAGATCGCTCCGCGTGCCGAGCACGCGGACGCCCTCGATGCGCAGACCCGCCCGCGTCGGATCGTCGTCGATGAGGCCGACGGGCACGTACGCCGAGTCGGGATCGGTCAGCATACGGCGGACGAGGTGGTTCGCGAGTCGCCCGGCACCGAAGACCAGAGTGCGCTGCGCGTCGTCGCGCGGGCGGCTGCGGCGTTCGATCAGGAGGCGCGCGAGGTACCTCAGGGACCCCATCAGCACGAACGCCACGGGCGTGGCGATGACGGCGGTGCTGCGGGCCAGGTGGATCTCGGTGCCGACGAGCAGCACGGGGATGCCGACGACGAGACCCGTGAGGACGACGGTGCCCGCGACCGCACGGACCTCGAGCGCACTGCCCGACACGAAGCGCCGACGGTAGACGCCGGTGGCGAAGCCGGCGCCGGCGTGGATCAGCACGGCCGCGGCGACGGCGACGGCGGCCGAACCCCAGGCGATCTGGTGCGCCGCGAAGTCGTAGCGGACGAGCACAGCGAAGACGAGCGCCACGGCCCAGGCGCTGGCATCGGCCGCCATCAACAACGACGTGCGACGGGCCGGCGACCGCATGAACCTGGCCGCTGCCGCGTCGGCGGCAGCGGGGGAGACCCGTCGGGTCGGGCGGCGGCGGTCGTCGTTGCGTGATTCCACGGGAGTCCTTGTCTCGATCGGGGTCGGCGCTGGGCGCGGCATCGAGCGCCGGAGGGAGGCCGTGCCGTCAGCACCCTGATCGACCTCCTGCCACGACGCCGACAGCGATTCTCTCACATGCGACATGTGAAACATAAGGTGACATGCGAAGGGCGGTATCGGAAGGCGACGGGTGATCTTGCTGATGAGCGGCTGCGAAACGCGACCCGCGCCTCCTCGGCGTCCTAGCGTGTGATCACGGGCACGATCCCGTGCCCCGAGTGATCAAGGAGGATCACCATGGCAACGAATCACGCGGTCGCTTACAAGGGTCCGGGCCAGGTCGAGGTCATCGACGTCGACTACCCCACCTTCGAGCTGAAGGACGGACCGGGCGTCAACCCGGCGAACATCGGGCGCAAGGTCAACCACGGGGCGATCCTCCGCACCGTGGCCACGAACATCTGCGGCTCCGACCAGCACATGGTGCGCGGCCGCACCACCGCCCCCACCGACCTCGTGCTCGGCCACGAGATCACGGGCGAGGTCGTCGAGGTCGGCCCCGACGTCGAGTTCATCAAGGTCGGCGACATCGTCTCCGTCCCGTTCAACATCGCGTGCGGTCGCTGTCGCAACTGCAAGGAGCGCAAGACGGGCATCTGCCTGAACGTCAACCCCGACCGCCCGGGCAGCGCGTACGGCTACGTCGACATGGGCGGCTGGGTGGGCGGCCAGGCCGAGTACGTGCTCGTGCCCTACGCCGACTGGAACCTGCTGAAGTTCCCCGACCGCGACCAGGCCCTCGAGAAGGTGCTCGACCTGGCGATGCTCTCCGACATCTTCCCGACCGGGTTCCACGGCGCCGTGACGGCCGGGGTCGAGGTCGGCTCGACCGTCTACGTCGCCGGTGCGGGCCCCGTCGGTCTCGCCGCCGCGACCAGTGCGCTGCTGCTCGGCGCGAGCGTCGTCATCGTCGGCGACATGAACGCCGACCGCCTCGCCCAGGCCCGGAGCTTCGGCTGCGAGACCGTCGACCTGACCAAGGGCGAGCCCGGCGAGCAGATCGATCAGATCCTCGGCGAGCCGCTGGTCGACTGCGCGATCGACGCCGTCGGCTTCGAGGCCAAGGGGCACGGCGGCGGTTCGGGCGAGGAGGCGCCGGCCACCGTGCTCAACTCGCTGATGGACATCACGGCGGCGGGCGGGGCCATGGGCATCCCCGGGCTGTACGTCACCGGTGACCCGGGCGGGATCGATGCGGCCGCGCAGAAGGGTTCGCTGTCGCTGAGCCTCGGCACGGGCTGGGCGAAGTCGCTCTCGTTCACCACGGGTCAGTGCCCGGTGATGAAGTACAACCGCGGTCTGATGATGGCGATCCTCCACGACCGCACGAGCATCGCCAAGAACGTCCACGCCGAGGCGATCAGCCTCACGGACGCCCCGCGCGGCTACGAGATGTTCGACAAGGGGGCGGCGACGAAGTACGTGCTGAACCCGAACGACTACATCAAGGCCTGACGAGGAGGCGCGGGTCGGCCCGAGAGGGTCGGCCCGCCGCCCCTGCCGGTCGGCCCGCCGCCCCGGGGCGGGTGTATGACGGAACCACCCCATGACGAAGCCACGCGAAGCCCCGAGCCCCGAGCGTCAGAAGTGGCAGGCGTTCGCCGTGTGCGTCGCGGTCGCGGCCCTCACCATCCTCGACCTGTCGAAGGTCAACGTCGGGCTGCCGAGCATCGAGGCGTCGCTCGGCGCCGGCCCGACCGCGCTGCAGCTGATCGTCGCCGGCTACGCGCTCGCCTTCGGGCTCTCGCTCGTCCCCTCCGGTCGTCTCGGCGACCTCAAGTCGCGCCGCCTGATGTTCGTCGTCGGCCTGACCGCGTTCACCGTCGCGAGTCTGCTCTGCGCCCTCGCCCCGTCGATCGAGCTGCTGGTCGCCGCGCGCATCCTCCAAGGCGTCGCCGCGGGCATCCAGATGCCGCAGGTGCTCGGGCTGATCCAGCAGCTCTTCCAGGGGAAGGAGCGGGCGCGCGCCTTCGGCTTCTTCGGCGCCATCATCGGCGTCAGCACCGCCTTCGGCCCCACCCTCGGCGGTCTGCTGATCGCGATCGGCGGCCCGGAGGACGGCTGGCGGCTGCTCTTCTGGATGAACATCCCGCTCGGTCTCGCCGCGATCGTCTTCGCGCTGCGTCTGCTGCCGAAGGCGTCGACGGCTCCGAGCGGTCACAACGAGCTCGACCTCTTCGGCATCGTGCTGCTCGGTCTGACGATCTTCACCCTGATGCTGCCGTTCGTGCTGACCACCGGGCAGGGCGACGACCCCCTGCGCTGGCTGTTCCTGATCGGCTTCGTCGTCTTCGGCGCCGCCTTCATCCGGTGGGAGCAGCGCTACAAGGCGAGCGGCAGGTCGCCCGTCGTGCACTTCAGCCTGTTCTCGCTCGCGTCGTACCGCAACGGCACGCTGATCGCGACGGTCTACTTCTGCGCGCTGCCCGCGACGTTCCTGCTGACGACGCTCTACCTGCAGCAGGGGCTCGGGCTCGAGCCCGTCTACGCCGGCATGGTCACCATCCCGTTCGCGCTGACCAGCGCCGTGGCCGCGTTCTACGGCGGTCGGCTCGTCGAGCGGTACGGGCGCAGCCTCGTCGTGCTCGGGCTGCTGCTCGTCGCCGTCGGCTTCGTCGCGCTGCTGCTCGCCGCGATCCTCACCCCGCCCGAGATCACGCCCTACGCGATGGGCGTCGGGATGCTGCTCGCGGGTACCGGCGGCGGTTTCGTGATCTCGCCGAACCAGACGCTGACCCTGGCGGAGGTGCCCGTCGAGATGGGCGGCGTGGCGGGCTCGATGGGCCAGGTCGGTCAGCGGGCCGGCACGGCCATCGGCACGGCGGCCGCGGTGTCGACGTTCTACTCGGTGATCGCCGGAGCCGGGGGAGCGGACGGCGCGGGCCTCGTCGAGTACCACGAGGCGTATCGCAACGGCTTCTTCGTCGTGCTGGCGCTCATCTCGGTCGCCCTCGTGCTCGGTCTGCTCGACCTCCGCGGGCGCAAGACCGGCAAGGTGACGAGCTACTCGTCCGACTGAGCGGTCACGTCGGTCGAGTCGGCCACGTCGCCCGTTTCGCCGGGCCGTTCGGCCCCGTCGCTCGGCCGTTCGGCGACGATCGCGAGCACCTCGTCGTGCAGCAGGCCGTTCGTGACGATCGCCGTGCCGTGCCAAGGGCCGTCACGTCCGTCGGCGCTCGTGAACCGCCCGCCCGCCTCCTCGACGATGGGCACGAGCGCCGCCATGTCGTAGGGCTGCAGGTCGAACTCGCCGGCCATGTCGAGTGCGCCCTCGGCGAGCAGCATGTACGACCAGAAGTCGCCGTAGGCGCGGGTGCGCCAGACCCGGCCGGTCAGGTCGAGCAGCTGGGGCAGACGCCCGGCGTCGATCCAGTACTCGAGCCCGTTGAAGCTGATCGACGCGTCGGCGAGGTCGGCGACGCCCGAGACGCGCAGCGGCCCTTCGTGCTCGGTCGAGAAGGCGCCGCCGCCCTGCGTGGCCCACCAGCGGCGGGCGAGCATCGGGGCGCTGACGACGCCGACCACCGGCACACCGTCGACCACGAGCGAGATGAGCGACGCCCAGACCGGCACCCCGCGGAGGAAGTTCGCGGTGCCGTCGATCGGATCGACGACCCACTGCCGGTGCGACGGGGCGTCGTGCCCGTACTCCTCGCCGTAGAAGGTGTCGGCGGGGCGTGCAGCTGAGACGCGCTCGCGGATCGCCCGCTCGACCGCCTGATCGGCGTCGGTCACGTGACTTCGGTCGGGCTTCAGCGACACGTGCAGGTCGGCCGACCGGTACCGCTCGGTGCTGATCGAGTCGGCCAGATCGGCCAGCTCGAGCGCGAGCGCCAGATCGTCGGCCCAGGGGGAGGAGGCGGAGGAGGCGGGGGTGGGGTCGGTCACGCTGCCAGCGTACCCAGCGGGGCGGCGTCGACCCGCGCCTCCTCGGCTCGGCCTCGGGCCTCGGGGTCAGCCGCGTTCGTCGTCGCGGGCGTCGTCGGCGGCGGCCGCCTGGTCGCGCGCGGTGACGCCGCCCTTCGACGCGAGCAGCGACTGCAGCGAGGCGAGACGCTCGCGACCGACGTCGCCGAGCTCGCCCTCCTCGACCCGGTCGACGATCTCCCAGTCGTGGGCCTCGGCGAGCGGGATGCCGTCGGCGGGTTCGCCGGCGGCGGGGATGGCGTGCGCGGCGAACGACCGGAGGATGTTCTCGGGGTCGACGTGACCGAGGCCGAACGAGCGCACGCCGGGGGTGTCGACGATCCAACCGCCGGTCGGCACCTTGAACGACACCGTCGACGACGACGTGTGACGCCCGCGGCCCGTGACCGCGTTGACGACGCCGACCTCGCGCTGCGACCCCGTGAGGGCGTTGACGAGCGTCGACTTGCCGACCCCCGAGTGCCCGACGGTGACGGTCACGTGCCCGTCGAGGATCTCGCGCAGCTCGTCGAGCACGGCCGACGGTTCGCCGTCGGGCCCCGCATCGAAGGCCGAGGAGGTGCTGGTCACGATCCGCAGATCGAGGCACGAGAAGTGCGCGGCGAACGGCGCAGGGTCGGCCAGGTCGGTCTTGGTGATGCAGAGGATGGGCTCGACGCCCGCGTCGAACGCGGCGACCAGGTAGCGGTCGACGAGACGGGGGCGGGGTTCGGGGTCGGCGGCCGCGACGACGATCAGCATCTGGTCGGCGTTCGCCACGATCACGCGCTCGACGGCGTCGCTGTCGTCGGCGCTGCGTCGCAGCAGCGTCGTGCGCTCGCGCACCCGGACGATGCGGGCCAGAGAGCCCTCCGCACCGGAGGTGTCGCCGACCACGTCGACGCGGTCGCCGGTGACGACCGACTTCTTGCCCAGCTCGCGGGCGCGTGCCGTCGTGATCTCACGCTCGTCGGGCGTGCCGGCGTCCATCAGCACGCCGTAGCGGCCGCGGTCGACCGTCCACACGACGCCCTCGTCGGCGTTCGCGTAGGCCGGGCGCTGCTTCGTGCGCGGCTTGTTGCCCTTCGGGTTCGGGCGCACCCGCACCGAGCTCTCGTCGTACTGGGCGTAGTCGCCCTCGTCGGCGTCGTCGCCGTCCGTCCACCAGCTCATGCCGCGTGCCTCACAGGAATCCGAGCAGGTCGATGTCGGCCGGGCGCGCAGGCGACCGCCGACCGAGGAGGTCGTCCCAGAGCTCGACGAACTGGGGCAGCGTCTTCGACGTCACGCCGACGTCGTCGATCTCGACGCCGTCGACCGCGAGACCGATGATCGCGCCGGCTGTGGCCATGCGGTGGTCTTCGTAGCTGCGCCACTGGCCCGCGTGCAGCGGCGACGGCTCGAGGTGCAGACCGTCGTCGAGCTCTTCGACCGACCCGCCGAGCGCCGTGATCTCGGCCGCGAGGGCCGCGAGGCGATCCGTCTCGTGCCCACGGAGGTGACCGATGCCCGTGATCGTGCTGGGCCCGGACGCGAGGGCGGCCAGGGCGACGAGCGCGGGCGCCAGCTCGCCGCCGCGCGAGAGGTCGACGTCGACGCCGGGCAGCGAGCCCCCGCCGATCAGGCCGACGCCGCCGTCGACGGTGAGCGTGTCGCCGTCGAGGGTGACGGTCGCGCCCCAGAGGGGCAGCAGCTCGATCAGGTCGGCGCCCACCTGCGTGGTCTCGGTGGGCCAGTGACGGATCGACACGGTGCCCCCGGCGACCAGGGCCGCGACCAGGAACGGCGCGGCGTTCGACAGGTCGGGTTCGATCGTGACGTCGCGGCCCGAGATCGGGCCGGGTGCGACCCGCCAGACGCCGAGCTCGGGCGACTCGACCTCGACGCCGCGTCGGGCCAGGGTCTCGATGGTCATCTCGATGTGCGGAAGGCTCGGCAGCCGCTCGCCAGTGTGCCGGAGGCTCAGGCCGCGGCTGAAGCGCGGTGCCGAGAGCAGCAGGCCCGAGACGAACTGGCTCGAGGCGGAGGCGTCGATCTCGACCTCGCCGCCCTCGACCTCGCCGGTGCCGTACAGGCTGAACGGCAGGGCGCCGCGACCGTCGTCGGACACGTCGACGCCCAGGGCGCGCAGCGAGTCGACGGTGGTCGTCATGGGGCGGCGTCGTGCGCTGGCGTCGCCGTCGAATGAGACGGGGCCCAGGGCGAGTGCGGCGACCGGCGGCAGGAACCTCATGACCGTGCCGGCGAGCCCGCAGTCGACGCTCGTGCCGCCGGTCAGCTCGGACGGGGTGATCAGGTAGTCGGGGCCGAACGGCTCGTCGTTCGCGACCTCGTCGATGCGCACGCCGAGACCCCGCAGGGCCTGCACCATGAGATCGGTGTCGCGCGAGTGCAGCGGCAGCCGCAGCGTGGAGGGCTCGGAGGCGAGCGCCGAGAGCACGAGCTCGCGGTTGGTCAGCGACTTCGACCCCGGCAGCGACAAGGAGGCGCGGAGCGGCCCGGTCGCCCGGGGCGCGACCCAGCGACCGTCGTCCACCTCGGGGGCGCGGCCCTCGTCGTAGGGACTGAACTCGGGGCCGGAATACCTGAAGACCTGCATCGGTTCACCACCGTAATGCAACGAACAGCGGGAGGACCTGTGCCGACAGCACTTGCACCGAGAGAGATCACCGTGGCCGAACTAGAATCGGCCGTGATGATCACCCTCGAGGGCGACGAGCCCACTTCAGAGCCCACCGGCGCGACGGCTCCGGCCGCCGTGACGAGCGAGTCGACCGGCGCGACGGCTCCGGCCGCCGAGACCGTCGTCGAGGCGGTCGACGAGGCCTCCGTCGGCGAACCCGATCTGCGGGCGCTCTTCGAAGAGCAGGCTCTGCCGTTCATGGATCAGCTCTACGCGGCGGGCATGCGGATGACCCGCAACCCGGCCGACGCCGCCGACCTCGTCCAAGAGACCTTCGTCAAGGCCTTCGCCGCGTTCTCGCAGTTCACGCAGGGCACCAACCTCAAGGCCTGGCTGTACCGCATCCAGACCAACACGTTCATCAACACCTACCGCAAGAAGCAGCGCGACCCCTACCAGGGCACGATCGACGAGCTCGAGGACTGGCAGATGGGCGGCGCCGAGTCGGCGACCCGCGCCTCCGGCAGCACCCGCTCGGCCGAGGCCGAGGCGATCGATCACCTGCCCGACAGCGCCGTGAAGGACGCCCTGCAGAAGGTCCCCGAGGACTTCCGCATGGCCGTCTACTTCGCCGACGTCGAGGGGTTCTCGTATCAAGAGATCGCCGACATCATGAAGACCCCCGTGGGCACGGTCATGAGCCGTCTCCACCGCGGTCGCCGTCTGCTCCGCGAGCTGCTGGCCGACTACGCGCGCGGTCGCGGTATCGAGGTGCCGGTGGGCACGACATCGAAGGGCAGCAAGAAATGACCGACTGCGGTTGCGACAAGGCCAAGGCCGAACTCGAAGAATATCTGCACGACGAGCTGTGCCGCGAAGACGCGGCCGACATCCGTGAGCACATGGCGACCTGCGGCGACTGCGCGGGCGAGCACGAGGTCGGGGTGGTCCTGACCGAGGCCGTCCAGCGGGCCTGCCGCGAGACGGCGCCCGAAGACCTGCGCGGGGCGGTGCTCGCGCGACTGCGCGAGCTGCAGTCGGCTCACCGCTAGAACCCCGCGGCGCCGAGGAGGCACGGGTCGGCCGGCCTCCTCCACCGCCGGTCGTCACGGGCGGCGGGCCTGCGCTAGCGTCGGTGCATGACCGCACCGGTGCAGCCCCTCGGTACTCCGACCGCTCGCGACCTCGACGACCTCGTGTCGTTGATCCGCCTCCTCGGCTACACCCTCGACTCCGACGTCCTGTCGGCCCGGCTCGGGCGCCTGTCGATCGACGGCGGTCATGAGACCTGGGTCGTGCGCGACGCCGACGACCGCATCACCGCCGTCGCCGGCGGGCGCATCGTCTGGGCCTATAACGACGACTCACCCACGGCCGAGCTGCTGCTGCTGGTGGTCTCCGAGGTCGGACGTCGCGACGGACTCGGCTCGCACCTCCTCGGGCACGTCGAGACTTGGGCCCACGGGCACGGCGCCCGCGTCGTCAACGCCGTCGGCGCCGCCGCGACCGACACCGCCAGCCGGTTCTACCGCAAGCGCGGGTACCACGAGGCCGGCGTCCGCTACTCGAAGCTGATCTGACCGGGCGGCGCTCGCCCGCCGCCGCCACGCTCGCGACCCGGTGCGAGTGGGCCAGCGGAAGAGGATGTCCGCCGGCGGCACGACGGTGACGAGCGCGTGCAGGGCGACCCCGACGCCGAATGACAGGCCGATGCCGAGCACCGTCCAGCTGAGGCTCGTGGCCCCCACGCGCTCGGTGACGGCCACTGCCATCGCCAACCCGACGAAGTGCGAGAGGTAGTAGACGACGCTGCGACGGCCGACGACGGCCAGCAGTCTCGACACCCGACGGTGCTGGAGGGCCTGAGCCGCCCGCACGATGGCGATCATCCCGACGGCGACCGCGGGCGCCATGATGGGCAGGTAGTGCACCTCGGCGGTGCCCCGCGCGACGGCGATGGCGACGCAGGCGGCGGCCGCGACGGCGCTGACGACGACGGCCTGCGGCGTCCTCGCGACGGCGATCAGGCGGCTCGGCAGGCGGGTGAGGGCGACGCCGCCCATGAAGAAGGCCAGGAGGACGAAGAAGCGGTCGATCTCGGGGTCGGTGCCGACGCGGGGCGTGACGAGGGAGATCGACCAGGCCCCGACGGCCACGATCGTCGGCGGCAGGCGCCTCGTGAGCAGGGCGATGGCGGAGAAGACCAGCAGATACGCCAGGAACCACACGCCCGCCGGCGCGGCCAGTCGCGTGCTCAGCAGCGACTCGACCGGTGAGCTCAGCGCCGCCGAGCCGTTCGCCGCGACGACCTGGATGCCCCAGGACATCAGCGACCAGACGACGAGGGGCCACGCCACCCCGGCCAGACGTCGCGTGACGAAGCGCCACGGCCCGTGGCGCAGCGATGCGGGGACGAAGAGACCGCTCAGCACCATCAGCAGGGGCATGCGGAAAGGCGCCATGGCGTCGTTCAGCCACACCAGCGGAGCCGGCACGAGATGCGCGTTCTGCTGCAGGACGACGTAGTGGAACAGGACGACCAGCACGATGCAGGCTCCCCGCACGGTGTCCGTCCACGTCTCACGCGTCGTGGTGCCGGGATCGCGTCGAGCAGTCTGATGAAACGTCATGTATGCAAAATATCATAGACATATCAGTTTGTCGCGGTGACAAAGAGACGGGGCGACAGAGAGACGGGGCGCAGCATCGTGCGATGCTGCGCCCCGTCGTCGAGCGATGAACCGTGCCTACAGCGTGAGCGCCTTCTCGATCAGCTCGGTCTGCTGGCGGGCGCTGGCCTTGGTCGACCCGGCAGCCGGAGACGCGGACGCCGGGCGCGAAGCCACCGTGATGCGGCGGTCGAGGTGCTTCTGCAGCTCGAGCACGACGAACGGCCAGGCGCCCTGGTTCTCGGGCTCCTCTTGCGCCCAGAACAGCTCGGCCTCGGGGTACTGCGCCAGCACCTCGCGGATGCGGTCGAGGGCCAGCGGGTAGAGCTGCTCGAGTCGGACGAGCGCGACGTCGTTCTGCACGCCCCGCTTGTCGAGCTCGGCGGCGAGGTCGTAGTGGATCTTGCCGCTGTGCAGCACGACGCGCTTCGTCGTCGACGGGTCGGAGACACGGGTGCAGTCGAGCACGGGCTCGAAGCGGCCGGTCGTGAAGTCGTCGACGCCGCTGGTCGCACCGCGCAGTCGCAGCATGGCCTTCGGCGTGAAGACCACCAGCGGCCGGCGGGGGCGGGCGTAGGCCTGACGGCGCAGCAGGTGGAAGTACGACGCGGGGGTCGACGGCCGGGCGATCGTCATGTTGTCTTCGGCGCACAGCTGGAGGAAGCGCTCCATACGGGCCGACGAGTGGTCGGGGCCCTGGCCCTCGTAGCCGTGGGGCAGCAGGAGGACGACGCTCGAGCGCTGCCCCCACTTCTGCTCGGCGCTCGAGATGAACTCGTCGACGACCGTCTGGGCGCCGTTCGCGAAGTCGCCGAACTGCGCCTCCCACATGACGAGGGCGTCGGCGCGCTCGACCGAGTAGCCGTACTCGAAGGCCATCGCCGAGTACTCGCTGAGCAGCGAGTCGTAGATCCAGAGCTTGGCCTGATCGTCGGAGATGTACTGCAGGGGCAGCCACTCCTGGCCGTTCTCGCGGTCGTGCAGCACGGAGTGGCGCTGCACGAAGGTGCCGCGTCGGCTGTCTTGACCGGCGAGACGCACGGGCGTGCCCTCCGTGACGATCGAGCCCATCGCGAGCAGCTCGCCGAAGGCCCAGTCGATGTTGCCGTTGCGGCTCATGTCGACGCGCTTCTTCAGCAGCTGCTGGAGCTTCGGGTGCACGACGAAGCCCTCGGGCGGGTTGTCGTGCGCGTCGCCGATGCGGTGCAGCAGCTCGAGGGAGATCGCCGTCGACTCGGGCTCGCCGGCGCTGTCGTCGCGCTGGGTCGCCGGGCGCTCGAGGTCGGCGACGTCGTGCGCGTCGCCGGTGATGACGGGGATCGACCCGGTCTGGGCGGCGTGCGTCTCGGCGAAGGCCCGCTCGAGTCGATCCTGGAAGTCGCGGTGGGCGCCGTCGTACTCGTCTCGCGTGATGTCGCCTCGGCCGACGAGGGCCTCGGTGTACAGCGTGCGGACGCTGCGCTTCTCCTCGATGAGGTTGTACATCAGCGGCTGGGTCATCGAGGGGTCGTCGCCCTCGTTGTGGCCCCGGCGGCGGTAGCAGACGAGGTCGATCACGACGTCGCGCTTGAACTGCTGGCGGTAGGCGAAGGCGAGCTCGGCCACCCGCGCCACGGCCTCGGGGTCGTCGCCGTTCACGTGGAAGACGGGAGCCTGGATGGTCTTCGCCACGTCGGTCGAGTAGACCGACGACCGCGACTCGGACGGCGGGGTCGTGAAGCCCACCTGGTTGTTGATCACCAGGTGGATCGTGCCGCCGACGCGGTAGCCGCGCAGCTGCGACATCTGCAGCGTCTCGACGACGACGCCCTGCCCGGCCATGGCGGCGTCGCCGTGGATCAGGATGGGCAGCGTGCCGAAGACCCCGGAGGCGCCGCGGTCCTGTTTGGCGCGGACGATGCCCTCGAGCACGCCGTCGCCGGCCTCGAGGTGCGAGGGGTTCGCGGCGATGTAGACCGGGATGGTCTCGCCCGTCGCGCTCGTGAACTCGCCCTCGGTGCCGAGGTGGTACTTGACGTCGCCGGAGCCCTGGACGGTCTTCGGGTCCTGGGTGCCCTCGAACTCTCGGAAGATCTGACCGTAGGTCTTGCCGGCGATGTTGGTGAGGACGTTGAGACGACCGCGGTGGGCCATTCCGATGGCGACCTCGTCGAGGCCCTCGCGAGCGGCCTGCTGCAGCACCGTGTCGAGCAGGGAGATGGTCGACTCGCCGCCCTCGAGGCTGAAGCGCTTCTGCCCGACGTACTTCGTCTGCAGGAACGTCTCGAACGCCTCGGCCTCGTTGAGCTTGGCGAGGATGCGCATCTGCTCGTCGTGCGACGGCTTCACGTAGGGGACCTCGACGTGGTCCTGGACCCACTTGCGCTGCGCGGGGTCCTGGATGTGCATGTACTCGATGCCGATCGTGCGGCAGTACGAGTCGCGGAGGATGCCGAGGATGTCGCGGAGGAGGAGGTTCGTCGTGCCGCCGAGACCGCCGGTGACGAACTCGCGGTCGAGATCCCAGAAGGTGAGTCCGTGGCTCTCGATCGCGAGGTCGGGGTGCGTGCGCTGGCGGTACTCGAGCGGGTCGATGTCGGCCATCAGGTGACCTCTGACCCGGTAGCTGTTGATCAGCTCCTGCACGCGCGCCGTCTTGTTGATGCGCTCGGCGATGTTGACGTTGATGTCGGGGTTCCAGCGGATCGGCTCGTAGGGGATCCGCAGCGCCGCGAAGATGTCCTCGTAGAAGCCGCGCTGACCGATGAGCAGCTCGTGGACCTTCTTGAGGAACTCGCCGGAGCCGGCCCCCTGGATGACGCGGTGGTCGTACGTGCTCGTCAGGGTGATGGTCTTGCCGATGCCGAGCTCGACCAGGGTCTTCGACGCCGACCCCTGGAACTCGGCCGGGTAGTCGAGCGCCCCGGCACCGATGATCGACCCGGCGCCCTTCATCAGGCGCGGCACGCTGTGGACGGTGCCGATGCCGCCCGGGTTGGTCAGCGAGATCGTGTTGCCCTGGAAGTCGGCGGCGGCGAGCTTGTTGTCGCGAGCCCGCTTGACGACGTCCTCGTAGGCCTGGAGGAACTCGCCGAAGTGCATCTCGTCGGCCTGCTTGATGCCGGGCACGAGCAGCGCCCTCGTGCCGTCGGGCTTCGGGATGTCGATCGCGAGACCGACGTTGATGTGCGGGGGAGTGACGATCGAGGGCTTGCCGTCGACCTCGTCGTAGAAGACGTTCTGGCTCGGGAACTCCTTCAGGGCCTGGACGAGGGCCCAGCCGATGAGGTGCGTGAACGAGATCTTGCCGCCGCGTGCCCGCTTGAGGTGGTTGTTGATGACGATCCGGTTGTCGATCATCAGCTTCGCCGGGATCGTCCGGACGCTGGTCGCGGTCGGGACGGAGAGGCTCGCGTCCATGTTCGTCGCCAGCGACTTGGCCATGCCGCGCAGCGGTGCGACCGTGTTCACGGGCTCGGGCGTCGGCTGCTCGGCGGTGGACTCGGCCCGTGCCGGATCCTTCTTCTTCTTCGGAGCCTCGGCCGGGATCGGCTTCTTGGCGGGCTCGACCGAGGTCGTTCGGGCCGCGACCGACTTCTTGGCCGGAGCGCCGTCGCTCGGGGCCTGGTCGGGAGCCGGGGCCGGCGCCGGGGCGGCGGCGTCCGTCTGCGGGGGAGCGGTGGTCCGCGTCGACTCGGACGAAGTCTCGGAGGGGCTGTACGCCTCGAGCACGGGCCACCACGATTCGTCGACCGAGTTCTTGTCGACCACCCACTGCTCGTAGAGCTCGTCGACCAACCACTCGTTGGCCCCGAACTCGGCCGCCGCGCCGTCGTCCGTCGTTCCCGTCACGTGGCTAGTCACTGCCGATCGCCCACTCTCCGTTGATTGTTGATCAGGTGGGGCCCCGAGGGGCCCGCCTCGACCCAGCTTAAACGCTTACCGCGCTCCGGGGCTCTCGGACTCACAGGGATTAACGTTGTCCGCATGAGGTTCTACGAGACGACGCCGACCCACGACCTGACCTACTCCGACGTGTTCCTGGTGCCCAGCCGCTCGTCGGTGACGAGTCGCCTCGACGTGTCGCTCGCCCCCGGCGACGGCACCGGCGCCACCATCCCGGTCGTCTCGGCGAACATGAACTCGGTCACCGGGCCCCGCCTGGCGGCCACGCTCGCCCGGCGGGGAGGTCTCGGGGTCCTCCCTCAGGACATGCCCCTCCAGCAGCTCGATGCCGCCATCCGCTGGGTCAAGAGCCAACCGGTCGAGTACGACACCCCCTACACGCTCGACGCCGGCCAGACGGTCGACGCCGCGCTGTCGACCGTCCCCGCCGTCGAGGGCCACGGCATCGTCCTGCACGACGCGGACGGCGCCTACCTCGGCTGCATCGCCGCCTCCCGCCTCGCGACGGCCCCCCGCGACGCCGTGCTCGGCGACCTCCTCCACGGCGCGCTGACCTCGCTCGACGCCGACGACGTCGAGGGTCCCCGCGCGGCGTTCGACCGCCTCGTCGCCGCCGACCTCGACTTCGCCCCGGTGCTCCGGCACGGCCGCGTCGTCGGAACCGTCAGCCGCAAGAGCGCCCTCCGCTCGACCCTCTACCAGCCCGCGCTCGACGCCGGTGGGCGGCTCCGCGTCGCGGCGGCCGTCGGCATCAACGGCGACGTGGCCGAGAAGGCCAAGGCGCTCGCCGCGGCCGGCGTCGACGTGCTCGTCATCGACACCGCGCACGGCGACCAGGACGGCATGGTCAAGGCCATCGCTGCCGTCTCGGCGCTCGGGCTCGGCCTCCCCATCGTGGCCGGCAACGTGGTCACCGAGCAGGCCGTCCATCACCTGGTCGGCGCCGGGGCGACCATCGTCAAGGTGGGCGTCGGTCCCGGCGCGATGTGCACCACCCGCATGATGACCGCGGTCGGGCGGCCCCAGTTCTCGGCGGTGCTCGAGACGGCGGCCGCCGCGAAGGCCCTCGGAGCCCACGTCTGGGCCGACGGCGGCGTCCGCTACCCCCGCGACGTCGCGCTGGCGCTCGCCGCCGGAGCAGCCTCGGTGATGATCGGCTCGTGGTTCGCAGGCACGATCGAGGCCCCCGGCGATCTGGCGAGCGACGAGCGCGGCCTCTACAAGGAGAGCTGGGGCATGGCCTCGACCAAGGCGGTGCAGGGTCGCTTCGAACGACTCGACCCCTACGAGCTGGCTCGCAAGACCCTGTTCGCCGAGGGGATCTCGTCGTCGAAGATCTACCTCGACCCGCTGCGCCCCGGGGTCGAGGACCTCCTCGACATGATCACGTCGGGCGTCCGCAGCTCGTTCACCTACGCCGGGGCCCGTTCGGTGCCCGAGTTCGCGGAACGCGCCCTCGTCGGCGTGCAGTCCGCCGCAGGCTACGAGGAGGGGAAGGCCCTGCCGGTCGGCTGGTGAGAAGAGGCCCCGAGGGGCGCGCGAGTGCCGTAAGCTCTTCCGTCTATGGACGACCCTCCGTCTCCGACGCCGATCGCGTCGACGACCCCCCTCCCGCACCGTTCCGAGCGAGGTGACCGTTCGTCGTGAACGAGTGGATCCTCCTCGGCTTCGGCCTCCTCCTCACCATCGGCACCGGGCTGTTCGTCGCGAGCGAGTTCTCGCTCGTCAACCTCGACCGGTCCGAGCTCGAATCCCGACAAGGCAAGGGCGAGAAGGGGCTCACGACCACCATCGGGGCCCTGCGCATCACCTCGACGCACCTGTCGAGCGCGCAGCTCGGCATCACGCTGACGACGCTGCTCACCGGTTACACGATGGAGCCGGCGATCTCGCGACTGATCTCGCCTCCGCTTGTGGGCGCGGGCGTCCCCGAGGCCGCCGTGACGATCGCGGCGCCGATCGTGTCGATCGTGGTCGCGACCCTGCTCTCGATGATCATCGGCGAGCTCGTGCCCAAGAACTTCGCCCTGGCCCTCCCGCTCAAGACGGCGAAGCTCGTCATGCCGTTCCAGGTCGGGTTCACCACGGTGTTCAAGCCCGCCGTCGCGCTGCTCAACAACACCGCGAACGGCATCCTCCGCGCGATCGGCGTCGAACCCAAGGAGGAGCTCTCCGGTGCACGGACGGCCGAAGAGCTCTCGTCGCTCGTGCGTCGATCGGCGACCGAGGGCAGCCTCGAGGCCGACACCGCGACGCTGCTCTCTCGCACGCTGGCCTTCAGCGATCACACCGCCTCCGACGTGATGACCCCGCGACCCCGGCTGTCGTCGGTCGCGCGCACCGACAGCGCCGAGACGGTTCTGCAGCTGGCCCGACGGACGGGCTACTCGAGATTCCCGGTGACCGACGACGGCATCGACGACGTCGTGGGTCTCGTGCACGTCAAGCAGGCCGTGTCTGTCCCTCGTGAGCGTCGCGCCGACGTGCCCGTCTCGGCCCTGCAGACCGACGCCGTGCGAGTGCCCGAGACCATGACCCTCGACAACCTGCTGACCGAGGTCAGGGGCAGGGGCTACCAGATGGCGGTCGTCGTCGACGAGTACGGCGGCACCGCCGGGGTCGTCACCCTCGAGGACCTCATCGAAGAACTGGTCGGGGAGGTGTCGGACGAGCACGACCGCAGCCGCGTCGACGTCGTCCGATCACGCAACTGGCTGACCTTCCCGGGTCTGCTCCGCCCCGACGAGCTGCTCGAGCGCGCCTCCGTCAAGGTGCCGGAGGACGGCCCGTACGAGACCGTCGGAGGATGGCTGATGAGCGAGCTCGGACACCTGCCCTCGGCGGGCGACGTCGTCGAGACCGAGGCCGGCGCGTTCCGCGTCGAGCGGCTCGACGGGCGTCGGATCGATCGGATCCGCTTCACGCCCGCCACGGACGACGACCCGGCCGACGGGTCGGGTGCGGTGCCGGTCGACCCGACCCGCGCCTCCTCGGCCACCGCTGCGGCGACCCCTCGCGGGTCTTCCGCCGACCGGAAGGCCGTCCGATGAGCGGCGACTGGTTGGGCATCGTCTGGCTCGTGCTGCTGCTGATGGGCAACGCGTTCTTCGTCGGGGCCGAGTTCGCCGTCATCTCGGCCAGACGGTCGCAGATCGAGCCCCTGGCCGAGGCTGGCAGCCGCGCCGCGCGCACGACCCTCTGGGCGATGGAGCATGCAACGATGATGCTCGCGACGACGCAGCTGGGCATCACCATCTGCTCGCTGCTCATCCTGAACGTGTCCGAGCCGTCGATCCACCACCTCCTGGAGGGGCCGCTCGGTCTGACCGGATTGAGCCCCGAGCTCGTGAGCGTCGTGGGCTTCGTCATCACATTGGTGCTCGTGTCGTTCCTGCACGTGGTGTTCGGCGAGATGGTGCCGAAGAACATCTCGTTCTCGCTGCCCGACCGCGCAGCGCTGATGCTCGCGCCGCCGCTCGTCGCCATCGCGCGCGTGCTGCACGTGGTGGTCGTCTCGCTGAACTGGTCGGCGAACACGGTGCTGCGGGCGTTCAAGGTCGAACCGAAAGACGAAGCGGCCAGCGCCTTCACCGTCGACGAGGTCGCCAACATCGTCGCGCAGTCACGCCGGGAGGGCACCCTGACCGACGCCAGCGGCACCGTCCAGGCGGCGTTCGAGTTCACCGAGAAGAAGGTGTCCGACGTGGCGGTCCCCATGCCGGGCCTCGTCACCCTGCCCGAAGACGCGACGCCGTCGGACGTCGAGCGGGCCGTCGCGCAGAACGGCTTCTCGCGCTATGTGCTGGTCGACGACCAGGGCGACCCGACGGGCTACCTGCACCTCAAAGACGTGCTCGACCTCGACGACGACGAGTTCGGCGACCCTGTGCCGCCGAAGCGGATCAGACAGCTCATCTCGATCTACCGGGGCACCGACTTGGAGGACGCCCTGGCGACCATGCGCCGCAGCGGCGTGCACGTCGCGCGGTCGTTCGACGAGTACGGCACGACCGAGGGGGTGCTCTTCCTGGAGGACATCCTGGAGGAGCTCATCGGCGAGGTTCAGGACGCCACGCGACGCGGTCGCTGACCGCGCCGCGGCGTCCGTGTGACGCGAAAGGGGCCCTCGGCATGGCCGAGGGCACCTTCTGCGTCACCTCGATGGGCGGGGTTGCTGGCGGCGGCGTCGAGGTGACGCGAAAGGGGCTCTCGGGGTGAGCGAAGGCCCCGTTCGCGTCACCTCGATGGCGGCGGGCGGCGGGCGGCGGCCGGCGCGCGGTGGGTCAGCGCGCGCGGAAGGGTGCGCGCTGGTACTGCGCCGGCACGTAGTCGAGCTCGACCCCGAGCTCGGCGGCGGCCCGCAACGGGAAGTGCGGGTCGCGGAGGAACTCGCGCGCCATCAGCACCACGTCGGCCCGACCGCTCGCGACGATCTCGTCGGCCTGCTCGGCCCCGACGATGAGGCCGACCGCGCCGGTCTCGACCTCGGCCTGCGTGCGCACGTGCTCGGCGAAGCGCACCTGGTAGCCGAGGCCGACCGGGATGCTGACCCCGGCGACCAGGCCGCCGGTCGAGATGTCGAACAGGTCGGCACCCGCCTCGCGCGACCACGCGGCCACGGTCGCGGTGTCGTCTTCGTCCCAGCCGCCCTCGGCCCAGTCCGTGGCGCTGAAGCGCACGAGCAGCGGGTAGTCGTCGCCGACCTCGGCGCGCACGGCCCGGACGACCTCGAGCAGGAGGCGCGCCCGGTTCTCGAGGGAGCCCCCGTACTCGTCGGTGCGCTCGTTGCTGAGCGGCGAGAGGAACTGGTGCAGCAGGTAGCCGTGGGCGGCGTGCAGCTCGATCAGCTCGAAGCCGGCGTCGACCGAGCGGCGAGCGGCGACACGGAACGCCTCGACCAGACCGCCGACCTCGGCGGCGGTCAGGGCCACAGGCTCGTCGTAGCCCTCGAAGGCGACGGCGGACGGTGCGACCGTCTGCCAGCCGCCCCGGTCGGCCGCCACGGTGCCCTGCTCGGCGCTCCACGGGCGGAACGTCGACGCCTTGCGACCGGCGTGCGCCAGCTGGACGCCGGGCACGGATCCCTGCGACCGGATGAACGCCGTGATCGGGCGGAACGCCTCGAGCTGCTCGTCGTTCCACAGACCGAGATCCTGGGGCGAGATGCGGCCCTCGGGGGTGACCGACGTGGCCTCCGCGATCACCGCACCCGCGCCTCCTCGGGCCAGCGCACCCAGGTGCACGAGGTGCCAGTCGGTCGGGACGCCGTCTTCGCGCTCGGCCGAGTACTGGCACATGGGCGCCACCCAGAGCCGGTTGCGGAATCTCTGACCGCGCAGCGTGATCGGATCGAAGAGTCCGAGGGGGCGGTCGCCGACCTCGTCGCCGTTCTGCACGGTCTTCTGCGCGGGGGTCTGCGGGGTGGTCGTGGGTGTCGCTGCCGTCTGAGTCACGAGTGGGGTCATCGCCTTTCGATGGTGGATCGTCGTCGGGGTGCAACGGTACGCGGGGGCGGGATGTTCCCTCGGGCGCGGTGCAGCGGGGAAGGGCGCGGCTGACCTCGGGTCGCGAGCGGACTCGCGGCGACCGACGCGCGGCGACTAGCGTCGACGGCATGACCGACTTCGTGCCGTGGACCCCCGCCGACGCCGCTGACTGGATCGCCGTGCCCGCGGCCGACGACGACAAGTACAGCCGCGGTGTGCTCGGCGTCGTCACCGGCTCGAGCGCGTACCCCGGCGCCGCCGTGCTGGGCGTCGAGGCGGCGCTGCACACGGGGCTCGGAATGCTCCGCTACCTGGGCCCGGCGCGCGCGTCGGACTTCGTGCTCCATCGCCGACCCGAGGCCGTCACCAGCCCGGGGCGGGTCCAGGCCTGGCTGCTCGGCTCGGGTGTCGACCCCGACCACCTCGACGACGAGACCCGCGAGGGGTTCGCGACCGGCGCCTCCTCGGGGCTGCCGCTCGTGCTCGACGCCGGTGCCCTCTCGCTGCGCGACGAGGCCATCGGGCCCATGGTGCTGACACCGCACTTCAGAGAGCTGGCGCGGGCGTCGGGTCGCGAGGTCGCCGACGTGGCCGCCGACCCGGGCGACGCGGCGAGGCGCGCGGCGGCGGAGTGGGGCTGCACCGTGCTGGTCAAGGGGCACCGGACCCACGTGGCCTCGCCCGAGGGCACGCTGCTGGTCGCCGAGAGCGCGCCGACGTGGCTGGCGACGGCCGGTGCGGGCGACGCGCTCGGCGGAGTGCTGGGCGCCCTCGTCGCGACGCACGCCGACGAGATCGCCTCCGACGACGAGGCCCTCGCGCGGTTGGCCGCCACGGCGGCGGTCGTCCACGGTCTGGCGGCGGAGCGGGCGAGCGGCGGCGGACCGATCACCGTGCTGGGCCTGATCGACGAACTGCCCGCCACGATCGCGTCGATCGTGGCGGGCAGAGGGCGCGAAGCCTAGGAGGCGGGGGTCGCCGCCACGAGGAACTCGACGGTGCCCTGGTCTTCGACCTCGACGAAGCCGAGGCTCGGCGCGGTCACGCCGTAGTCGGAGAACGTGACCGGGATCGAGCCGCTGACCTGGACGCCGTCGCCGGAGAGCGCGGCCTGGAGCGGCACCTCCACGGTCTGCGTGACGCCGTGCATCGTCAGCTCGCCGGTGGCCTGGACCGTCGCGACCTGGCCGTCGGACGGCACCGCGGCGTCGATCGGGTCGGTCAGGGTGAAGGCGGCGGTCGGGTAGGTGCCGACCTCCATCGCGTCGTCACGGAAGTACCCGTCGCGGTTGCCGCTGTCGGTGGCGATGCTCGCCACGTCGACGGTGATGTCGGCCGCCGTGACGGTGGTGCCGTCGACGGTCACGGTGCCCGAGACCTGATCGGTGGTGCCGACCACGGTGACGTCGGTGCCGTTCAGCACCTCGTCGACGCGGTAGCCGGCCGAGCTGCCGTCGCCCACCGACCAGTCGCCGGTGAGCTGGCTCTGATCGACCGTGCTGGCGCCGGGGGTGAGTGACACGGTGGGCGCGGCGTCGGGCTCGCCGACGATGACGTCGCGGTAGAAGGCGGGGCCGGCGACGGCCGCCGTGACTCCGACGCCGACGACGAGGACCGCCGCCACTCCGATGATGATTCCGGTCTTCTTCTTCATGGTTCGTGTCTCCTGGGTCGGCTCGGGTTGGGCGTGACCACGCCGCGGGGTCGGCTCGGATGCCATGGGCCGGAACGGCTTGGTGGAGATGATGGCGGGTGAGTCTATGGGGTGGCTGGAATCAGCTGGGAGTCACCCGTCAGGCGGTGAAGCGGGTGAGGAACTCTCTCGCCCGCGCGGTTCGCGGCGCCGTGAAGACCTGCTCGGGCGGGCCCTGCTCGGCGACGCGACCGGCGTCGAGGAACACGACCCGGTCGGCGACGTCGCGCGCGAAGGCCATCTCGTGGGTCGCCATGACGATGGTCGTGCCGACCTCTTTCAGGGTGCGGACCAGATCGAGCACCTCGCCGACCAGCTCGGGGTCGAGAGCGCTCGTGATCTCGTCGAGCAGCAGCAGGGTCGGACGCGGGGCGAGGGCCCGGGCGATCGCGACGCGCTGCTGCTGGCCGCCCGAGAGACGGTCGGGGTAGGCGCCCGCCTTGTCGCCGAGACCGACGCGTTCGAGCAGCTCGCGGGCCCGTGCGTGGGCCTCGGCCTTCGGACGCCGCAGCACGTGGCGACTGGCCAGCGAGACGTTCTCGAGCACGGTGAGGTGCGGGAACAGGTTGAAGTGCTGGAAGACCACGCCGATCCGCGCGCGCACCGCGTCGGCCTTGACCCGGGGGTCGCTGATGTCGTCGCCGCCGAGCACGATGCGCCCGTCGTCGATCGGCTCGAGGAGGTTGATCGTGCGAAGCAGCGTCGACTTGCCCGAGCCGCTCGCCCCGATCAGCGCGACGACCTCGTCTCGGGCGACCTCGAGGTCGATGCCGTCGAGCACCGTCGTGGCGCCGAACGACTTGCGGACGCCCTCGAGACGGAGGACGACCTCGGGGCCGGGGCCGGGGCCGGCGTCGCCTGTGATGCGTGACCCGGTCATACGACGCTCCCTGCCTGTTCGCGACGACGGAGGCGCGCCGACAGCCAGTCCGTCAGCCACAGTGTCGGCAGGGCCAGCACGACGAACAGCAGCCCTGCGAGCACGTACGGCGTGAAGTTCGCGGCGGTCGCCGTCTCGATCTGGGCCGCGCGCACCGCGTCGACCGCCCCGAGCACGGAGATCAGCCCGACGTCTTTCTGCATCGAGACGAAGTCGTTCATGAGCGCCGGCGTCACCTTGCGGATCGCCTGGGGGAAGACCACCAGACGGAGGGTCTTGGCGTGACCGAGACCGAGCGACCGCGCGGCCAGCCGCTGCGAGGGGTGCACGGCGTCGATGCCGGCCCGCACCACCTCGGAGACGTAGGCCGAGTAGGTGAGGATGAGCGCGATCGTGCCCCAGAACTCGGCCGGGAGGCGCGGGATGCCGAGCCCGAGACCCGGCAGACCGAAGCCCACGAGGTACAGGACGATGATGAGCGGCAGCCCACGGAAGAGGTCGGTGTAGCCCCGGACGAGCGCGCGGACGGGGAAGAACACGGGGCCCCGGAGGGTGCGGAGGGCGGACAGCAGCGTCGCGAGCAGCGCCACGCCGATCGCCGCCACCACGAGCACCCTGATGTTCAGCCAGAGGCCCTCGACCACGCGAGGCCAGGCGGCGATCAGGGTGGGGCCGTCGAAGAAGCTGAATTTCACGCGCTCCCAGCCCGGGGTGCTGGTGACCGCCCACCAGGCGAGGGCCGCGAAGACGATCGTGCTGACCACGGCGACGAGCACCGAGCGGACCGACTGGCGACGGCGATAGGCCCGTCGCCCCAGTTCGAGATCGCTGATCGGGGCGGACCCCGGGGCGATCGCGGTGGGCGCTACGAGAGGTCCGAGACGTCGTAGTCGGCGAGCCACTGCTGCTGCAGCTCGGCCAGCGTGCCGTCGTCGCGCAGATCGTCGACGGCCTGCGTGACCTCGTCGGTGAGGGCGCTGTCGAGCGGCAGGACGATGCCGAGCTGGTCGCTGGCGCCGTCGACCGCGGCCAGCTGACCGAGGACGACACCGCCCTCGACGAAGTAGGTCGCCGTCGGGACGTCGAGCACGATCGCATCGACCTGCCCCGACTCGAGGGCGGCCTTGGCGTCGTCGTTCGAGTTGTAGGCCTGCACGCCGCCGTCGGGATCGATGACCGACTCGGCCGCGGTGAAGCTCGTCGTACCGCTCTGAGCCCCGATGTCGAGCCCTGCGAGGTCGGCGACGCTGGTGGCGCCCTCGGCGGCCGAGCCCGGCAGCGTCACGACGGCCTGGCGGGTCTCGTAGTAGGGCGACGAGAAGTCGACCGCCCTGGCCCGCTGATCGGTGATCGAGAACTGCTGCAGGTTCAGGTCGAAGGTCTTCGGGCCGGGGGCGATCGACTCGTCGAAGGTGGCTCGCACCCAGACTACGTCGTCGCGGTCGTAGCCGAGACGATCGGCGACGGCGTACGCGAGCGCGGACTCGTAGCCGTCGCCGGTGGTCGGGTCGTCGTCTTCGACCCAGGGGGAGTAGGCGGGCTCGCCGGTGGCGATCGTCAGCTCGCCCTCGGTGACGGCACCGACGCCGTCCGAGCCCTCGGAGTCGGACGTGGGCGCGCAGGCGGCCAGGACGCCGACCGAGAGGAGGGCGGCGGCGACGGACGCGACGAGTCGCGACGGTGTACGGGTCATGCCCCCGAGGATAACGGTGACCGACGACACCGCCGAGCTGTGCGGCGTCGTGTGACGCGCGGCGGCTAGCCTGACCGGATGACCGTCGCCGCGCCTCCTGAGATCCCCGGCGCGCGGACGACGACGGGGCGGATCGTTTCGACGCTGGCACAGCGGCGGGTGGTCCTCTGGACGGCCTTCGCGGTCGTGCACCTCGTGGTCGCCTGGGTCGCGCTGGCCGGCCCCGACCAGTCGCTCGGCGACGTCCGCACCGTCTACCGGTCGTGGATGGACGACTTCGTCTCGGGCGGCGACCGGGTCGGGATCGACGTCGCCTGGGTGTACCCGCTGCTGGCGGCCTTACCGATGCTCGTCGCGCGACTCGGCGGCTCGACCGACTACGCCACCGTGTGGCTGCTGGTCGTGATCGCCCTCGACGCGATCGCCTTCGCCGTCCTGCTGCGCCGGGCGACGCGGACGACGCCGGCGACGACGACCGCCGCCTGGTGGTGGCTGCTCTTCGTCGTCGCGCTCGGCCCGATCGCCTTCGGGCGCATCGACGCCGTCACCGTGGCCCTCGCCCTGATCGGTCTGCTGCTGGTGGCCGAGCGCCCCGTGGCGGCCTCGGTCGTGCTGACGATCGCCGCGTGGGTGAAGGTCTGGCCGGCCGCCCTGGTCGCCGCCGCCGTGCTGGCCTCCCGTCGCGGTATCTCGATCGTCGTCGCCGCTGCCGCGACGACGGTCGTGGTGGTCGCCGTCTCGCTGGCGCTCGGCAGCGGCTCCACCGTGCTCGGCTTCGTCGGTCAGCAGGCGGGCCGCGGGCTGCAGATCGAGTCGCCCGCGGCGACCCCCTGGCTGTGGCGCGCTGCGGCGGGGGTGGCCGGCACGGGCGTGTACTACGACCAGCAGATCCTCACCTTCCAGGTGCAGGGCGACGGGGTCGGTCTCGCGGCCAGGGCCGCCACGCTGGTCATGGCTCTGGTGGTGGGCGCCGTGGTGCTGCTCGGTCTGCGGGCGCGACTGGCGGGGGTCGCCGCGCCGCACCTCCTCGGTCCGCTCGCTCTCGCGCTGACGACGGTGCTGATCGTGACCAACAAGGTCGGTTCGCCGCAGTTCGTGTCGTGGTTGGCCGTGCCCGTCGTCGTGGGGCTCGTGACGTCGCGGGCCGGCGGGCCGTCGTTCCGACTCGCGGCGGGGCTGGCGGTCGGCATCGCCGCCCTGACCCAGCTGATCTACCCGTGGTTCTACGACGACCTGCTGCGGGTCGAGCCGTGGATGCTCGTCGTCATCACGCTGCGGAACCTCGGCGAGATCGCCCTGCTCGTCGTCGCGTGCGTCATGCTGTGGCGTCTCGGGGGAGTGCGCCGCGGCCCGGCCGCTGACAGGATGAGCGCATGATCGTCGCCTTCTCGCTCTCGCCCAGCGGCGGTGCCCCCGCCGGAGACCTCGACCCCGACGCCCACGGCGACTCCGTGCACGCCGCGGTGGCCGCCGCCGTGCGGGTCGTGCGGGATTCCGGGCTGCCGAACCGCACCTCCTCGATGTTCACTGAGATCGAGGGCGACTGGGACGAGGTCATGGCCGTCGTCAAGGAGGCCGCGGAGGCGGTGGGCGCGTTCGGCAGTCGGGTCTCGCTGGTGCTGAAGGCCGACATCCGCCCCGGGCGGACCGGCGAGCTCGACGGCAAGGTCGAGCGCCTCGAGCGGGCCCTCGAGGCCTGAACGACGCCTCGCAGTCGGCCCCGTGACGCGTCAGCGCGCGGGACGGCCTCGGAAGTCGGCCAGCGCCTCGGGCGTGTGCCGCTCGAGGTGGTCGAGCAGCTTCCGGTAGTTGTCGTCGCGCCGGTTGGCGATGAAGAGGCGTTTGCGGCGGGCGTCGCGGGCGTCGATGCCCGACCCGTCGATGGCGCCCGGGCTGAGCAGAGGGCGGTACGACGCGATGTCGCTCACCAGGACCCAGCGTGCCGGACGGAACCAGGACTGCACGAGGAGCCCTTCGTCGTGGACGTCGAGGCGCGTGCGCCGGATGCCGCGCCAGAGGAGGACCTCCATGGCCCCGAGGGCGCACAGTGCCCCGGCGATGGCCGAGCCCTCGGCGACGTCGGGCTCGTCGGTGAAGGGGACCTGCAGCGCCAGCACGAGACCGAAGAAGAACGAGGCCAGACCGACGACGGCGAACATGACCGACACGAGGCGCGGGGGGTGCGTGGTGAACAGCGGGGGGGAGTCTGGTGCCGCCGCTCGACGCGACCGGCTGAGGAGTGAGGCGGCGAGCGGCACGCCCACGGCGGCCAGGACCGAGACGGCGGTCACCACGAGCCCGAGGACGGTCCAGTCGATCATCCGGCGATGATACCGACCACTCTGTGGAGAGGATCGCGACAGAAGGCGCCTCTGCCCGTACAGTTGGCATGTTCGAGCCCCGGGGGCGCGTCTTGCGCGGGGGCGGACGCCGGGATCCGTGACGAGTCGTTCGTTGGACACGGCGTCGAGACGACGTATCACCAGGGGGAACGAGAATCGTGGCGAATCCGACCGGCAACGAAGAAGTGACGTTCGACGACGCGACAGCGGACGCTCTCGTCACCGAGGCCAACGCATCGGCCGAGGCGATCGAGGGGCAGGTGGCTTCGCGCCGGTCGTATCGGACCACGGCCGAGCAGGACTTCCTCGGGCGCTTCTCGGAGATCTTCGGCGCGAACCAGGACACCGCGAAGGCGGACGGCGACAAGATCGTCGCCGCGCTCCGCGACATCGCGAGCTGGGTCGGCACGATGAAGGAGTCGGCGCAGAAGGAGAACGCCCGTCGCAAGCGCGCCCGCGAGTGGACGGAGCGTCAGGAGAACCGGTCGGACATCGAGAAGTGGTGGGACGGCATCGTCGGCGGAGAGGACATGCCGACCGAACCGGCCGAGAAGGAGCCGACCTTCCCGGCGTCCACCGTCGCCACCGGTTCCCGGGAGACGCCCCTGCCCGCATCTGGAGGCGGCGCTGCAGGGGGCGGCGCTGCCGGAGGCGCCTCGTCGGCACGACC
Source organism: Frigoribacterium sp. CFBP9029 (assembly GCF_034045305.1). Lineage (NCBI taxonomy): Bacteria > Bacillati > Actinomycetota > Actinomycetes > Micrococcales > Microbacteriaceae > Frigoribacterium > Frigoribacterium sp. CFBP9029. Next base: position 100,813 of record NZ_JAXCWB010000009.1, read on the forward strand.
CGAGAACCTCCGGTCGTTCGCCACGGGCTCGTCGCAGCTCGACACCGAGCTGACGGGCCGGCCGGCCGCGCTGCGGGGCAAGCTCGCGGACTTCGCGTCGCGGTGCAAGTGGGGCGAGATCGAGGCGAGCGGACTCGTCACGGGATTCGAGAAGTGGCTCGAGGCCAACGGCCAGGACGTCGCGTGGGCCAACACCGTGGCCGACGCGTTCGCGGCCGCCGGAGGAGAGGGCGACGTCTCGACCGTGTCCGACTCGGCGCTCGCCGCCGCCCTCCAGGCGGCGGGGGTCTCGGCCGACCGGACCGCCCTGACGATCGATCCGCCACGGGCCTTCGGCGAGCAGCCGACCACGGGCTTCACGATGGACCCCGTCAACACGACCACCGGCAACTTCCTCGAACCCGAGCACGACCTGGGCTTCGGGGGAGCCTCGGCGTCACTCGCCATGACGCGCATGTACAACTCGCTCGACGACCGCGTCGGTCTCTTCGGCCCCGGCTGGTCGTCGGTGCTCGAGACGAGGCTGCTGATCGACGACGAGGGAGCGTCGTTCGTCGGGGCGGACGGACGCCAGATCCGGTTCCCCCGTCAGGACACCGGCTGGGGCCGCGGCATCGGCGAGAACCGCTGGCTGACCGAGGAGGACGGCCTCCTCGTCGTCAGCGACAACGAGGGCGTGCGCGTCGACTTCACGCCGTCGGGTCGCTGGGTCGGGCAGCGAGGGAGGCGCGGCACGGCCGTCCGGGTCGAGTACGACGGCGACGTGGTCACCCGGCTCGTCCACGAGCGGGGGCGCTCGATCGAGATCGAGCACCTCGACGGCCGAGTCGTGGTCGTGCGCGGATCGGACGGCCGGCGGGTCGAGTACGAGTACGACCAGGGCCGGAGGCTCGTCGGCGTCACCACGCCAGGGGGGACCCGCCGATACGGCTGGAACGACGAGGGGCTCGTCTCGACGGTCACGAGCGCGGCGGGCGTGATCGAGGTCGACAACACGTACGACGAGCACGGACGCGTCGTGCTGCAGGTCAGCCCCCATGGCCGCCGGGTCCGTTTCGCCTACCTCCCCGGTCGGGTGACGGTCGTCTCCGACGAGGACGGCAGCCGGTCGAACACCTGGCTGGCGGACGCCAAGGGCCGTCTCGTCGGCGTCGTCGACAGCGACGACCGGCGGCAGTCGATGAGCTACGACGCCCACGGGAACCTCGTCTCCGCCACGCAGCGCGACGGGGCGATCACCGTGCACGCCTACGACGACCGCGGTCGTCGGACGCGCACGGTGACTCCGGCGGGAGCCGACATCACCTACGGCTACGACGACCTCGATCGCGTGACGACCGTCGTGACCGAGTCGGGCGGGGTCGTCGCCTTCGAGTACGACGGCGACGACCGGAACCCCTCGGCGATCATCGACCCCGCCGGCGGGCGAACCGAGTCGACGTGGCGGGACGGCCGCCTCGTCCGCGTCGTCGACGCGACGGGCGTGCCGCTCGAACTCGAGCACGACCGCTTCGGGGACATCGTCGCGGCTCGGAACGCGGACGGCGGCGTCGTGCGTCTGGAACGGGACGCCACGGGTCACGTGGTGGCCTCCACGACCCCGTCCGGAGCTCGGACCGAGTACCGCTACGACGGCTCGGACGAGCTCGTCTCGCGGCGCGATCCCGACGGCGCGCTGTGGCGCTTCGAGCGCGGCCCGGCGGGTCGACTCGAGGCGGTCGTCGATCCCCGTGGTGCGGTGACGCGGTACGGCTACGGTCCGGCCGGCGATCTGGTCTCGGAGACCGATCCTCTCGGGCGCACGACCACCCGCACGATGGACGACCAAGGCGACGTCTCGCGCCTCGAGCTGCCCGACGGAGCCGCCTGGGCCTTCGAGCACGACGCCCTCTCCCGCCTGCGGGTCGTCACGGATCCGACGGGCGCGCGCTGGGATCGCGAGTACGGGGTCACCGGGGACCTCCGGTCGATCACGGACCCGACGGGTGTGCGGCGCCTGGCGGAACGCGACGAGACGACCGGACTCTCGTCCCTCCGAGACGCCTTCACGACGACGACCGTGCGGACGGACGAGTTCGGGCGGCCCGTCGAGATGACGTCCGACGAACGCGGGCACGAGCTCGTCACCTACGACGCCTGCGGTCGTCCCGTCGAGCTCGTCGACGGGGAAGGCGGACTCACGCGTCTCGAACGCGATCCGGCCGGCCGGGTCGTCGCCGTCACGACGGCGACCGGGGCGCGATCGACGTACGAGTACGACGCCTGCGGACGGGCCGCCGTCGCGACCGACGCCTCCGGCGCGCGGACCAGCCTCTCGTACGATGCCGACTCGCGCGTGTCCACGCGCACGTCGCCGACGGGCGAGGTGGAGCGATTCGAGTACGACCCTGTGGGTCGTCTCGTGAGTCGCACGATCCCGGGCGCCGGAACGGCACGGTACCGCTGGGACTCCGTGGGTCGTCTCGTCGGCAGCCACGACCTCAGGTTCGGACGGAGGAGCTTCCGATACGACGACGCGGGGCAGCTGATCGCCGTCGTGAACGGCCTCGGCGGCGTGACCTCGTACGACTACGACGAGCGCGGTCGCCCCGTCACGATCACCGACCCGGCCGGCGGCGTGACCCGTCGCGCCTACGATGCCGCGGATCGCGTGACGGCCGTGACCGATCCTCTCGGGCGGACGACGAGGTACTCGTACGACGCCGCGGGGCGTCTCGTCGCACGGACGGACCCCGACGGGCACCTCCTCGAGAACGGGTACGACCGCGCGGGCCGGCAGAGCAGCGTGAGCGTCGACGGCGCGGTGATGCTCGAGATCTCCCGCGACCCCTTCGATCGAGCGGTCGTCGTGAGCGATCACAGCAGGGGTGAGGGGCGTTCGATCGAGCACGAGCTGCGGTACGACCGACGTGGACTGCTCGTCCGTCGATCGCGGGGTGCCGAGTCCATGACATGGGAGCGCGACGCCGACGGCGCCGTCGTCACCCGTACCGGCCCCACGGGTTCGCGGACGGAGTATCGACGTGATGCGAACGGTCGGGTCGTGGGGGTCGCACTCGACGGTGCGCACCTCGGAGGCGTCACGTACGACCGGGCGGGCCGCGTCGTCGAATCCATCGCGAGCGACCTCGTGCAGACGTGGTCGTACGAGGGCGGCGTCGTGGTGGAGCACACCGCGACCCGGGCGAGCGGAGTCGATGGGACCCGCGTCGAGCACGACGCCGATGGGCGCATCTCGGCGGTGGAGCAGGGCGGCGGTCGCGTCGAGTACCGCTACGACGACGCCGCGCAGCTCGTGGGCGCGCAGGCGAGGGGAGGCGCCGGGCGCAGCTGGCGGTACGACGTGGCCGGCCGGCTCGTCGTCGAGACCGCCGACGGGGTCGAGACCCGACGGGAGTACGACGCGGCAGCCCAGCTGGTCGCCACCGCGACGCTCGGCGTTCGTGTGGAGTACGTGCACGACGGCCTCGGGCGGCGGATCCGCCGCACCGAGCCGGATGGCACGACGCGGCAGTACGCCTGGTCGGACCTCGGGCGTCTCGGCGGCATCGTCGACCGCGACCGCGACGGCGCGGAGATCGGACGGATCGACGTCTGGGTCGACGGCCTGGGTGAACTCGCCGAGGCAGGGGGAACGTCGATCTGGTGGGACTCCGCCGCAGCCGTGCCGGCGCTGGCCTGCCTCGGGCCAGCACCCGTGCTCGCACTCCCCGGCGGGGTCACGGCGATCGACGACGCGGTCCTGTCCAGCGGGTGGCGCGCGGCGCGCGCCACGGACGTCGACGACCCGTGGGAGGCGCTGGCCGCCGTGTCGAGTCCCGGTTCGGGGCTCGGACTGCCCGACGGCATCGGCCTCACGGCAGGCGGCGGTCTCACGATCGGCGGCCTCGACTGGCTCGGCGCCCGCGTCTACGACCCCTCGGCACGGGGATTCCTGTCGACGGACCCGATCGTGGCGACGCTCGGCGCAGGATGGGCGGCCAACCCCTACTCGTACGCGGGTAACGACCCCCTGCAGGCGCTCGACCCGCTGGGCCTCAAGCCCGCCACCGACGCCGACCTCAAGGCCTACAACGATGCGAACCAGGGGTTGCTCGTCGACGCCTGGGACGAGGTCAAGTCGCACAAGGAGGCGATCCTCGCCGGAGTCATGATCGCGGGGAGCATCGCCCTGATGTTCGTGCCCGGTGTCAACATCCTCGCGCTGGCTGCAGGCGGTGCCCTCATGGCGGGCGGGTTCAGCATCATCCAGCAGGGCCCGGACAGCGGGAACGTCGACTACAAGCAGGTCGGTCTGCAGATGCTGATCGGAGGCGCCGCGGGTGCCGCCGGCGGAGCCGCTGCGATCGCCGCGTCGAAGGCCGCTCCGGCGGTGACCCAGGCCGTTGCGCCGGTCGTCCAGCGGATCGCGTCTCCGATCGGCCAGCGCGTCGCGACCGCCGCCGTGGGAAAAGCAGGCCAAGGAGCGGTCTCAGCTGGTGTCGAGAACGCGACTTCGAGCGTTCTGGACTACGGCTTGGACCATAGCCAGAACCACTCAGTGGGCGGGTTCGTCGGTGCAGGTGCCCAAGGGTTCGTGACAGGGTCTCTGACGAGTGGTGTCTCGAGCGCAATTCCTAGCCCGCGGGTGCCGGAACCCTTCGCGGCCATGCCGCCTTCGCCGTCGCACTCGGCAAGCGCCCCTTGGGTAGGTTTGACCGATAGCCTTCTGGCTCGCGGCGCGGAAGGCGTAGTCGCCGGAGTTTCGCAAGTCGGGCAAGACTCCTTCGGTTCGGGCTCCGACAACCCGACTACACCCTTGCAATCCTTCTCTCAGGGCTTCCTTAAAGGAGCTGAGGGACCTGCTGTCGCGCGACATTAGCCCGATGAAGCCTGTGGAAACTATCGAAATGGAGATGCGACCCTGTCGGCTCAACATGACCAGTCAAGTGGACGCGTGAAGCGGCGATCCATGCGCCGCCAGTGGGTCACGTTTCTGGCGGGCATCGGAGTCATTCTGCTCGCTATCGGTTTTTTCTTCGTCGGACCCTTGATTCTGACGGCGTATGACGACTCCCATCGAGAATCGCTGACGTGCACTGTCTCGTCCGTTGAAACAGTGTCCGGGCGTAGTTCGAATCGAGGGGTGGGCGGGGCGTCTGCGTTGGTACGAGTAGGCACCGACGCATGCGGGGTCTTGGATCTTCGCGACGGAGTCACGATTCGCAATGTCGACGCCATCGCGTCTGAACTGAAGGAGGGCGAGACCTACGTGTTCTCCGTTGGCCAGGGCTCGCTTCGGCTCGAGCCGGTTCTGCAATTCTTCAAGCAGCAGCCGCTGATTCTCGAGTATCGCCCTGCGGATCCAAAGCCTAGGTAACGGGGTGAGTGACCGCTGACTGAGAAAAAAACTCAGGAGCTGATCGAGGTATCTCGTCCTCGAATTCGTCGAGTTCGAGTCGCTCCGCCCAGAAATAAGCGTTCGGTGCGTCGCGCGCGGCTCATCCTGATCGGCGGGCTCGCAGTTTTCGTGGTGCTCGTCGGTACGTTCGGCGTCGGACCTCATGTCCTCGAGTCGTACGACTCCTCTCACCGAGAAGAACTCACCTGCAGGGTCGACTCGGTGGACGCCCTGTCGGGGCGGAGCTCGAGCCGGACGGGGATCGGCGGTGCCTCCGCGCTCGTGAGGGTGCAGACCGACTCTTGCGGCGTCCTCGACATCCGCGACGGGGTCACTCCCGAGAACGTCGACGGCATCGCGGCCGAGCTGACCGAGGGCGAGACCTACGTGTTCTCGGTCGGCGCCGGCTCGCTGCGGGTCGAGGGCCTGCTCGGATTCTTCAGGCAGGAGCCGCCCATCTACGACTTCCGCCCCGCTGCGTGACGACGGCGCCCTCGGGGCTGTCACCGCGCCTCCCGAGGTCGTAAGCTCGTCGGTGGTCTCGCGCTCATCGAATCGATTCGGTGACGCCCCGACCGGCCGGAGGCGCGGGTCGCCTCCGACGCCCCACCCGGCCCGTTCGACGGAGAGCCCCGGGCCACCGCCGCCCGACACCTCCCACCCCAGCGAAGGCAGCCGCCCGTGAACACCCTCTCCACCCGTCGCAAGACGTTCGCCCTGATCGCCCTGGCCCTCGGCGGCTTCGGCATCGGCTCGACCGAGTTCGTGGCCATGGGGCTGCTGCCCAACATCGCGCAGGATCTGCTGCCGGGGCTGTACGCGCAGTCGTCCGACGAGGGCATCGCCCGCGCCGGCTGGCTGGTCAGCGCCTATGCGCTCGGCGTCGTCGTCGGGGCGCCCACCATCGCCGCGATGTCGTCGCATCTGCCGAAGAAGAAGCTGCTGATGGGCCTGCTCGGGCTGTTCGTGCTCGGCACCGTGCTCTCGGCCGTGCTGCCCTCGTTCGGCTGGGTGCTCGGCGCCCGGTTCTTCGCCGGTCTGCCGCACGGCGCCTACTTCGGCATCGCGTCGATCGTCGCCGCGACCATCATGGGGCCCGGCAACCGCGGCAAGGGCGTCGCGCTCGTGCTCAGCGGGCTGACGATCGCCAACGTGATCGGCGTGCCCACGATCACCGCCCTCGGCCAGGCGCAGGGCTGGCGCGTCGCGTACCTCGCGGTCGCCGCGATCTTCGCACTCACCTTCGTCGCGGTCGCCCTCGCCGTGCCGCACCTCGAGGGCGACTCGTCCGCCTCGATGAGGCGCGAGCTCAGCGCGTTCCGCAAACCCCAGGTCTGGCTCGTGATGGGCATCGGCGCGATCGGCTTCGGCGGGTTCTTCGCGGTCTACAGCTACATCGCCAACGCCGTCACCGAGGGTGCGGGCGTCGACGAGGGCGTCGTGCCGTGGGTGCTCGTCGGCGTCGGGGTCGGCATGACCATCGGCAACGTCATCGGCGGATGGGCCGCCGACAAGAACCTCAAGGCGGCCCTGACCGTCGGGTTCGTCGGGCTCATCGCCGCTCTCGTCGCCTACGCGCTGCTCGTCGACGGCATCGTCGGCATCTTCGCGACGACGTTCCTGCTCGGGCTCGTCAGCTCGATGATCGGCCCGTCGGTGCAGTCGCGCCTCATGGAGGTCGCCGGCGAGAGCCAGGTGATCGGCGCCGCCCTCAACCACTCGTCGATGAACCTCGGCAACAGCGCCGGCGCCTATCTCGGCGGGGCCGTCATCGCCGCGGGCTTCGGCTTCGCCGCCCCGGGCTGGGTCGGAGTGGCCCTGGCCCTCGCCGGCGTCGTGCTCACGGTCGTGAGCTTCCGTCTGCAGAAGAGCGGTGACGCCCGTCAGGCGGCGCTCTGCGCGGCGGCTGCCGAGGCGGACCACAAGGAGGACACCGACAGCGGCTCCATCTTCATCGTGCAGAACTGACGGAGGCGCGGGTCGGCGCGAGAGCCGACCCGCGCCTCCGGCAGGGGGACGCTAGAAGCTGGTCTGCGTCGGCAGATCGGTCTGCAGCAGGATGCCGTCTTGGATGGCCCGCTTGCGGAGCGCGACCTTGGTGCCCACGTCGTAGCCGGCGACGCGGTACTTCTCGCGGATCCGCTTGAGGTAGCTCTTCGCCGTCTCTTCGCTGATGCCGAGCTGGTACGCCACGGCCTTGACCGGCTCGCCGCCGCCGTAGAGGGCCATGACTCGTCGCTCTTGAGCGCTGAGCTTCGGCACGCCCCCGACCTCGGCCGCGTTCAGGGCCAGGTCGAGCTCGGCCGAGATGTACGACTCGCCCTGCGACGCCGAGCGGATGGCCTCGACGATCATCTCGGCGTCCTCGCTCTTCACGAGGTAGCCGAGCGCGCCCGCGGCGAGTGCCTCGCGCACGACGTTCGGCTCGGAGTACGTGCTCATCAGCACGGTCTTGACGCCGGTGGTCTTCAGCGTGTTGATCTTGAGCGAGATCGGGATGCTGTCTTTCAGATCGAGGTCGAGCAGCACGACGTCGACGGGGAACTCGGGGTGCGTCAGCAGCTCGGGCCACGAGGCCACGGCGGCGACGACGGAGATGTCGCCGGCCGCCCCGCGGATCCACTCGCTGAGCGCGCCGAGCAGCATCTTGTGGTCGTCGACCAGGGCCAGGCGGATGCGATCGTCGGTGTTCGTCACGGGGTCCTTCTTTCTGGGGAGCTTGACCATCATGCTAGATGCCGGGGGAGGAGCGGTGCCGGCGACGCGGAGCGGCCACGCCGATCACAGTTCGGCCGGGTTGTCGACCAGGCACGAGACCTGCAGCCGCACGCTCTGCTCGTGGGTCGAGACGGTGTACTCGCCCACGCGCTCGAGTGCGCTCCAGGTGGCCGGGGTGACCCGGTTCCGGCGGATGCCGGTCGTGGCGACCACCACGGGGATCTCGACGCTGCGCCCGGCGAGCGAATGCGCGGTCGCGGTGACGGGCCCGAGGGTCAGCGTGATCGTCGTGCCGGGGGTGCGGCTCTTCGAGTCGCCGAGCAGCAGCCAGACGGCCTGCAGCAGACCGTCGCGCTGCGGCGGAGCGAGGAGGCCCGCGAGGGACGACGGGTCGGCGAGCGTGACCGATCGGCCCAGGTACTCGGACTCGGTGACGGCGTGGTGCAGCCAGGTCTCGCGCCGACCCTCGATGAGGTGCAGGCGCAGCTCGGTCGCGAGCGACGCGGCCTGCGACGCGACCTTGGGGGCCAGCGGCAACGGCACGTCGCCGCCCGCCACGCCGTCGAGCAGCTTCTCGGCGGCGAGGTCGAGTCGGGCGAGCTCGTCGCTCGCGAGCATGCCGACCGCGAAGCGCGGCTGCGAGACGTTGCTCTGCACCAGCACGCGATCGAGCTCGACCTGCACCATGCGGCGGAACCTCTGCAGCACGAGCGTCGCGACGGCGCTCGGCAGCACGGCGAGCGAGATCATGGCGATCTGCTGGGGCCCGGTGTCGGCGGTGATCGGGGTCGTCGCGAGGGTCATCGCGACGAAGGCGGCGAAGAGCAGGGTCGTGGCGACGACGATCTCGCGGGCGGGTCGCAGCGTGACGATCGGGAGGAGGCCGAAGCCGACGGCGACGCTGACCGTCGCGTAGGCGCCGACGTCCCGCAGCGGGGCGATGGCCACGAAGTCGAGCGCGACGACCAGGGCGAGCACCACGGCGATGGCGGCGAACAGGCGACCCGTCAGTCGTTGGCCGCGGATGGTGACGAGCGCGGTCGTGACGACGAAGACCGCGATGTAGAGGAGCCATGCGGTGAGGACGGGGGCCACCGACGGGTAGTCGTCGAGGTGGCTGAAGAAGAAGATGAGGCCGTAGACGGCCTGCAGACCGGCGAGGACGGCGGCGCCGATGCCGAGATGGCCCGTGCCGAGGGTCGCCCCCGCGGCCCGGGCCTGACGCAGCGAGCGGGCCCCGGTCGAGCCGATCGGCAGTCCACGGGCGGCGCGACGCCCGCGGGTGACGCCGAGGGTGTTCTCGTCGACGTTCATCGCGGGGCCTCCAGGACGACGGTGGTGCCCGCGCCGGGCGACGAGAACAGGCGGGCGCTGCCGCCGACCTCGCGCAGGCGCCCGACGACGGACTCCTTGAAGCCGAGTCGCTCCTCGCTGACCCCGGCGAGGTCGAAGCCGACGCCGGCGTCGGTGACCATGGCCCGGACCATGCTCTCGTCGTGGATGATCGTGACGTGCGCCTCCGTCACGCCGGCGTGCCGGCGGACGTTCTCGAGGCACTCGGCGAGGGCGAGCAGGAACGCGTCGAGCACGTGGCTCGGCAGCAGCACCTGACCCGTGCCGTGCCAGCTGACCTCGAGGCCCATGCGGCCGAAGCGCTGCTTGACCGACTCGAGGGTCTGACCCAGAGGGTCCTCCTCGACGGTCTCGAGCGAGTACTCGCCCGACGCCTGCGGCTGCGGCGTGCCGCCGAGTCGGAGGTGCCTCAGCAGCCGCGCGTCTTCGGCGGCCTGGGCCTGCAGCGCCTGGGGCGTCACCCCGACCCCCGAGTGCGCCAGCAGCGTCAGCGTCGCCAGCACCGTGTCGTGCAGCAGTCGCGCCCCCTGTCGGCGCTGCGCCTCGGTCTCGCTGGCCTGACGCTCGGCACGGTGCGCGTTGCCGATGCTGTAGATCCGCCGCGCGGCGAGCGGCACGCTGCGGCCCAGCCAGACGCCGGTCACGAAGACGAGCACCCAGCCGAGCACGACCGCCGCGACCGGGTACGTGAGGAAGGATCCGGTGGCCGAGGCCACCAGTGCGACGGCGACGACGAAGGCCACGGCGGCGACCGCGACGCGGACCCGGCTCGACGAGAGGACGACGCAGAACGACGCCGTCGCCCCGCCGACGAGCGGGATGACGGCGGTCGCGAGGGCGGGGTCGGTCGGGTCGCCCGACGGCAGCAGGGCGACGAGGCTCACGGCGATGCCGGAGACGAGCCCGATCAGCACCCAGCGCGGGGCCGCCGACCGGCCGACCATCCAGAGGGACGCGATCAGGAGAGCGGCGAGCGGCACGATCGCGGCGAGGTGGAGGGGCTCGGTGACGCCGGGGATGGCCAGGGCGACCAGCGAGACGACCGCGCAGGGGATGCCGAGGGCCCGGGCGGTGCTGCCGAGCAACCGGTCTCGCTCCTGCGCGAAGATGTCCATGCGGATCCCAGGTGTGCATCGGGTGTCGTTCATCCTGTCGGTTGACAGCAGACCCCATGCTTCCACACAGGACCCCCCGCCGGGGGGCGTACGCGCCGTTCAGTCGACGAGCAGTCGTCTCAGGTGACCGCCGACGGCCTCGTTCTCGATGAGGAACCCGTCGTGGCCGAACTCGCTCACGATGACCGCGGGCTCGTGCCCGTCGATGCCGTTCGCGAGATGGTGGGCGATGATGCGCTGGTCGGACACCGGGAACAGCCTGTCGCTGTCGATCCCGAGCACGAGCGTGCGGGCGGTGACGCGGTCGAGGGCGGCGGCGACCCCGCCCCGACCTCGGCCGACGTCGTGCGAGTTCATGGCGCCCAGCAGGCCCGCGTAGCTGCCGGCGTCGAACCGGCGCGTGAACTTGTTGCCGTGGAAGTCGAGGTAGCTCTCGACCTGGAACCGGCCCGGGCCGCCGAGGGGCGAGATCTCGCTCTGCCAGCTGCGGCCGAACCGGGCGTTGAGCTCGTCGGGCGAGCGGTAGTTGAGCAGGGCCATGCGCCGGGCGAGGGCGAGACCCCGGTAGGGCCCCTCGCCGTCGGGCGCGTCGTAGAAGTCGCCGTCGTGCCACGCGGCGTCCATGCGGATCGCCTCGTACTGCACCGTGTTGAGCGCGATCTGGTCGGCGCTGACGACCGGCGGGGCGGCGAGAACCGCCAGCCGATCGACCCGGTCGGGGTGCGACACGCCCCACTCGAGGGCGTGCATGCCGCCCATCGAGCCGCCGACGACGGCCGCCCAGCGTCCGATGCCGAGACGGTCGGCGAACGCCGCCTGCGCCTCGACCTGGTCGCGGATGGTCAGATGCGGGAACCTCGAACCCCACTCGACCGCGTCGGGTGCGAACGACGACGGCCCGGTGCTGCCCTGGCAGCCCCCGAGCATGTTCGGGGCGACGACGTGCCAGCGGTCGGTGTCGATCGCGAGACCGGGGCCGACCACGCCGTTCCACCAGCCGGCGGTCGGATGCCCAGGACCGGCGGCGCCGCGCACGTGGCTGTCGCCGGTGAGGGCGTGCAGCAGCAGGATCGCGTTGCCGCGGTCGGCGTCGAGCTCGCCCCAGGTCTCGTAGGCGATGCGGGGGCGGGGGAGCACCGAGCCGCTCTCGAGCCCGAGATCGCCGAGGGTGACGAAGCGCCGGTCGCCGGGGTCGTCGCCGTCGCGCCACGCGCCGGTGACCGGCGGCCGCCCCAGCATCGCCAGGCGGGTCCGCTCGCTGACGACGCTCGACGGGACGGTGTCCTCGGGTGTGCTCTGCCAGTCCATCGATCCCATCCTGGTGGACCCGAGGAGGCGCGGTGCGATTGTTACCGCACCGCGCCTCCTGCAGGGTCCGGGTCAGCTGCTGCGGAGCGACTCGCGGGTGACCGCCCGGGCCGCGGCGAAGCCCGCCTCGAGATCGGCCTTGAGGTCGTCGATGTTCTCGAGTCCGACCGAGAGTCGCACGAGACCCGGGGTGACGCCCGTGGTCAGCTGCTGCTCGGGGGTCAGCTGCGAGTGGGTCGTCGAGGCGGGGTGGATGACGAGACTGCGGACGTCGCCGATGTTCGCCAGGTGGCTGAAGAGGCTCAGCCCGTCGACGAGCGCGCGGCCGGCGTCGACGCCGCCCTTGAGCTCGAACGAGAGCACGGCCCCGACGCCGCGGGGGGCGTACTTGTTGGCCGCGGCGTACCAGGGGCTCGTCGGCAGGCCGGCGTAGTAGACGGCCGCGACGTCGGATCGGGAGTCGAGCCACTCCGCGATCTCCTGCGCGTTCTGCACGTGGCGCTCGATCCGGAGGCTGAGGGTCTCGATGCCCTGGATCAGCGAGAACGCCGTGTCGGGGCTGTTCGAGGCGCCCAGGTCGCGCAGCAGCTGCACCCGCGCCTTGATGATGTACGCGAGGGGGTCGCCGACGGCCTGCGTGTAGACGGCGCCGTGGTACGACGGGTCGGGCTGCGTCAGCCCGGGGAACCTCTCGGCGTTCTCCGACCACGCGAACGCGCCGCCGTCGACGATGAAGCCGCCGATGACGGTGCCGTGCCCGCCGAGGAACTTCGTCGCCGAGTGCACGACGATGTCGGCGCCGTGCTCGAGGGGGCGGATCAGGTAGGGGGTCGCGATGGTGTTGTCGACGATCAGCGGGACGCCCTCGGCGTGGGCGACGCCCGACACCGTCTCGATGTCGAGGATGTTGATCTTCGGGTTGCCGATCGTCTCGGCGAAGAACAGCTTCGTGTTCGGGCGGACGGCGCGGCGCCACTCGTCGGGGTCGTCCTGGTTCTCGACGAACGTCGTCTCGATGCCGAGCTTCGCGAGCGTGTACTTGAAGAGGTTGTAGGTGCCGCCGTAGATCGACGACGACGAGACGATGTGGTCGCCCGCCTGCGCGATGTTGAGCACGGCGAAGGTCGACGCGGCCTGACCCGAGGCGACGAGCAGAGCGCCCGTGCCGCCCTCGAGCGCCGCGATGCGCTGCTCGACCACGTCGTGGGTGGGGTTCATGATGCGCGAGTAGATGTTGCCGTTCTCGGCGAGGGCGAAGAGGTCCTGTGCGTGCTGGGCGTCGCGGAACACGTACGACGTCGTCTTGTAGATGGGCGTCGCGCGGGCGTGCGTCGTCGGGTCGGGCTGCGCCCCCGCGTGGATCTGCTGCGTCTCGAACTTCCAGGTGGACGTGTCGTCGCTCATGCTGTGCTCCTGCGGTCGGGGTCTGCGGCGGCCGATCGGCCGGACTGCGGTGCTGCAACGCTACGCAGGGCGCGCTGGGGCTGTCCACGCGGGCGGACACGCGACGTAACCCGGCGCGCTAGCGTCGACGGATGCCGGGTCGACCGGCGGAGCGTCGGCCGCGGCCGACCCGACGACGAGGAGCAGTGGATGACGAAGCGTGTCGTGGTGACGGGGGCCAGTTCGGGGATCGGGGCGGCGACGGTCCGGCTGTTCCGGCGACGCGGCTGGGACGTGATCGCCGTCGCCCGACGCGAGGAGCGCCTCCTCGACCTCGCCGCCGAGACCGGGGCGACCGCATTCAGAGCGGATGTCACCGTGGACGCCGACGTGGCCGCGCTGCGCGAGCACGTCGAGTCGACCGGTCCGCTGCATGCGCTTGTCAACAACGCCGGAGGCGCGTTCGGGCTCGACAGCGTCGAGTCGGGTTCGACCGACGACTGGCAGCGGATGTTCGACGTGAACGTGCTCGGGACGAAGCGGATGGTCTCGGCGCTGCTGCCGGCCCTCCGCCGGGGCGCCGACGCCGAGCGGGCGGGCGGCGCCGGGGGCGGCGCCGACATCGTGACCGTGACCTCGATCGCCGGTCACGTCGCCTACGAGAACGGCGGCGGCTACAACGCCTCGAAGTTCGCCGAGCACGCCCTGGTGGCGGTGCTGCGCCTCGAGCTCGCCGGAGAGCCGATCCGCGTGATCGAGATCGCACCGGGCATGGTGCACACCGAGGAGTTCTCGGTCAATCGGTTCGGCGGCGATCAGGGCCGGGCCGACGCCGTCTACACCGACGTCGAGGGGCCGCTCGTCGCCGACGACGTCGCCGAGGCGATCGTGCACTCGGTGGAGCTGCCGGCGCACGTCAACCTCGACCTCGTCACGCTGAAGCCGGTGGCCCAGGCCGCCCCGCACAAGGTCGTGAAGGGCCCGCTGCAGACACGGTGACACGCCGACGGCGGTCGTCGAGGGTGGTCGAGACGGGTGATTCGCGGACGATACGACGGATCACCCGTCGGTCTTCCGAGCAGGCTCGAGGCGTTCGCAGCCGGGTCCCGACCGCCCCCGGAGGGGGCTCGGCGACCCCCGGACGGGGGGCACGCGAGCGGCTCCCGTGCCCGGTCAGGCGGGTCCGCTCATCTCGAACTGAGTACCACTCAGTCAGATTCGGGGGACAAGCCGTGTCCCCCCGATGTGCCCCGGCCGGGTCGACGATCGGCGCGGAAGCGATGGCACTCGGCCGCGCCGCACAGGGCGCAGTCGCTGCCGCGGCGGTAGTGCTCGTGCGCCTCGCGGGCGTGCCCGCAGACGCAGAGCGTGCTGTCTTCGTCGACTTTCCGCGCCATGGGGCTCCTCCGAGCATCGGTCCGATGTGCCGTCGTGCGACGGCGCCTCGGCGTGCCCTCGACTGTACCCACGACACCCGGGCCAGGGGCGTCGACTCTCGTCGCCGACCGCCCGAGCGGGGGACAGCGGGCGGACGGGCCGTCGGTCGAGGGTGCGACGAGCGCCGTCCGGGTGAGGCGGCGGCCCGGGCACGACCGACGGAGGCCGACGGGCGACACGACGCGATCCCGGGTACTTGCGCTGCCTCGGATCGAGCGTAGGTTTGGTCTCACCCGACGGCGACGTCGTTCAGCCCGAAACTGATCGACCGAGCCCAGCTCTCCTGGCGTGAACCCGAAACTCCGCCCGTGCAGAGCTCCTCTCGCAACACCCCTTTGCCAGTTCGCTTACCCCTGCAAGGACCCCATGAACCAGGTGTTCCCCACGCCCGAAAACGGCGCCGCTCCCCGTATCTCCATCGTCGTCCCGGCACGGAACGAGGCCCGCAACCTCGAGATCGTCCTGCCGATGCTCCCGCTCGTGCACGAGGTGATCCTCGTCGACGGCAACTCGGTCGACGACACCATCGCCACGGCCCAGCGCGTCATGCCCGACATCAAGGTCGTCCGTCAGACCCGCAAGGGCAAGGGCAACGCGCTGGCCTGCGGCTTCGAGTCCGCGACCGGCGACATCATCGTCATGTTCGACGCCGACGGCTCGGCCGACCCGGCCGAGATCCCCCGCTTCGTCGAGGCGCTCACCTCGGGCGCCGACGTCGCCAAGGGCAGCCGCTTCGTCCACGGCGGCGGCAGCGAGGACATCACGCGCTTCCGTGCGCTCGGCAACTGGGGCCTCAACGCCCTGACCAACCTGCTGCTCGGCACCAAGTACACCGACCTCTGCTACGGCTACAACGCCTTCTGGGCCCGCATCGTCCCGAGCCTCGACCTGCTGCCGGCCGACCTCGCACCGCGCGCCGACGGTCAGATGCACAACGGCGACGGCTTCGAGATCGAGACCATCCTCAACTGCCGCATCGCCGCCCTCGGCTACGACATCGTCGAGGTCCCGAGCGTCGAGAAGCTCCGCATCCACGGCGTCAGCAACCTCAACGCGATCTCCGACGGATTCCGCGTGCTGCGCGTCATCCTGGAGGAGCGTCGTCGTCGCCCCTCGGCGGCCGCGCGTCTCCGTCGGTCGATCCGCGAGGCCGCCCTCACGTCGGCCGAGGCCACGAACGAGCCGGCGCCCGTCTTCGCCGTCGTCGACGGCGCCCGTCTGGACGCTCGACTCGGAGCCCGCCAGGACGTCGCGTGACCCAGCAGCCGACGACGGTCTCCGTCGTCGTCTGCGCCTACACCGAAGACCGATGGGACGACCTGGTCGCCTCGGTGGAGTCCGTCCGCGGGCTCCCCGAGGCGCCCGAGGTGCTGCTGGTCGTCGATCACAACGACGGCCTGCTCGCCCGATCGCGCGATCGGTGGAGTGACGTCGTCGTGGCCGCCAACGAGTCCCGGCAGGGGCTCTCCGGCGCCCGCAACACGGGGGTGGCCCTGGCCTCGGGCGACATCGTCGCGTTCCTCGACGACGACGCCTCGGCCGACCCCGCGTGGCTGACGCACCTGCTCGGCCCGTTCGCCGACCCCCGCGTGGCCGGGGTCGGCGGGCATGCGACGCCCGTCTGGCCCGAGGGCGGCAACACGCTCTACCCGGCCGAGCTGCTCTGGATCGTCGGCTGCAGCCACCGCGGTCTGCCGACCCGGCTCTCGGACGTGCGGAACGTCATCGGCTGCTCGATGGCCTTCCGCCGCGACGCGGTCCTGTCGGTCGGCGGCTTCAACCTCGACACCGGGCGCGTCGGCACCATCCCCCTCGGGGGAGAGGAGACCGATCTCTGCATCCGGATCCGGCAGGCCGACCCGTCGGCGCGAATCGTCCTCGAACCGCGGGCCGACGTGCGTCACCACGTGACCGCAGGTCGGGTGACCTGGGCGTACCTCCGTCGCCGCTCCTTCTACGAGGGGGTGTCGAAGGCGGCGCTCAGCCGTCAGTTGGGCGCGTCCGACTCGCTGTCGAGCGAGTCCGCCTACCTGCGTCGCGACATCCCGCGCGCCGCGCTGCGCGAGCTCCGCTCGGTCGGCAGAGGAGGCGCGGGTCGTCTGGCCGCGCTCGTCACCGCGGTCGTCGCCACCGTCGCCGGCTACGCCCTCGGCAGCCTGCGCCGCGCCTCCCTGGCTCCCGTCGATCCCTCGGCCGGCCAGGTCCTCCCCGCTCGCGGATCGGCCCGTCCGGCGGCCGTCGGACCGACGGACGGCGCCCCGTGACCGATCTCCAGCTCGTCCGGCCGATGGCCGGCTCCGCCGCGCCCTCCTGGGGCGGTGCGCTCTGGGTCGGCGAGGTCGACGTCGACGAGCTGACCCGCCCCGGTGTCGGCGACGTCGTGCTGGCGGCCCCCGAGGGGCATCGGGCCGCCCGGCTGCTCGTCCGTCGCGGTCGCGCCGTGCTGGGCTTCGTCGAGGTCCCCGTGGTCGACGGGCGGATCCCGCTCGAGCTGCTCCGCTCCGAGGTGGCCGCGCTGGCGACGGTCGTCGTGCCCGTCGAGCCGATCCACCTGCCCTCGGTCACGGTCGTGCTGTGCACCCGCGACCGTCCGGGTCATCTCCGCGGCGCCCTGCGCAGCGTGCTCGAACTGGACTACCCCGAGTTCGACGTGGTGGTCGTCGACAACGCCGCCGCGACCACGGAGACCCGCGACCTCGTCCGCACCGAGTTCGACGACCCGCGCGTGCGCTACACGGCCGAGCCCGTCGCGGGCCTGTCGAGCGCGCGCAACGCCGGTCTCGCGGCCGCCACGGGCGAGATCGTCGCCTTCACCGACGACGACGTGATCGTCGACGGGCAGTGGCTGCACGGCCTCGCGTCGGGCTTCGCCCAGGGCGAGGACGTCGCCTGCGTGTCCGGGCTCGTGCCGAGCGGCGAACTGCGCACGCCCGTCCAGCGCTTCTTCGACGACCGGGTGTCGTGGTCGCAGAACACCACCACGCGCGTCTTCCGGCTCGACGAGCCGCCGGTCGACCTGCCGCTGTTCCCGTTCTCGGTCGGCGCGTTCGGCACCGGCGCCAACTTCGCCCTCCGTCGCCCGGTCGCCCTGCTGCTCGGCGGCTTCGACACCGCCTTCGGCGTCGGCACCCCGACCGGCGGAGGAGAGGACCTCGACGTCTTCACCCGCGTGCTGCTCGCCGGGCACGCCCTCGTCGTCGAGCCGTCGGCGCTCGTCTGGCACCGGCACCGCTCCGATCTCGGGGCCCTGCGCGTGCAGGCCAGGGGGTACGGCACGGGGCTCGGCGCCTGGCTGACGAAGATCGCCCTCGACCCCGTGACCCTGCGGCTCGCTCTCCGCCGCGCCCCCGGGGCGATCCGGGTGCTGGCCGCGAAGCGCCGTGTCGAGGGGGCGCCCGCCGACGTCGACGGACCCTCGCGCGCCTCCTCGGCTCCGGTCGACGCCGACCTGACCCGCGAGATCGCCCGCACCGCCCGGCAGGAGCTGCTCTCCGTCGCGCTGGGGCCGATCCTGTACCTGCGTCAGCGGCGTCGTGGAGCCGGGCTGATGGGCCGTCGCAGCGCGGGCACCGGGACGCGGCGCACGACCGGCGCCGACCCCTCGGTCGCACGGCGGTCCGCATGACCGCCGTGACGAACGGCGCAGGGGGCTCCGTGCCGGCCTCGGTCGCCGACGTGCGCGTGCCCATCTCGGCCGTCGACCGACTCGGAGCCGGCGGATACATCGTCTCGGTCTTCGGCCCGATGACGCTGCCGTCGCGCGACGCGATCGCCGACGCCCTCTGGCGCATCGCCGCCGTCGGCCCCGACGCCCGGCTCGGACTCGTCGCGCTCGACGACCGCACCTGGGGCTTCGGCCTCGAGTCGCTCCGTGAACGATGCGACCTGATGGTCGTCGAAGCGCCCGAGTTCGCGAGCGGAGACGCGGGCGACGCGCTCGAGCGGCTGATCGGCCGGCTCGAGCCCGGGCCGCCCGTGCGCATCCTGCTGGCCGGCGACCGCCTCCTGATGATCCTCGACCACGGCGTCGTCGACGCGCGCTTCACGACCCGCCTGCCCCTCGCCCTGATCGAGGTCGCGACGGGTGGGGACATCCCGGCGTGGCTGACGGCCGCGAACGCCCGGAGACCGCTCTGGTCGGCGTTCGTCGAGACCTTCGCCAAGCACCCCGCCCGCGTCGCGACGCTCCTGCGGGTGCGCCGCGTCGAGACCCCCGTCGTGCCGCAGCGGGTGCCCGTCGAACGCCCGCTGATCGGCTGGACCGGCTCCACCGCCGTCGTCGTGGCGAACGGGACCCGCGAGACGTTCAAGGGGCTGCACGCCTGGCTGCGTCGGCGCGACGAGCCGGTGGCCTTCGGCGCGGGCGTCATCGTCGCGCTGCGGGCCGCCCTCGCCGCCGAGGGGCTGCGTCTCGGGCCGGACAGCGAGATGGTCTACGACGTCCGCGGGTACCTGCCCACCGGGGTCGAGGCCACGGGCAGCTTCGTCACGGGGATCCCCGTGACGGGCGGCGACGATCTCGTCGCGGTCGACCAGAGCCTGGCGCAGACAGCGGCGTCGGGGCGGCCCCTCGCCGCGCTGATGGCCGGTGCCGTCAAGGAGGCGCTGCGCCCGGCGCGTCGCCGTGCGCCCGGAGCCACGCCGGCCAGGGCGAGGGCCAGGGTCGTCGTGAGCAACCTCGGGGTCAACCGCTCGCTGCAGTCCCTCCCGTGGGTGCGTGACGGGCGGGTCGTCGACACCGCGTCGGCCGTGCACCCCATCGCGCCCGAGACGGTCGCGGTGCAGCTCGTCGTGCTCGACGGACGGCTGCACGTGGCGGTGTCGTACAACGACACCTCGTTCGACCGCGACGCCGTGCGCCGCGCGGTGCAGGCGTTCGTCGACGACCCGGTGGGTCTGCTCGACGGGGTCGTCTCCCGCTAGTCGCCCTCGGGGCGGAGCAGCGCGGCGATGTCCTCGTCGACGAGCGTGCGGATGCGCTCGTCGCGCCCCTCGTCGTAGTCGGGCAGAGGCGAGGCGGCCCAGCCGAGGCGGTCGACGACCGTGCTGCCGACGTCGTCCCAGGCCCGGGCCCTCGCAGCCGCCACGAGCGACGCCACGAAGTCGTCGTCGGCGGCGCTCTGGGCGATGCGCGCCGCCAGCTCCTTGTGGGTGGCCTCGCGGAGGCGCAGCGCGTCGATGTCGTCGACCCGGTAGTCGAACTGGTGCCGCGACCGGCCGTACGACCGGTGCGTCCGCCGTCGGAGCGTCTTCAGCCGCGCGACCCCCTCGCGCTGCTCGGCCTCGAGCCGCGCCAGCTCGTCCCGGGCCGCCGTCGTCGCGACGTCGTCGTCGAACGGCAGATGCTCCTGCAGCGCCCTGACGATGACGGTGTTCGCGACGGCCACGACCGCGGCGGCGCGGACGATCAGGAACCCGTCGTCGACGGCGCGCTCGAGCGGGGTCGGGTCCGCTCGGCGGACGGGAAGGCCTGGCAGGTCGGGGAGCACCGGTGACGGATCCTCTCGGGTCCCCTCCGACCCTACCCACGCGGCCCTCCGCACGTAGGGTGAGGCGATGACCGCCCGCGACCCCGATCCCGTCTCCGACGTCGCCCCCGAGCTCTCCCGTCGGCCGTTCATCCGGCAGCACTGGGGCGGGCTCGCCTTCGCGCACTGGAGGGTCGAGCCCGACCGGGTCGCCCCGCTGCTGCCGCACGGCACGCGGCCCGACGTCTTCGACGGGTCGACCTGGGTCGGTCTGATCCCGTTCGAGCTATCGCGGAGCGCGTTCGGGCCGTTCCCGCCCGTGCCGGTGCTGGGAACGTTCCTCGAGACCAACGTGCGGCTCTACTCGGTCGACGAGCAGGGGCGGCGCGGCGTCGTCTTCCGCACGCTCGAGGCGGAGCGCCTGCTGCCGGTGCTCGCCGCGAACGCGGGCCTGGGGCTGCCGTACCGCTGGGCCTCGATGACCCGCAGGAGGCGCGGGGGAGTCGTCGAGTACGCCTCGCGCAGGCACGGACCCGGCCCGCGACCGGCCACGCGCCTCCACGTCCGTCCGACCGACGAGGTCGTCGTCGGCGACCCCCTGGCCGACTTCCTCACGGCGCGCTGGGGCATGCACGTCGAGCGGGGCGGGACGACCCGGTTCTGGCCGAACGAGCACGGCGCGTGGCCGCTGCGGCGGGCCGAGCTGGTCGACCTCGACGACGAGCTGGTCGCCGACTCCGGTCTGCCCGGGGTCGCCGATCGGGAGCCCGACTCGCTGCTCTGGTCGGACGGCGTCGACACCGTCTTCGCGCCTCCCGGGGGTCGCTGGGTCGGGCCCTGACCCGGCGGTCTTCGCGGTCCGCGCGCGGGCGCACTACGGTTGCTGGCATGGTTTCCTCACCCGACGACTCGACCGACACCGCCGCAGCACCACCCGAGGCGCCGCCGGCGACGGGTGACACGGCGGGCGGGTCGACGGGCGCCCCCGAGCGCGAGGTGCTCGGCTGGCTCGAATTCGGCGAGGCGGCGCGGCATCTGGCGAGCGACGTGGTCGCGGCCGACTTCACCCCCGACGTGATCGTGGCCGTGGCCCGCGGCGGGCTGGTGCTGGCCGGCGCCATCTCGTACGCCCTCGACACGAAGATGTGCGGCTCGATCAACGTCGAGTTCTACACGGGCATCGACGAGCGCCTGCCCGAGCCCGTGCTGCTGCCCCCGACCCTCGACGCCCCGTCGCTCGAGGGCAAGCGCGTGCTGATCGTCGACGACGTCTCCGACTCGGGTCGCACGCTCGTGCTCGTCCGCGACCTCCTCGCCGCCGTCGCCGCCGACGTCCGCACCGTCTGCCTCTACAGCAAGCCGCGCACCCTGCTCGAACCGGACTTCGTCTGGAAGCGCACGTCGCGCTGGATCACCTTCCCGTGGAGCGCCCTGCCCCCGGTCACCCGCGACAGCGGCGCGGTGGTCGAGGCGTGAGCATCCACCTGGTGGGCGGCGGCTGGTCGCCCGACTCGCCCGAGCTCTACGACCTCTTCGTCGCCGAGGCGGCCGTCCGCGGCGGCGCCGTCGGGCGCGCCGTGCCGCGCATCGCCCTGCTCGTCGTCGTCGCCGACGACTCGCCCTCGGCCGAGTTCCGCACCGGCTACCCCGCGATGATCGCGTCTGAGGGGCGCTGCGAGGTCGTGACGAGCGTCATCGAGGCCGGCGAGACGTTCGACACCCGGGTGCTGAGCGACGTCGACGGCCTGATCGTCGCCGGCGGGCTCACCCCGGCGTACCTCGAGGCCGTGATCCCGCTCGTCGACCAGGTGCGCCTCCTGGTCGCCGACGGGCTGCCGTACCTCGGCTTCTCGGCCGGCGCGATGATCGCCGCCGACCGGGCGCTGCTCGGCGGCTGGCTGATCGGCGACGTGCCGGTCTGCCCCGAAGACGCGGCGGAGGACCTCGACGAGGTCACCCTGAGCGGCGGCCTCGGTCTCGTCGACATCGCCGTCGACGTGCACGCCGCCCAGTGGGGCACCCTCACCCGGCTGATCGCCGCGACCGAGGCCGGGCTGGTCTCGGGCGGCGTCGCGATCGACGAGAACACCGCGCTCGTCGTCGGCGACGGGGCCCTGACGGTGCTCGGCACGGGCAGCGTGTGGCGGGTCGAGCCGCAGGTCGACGAGGGCGGCAAGATCGTCGGCGTCTCGGTCGGCACCCTGGGCCCGGCGTGACCGACGCCCCCGGTGGCGCGTCGCCCGAGTCGGCGGCCTCGGCCGAGTCGCCCGCCTCGCTCGAGTCGCCCGCCTCGCCCGCCTCGCCCGAGTCGGCCGCGCGCCGGCCCCTAGCCGAGCAGATCGACGCCGGCTGGGCGGAGGCGCTCGAGCCGGTCGCCGACCGCATCGCCGACATGGGCGAGTACCTCCGTGCCGAGGTCCGCGCCGGTCGCGGCTACCTGCCCGCGGGCGAGCACGTGCTCCGGGCGTTCAGGGCGCCGCTCGAGAGCGTGCGCGTGCTCATCGTCGGTCAAGACCCGTACCCGACGCCGGGGCACCCCGTCGGGCTCTCGTTCTCGGTCGACCCCCGGGTCCGCCCCATCCCGCGGAGCCTGGCGAACATCTACCGCGAGCTGCACGACGACCTCGGCGTGCCGCCGGTCGCGCACGGCGACCTCACGTCGTGGTCCGAGAACGGCGTGATGCTACTCAACCGCGTGCTGACCGTCCGCCCCGGCGAGACCGCGTCTCATCGCGGCAAGGGCTGGGAGCCGGTCACGCAGCGGGCGATCGAGGCCCTCGCGGCCCGGGGCGGCCCTCTCGTCGCCATCCTCTGGGGGCGCGACGCCGCGGCCCTGAAGCCGATGCTCGGCGACGTCCCGACCATCGAGTCGGCGCACCCGAGCCCACTCTCCGCCTCACGGGGGTTCTTCGGCTCGAAGCCGTTCAGCCGGGCGAACGCGTCGCTCGTCGAGCAGGGCGGCGACCCCGTCGACTGGGCGCTGCCGCCCGCCTGAGCCGCGCCGCGCCTCCTGAGCTTCAGGCACCCCGGCCCTGGGGTGAGCGGGCGTCTCCGGCGAATGCGGGCGTGGAGACTCGCCCGTCGGCGTCGCACTCGCCCGTCCGCGCAGGTGTAGGAGCGTCCGCCTGGGCTGCGCCGCGCCTCCTGGGCTGCGCCGCTCCTCCTGAGCTGCGCCGCGCCTCCTGAGTGCCGGGCGTAGCCGCGGGCGGAGCGGGCGTCTCCGGCGCATGCGGGCGTGAAGACTCGCCCGTCGGGGTCGCACTCGCCCGCCTGCGCAGGCGAAAGAGCGGCCGCCCGCATGGCAGAGTGGCACCGTGCTCGAAGAGGAATACCAGCCCCGTCGTCGCCTGCCCCGCGCCCTGCAGTCGCCGGCGCCCGTCGAGCCCGCGTTCCGGTTCGAGGTGCGTGCCGCCGCCCCCGCCGATCTGCCCTACGTGCGCGAGATCTACAACCACTACGTCGCGAACTCGTCGGTCACCTTCGACGAGGACGCCATGACGCTGGCCGAGTGGCGGCGCAAGTTCTCGTTCGTCACGTCGCTCGGCATGCCGTTCCTCGTGGCGGTCAACCCGAGGGGCGAGGTGCTCGGCTACGCGCTGGCCTCGCCCTGGGGCGGCAAGGCCGCCTACCGCTACACCGTCGAGACCTCGATCTACCTGCGGGCCGCGTCGACGGGCAAGGGGCTCGGTGCGGGGCTGCTGGAGGCGCTCGTCGAGGCGTGCCGCGACGCCGGGATCCGCGAGATGGTCGCCGTGATCGCCGACAAGAACGCCGAGGCGTCGGTGGCCCTGCACGCCCGACTCGGCTTCGTCGAGGTCGGGCGCATGGGCCGGGTGGGCTTCAAGTTCGGGCGGTGGCTCGGCACCATCACGATGCAGAAGTCGCTGAAGAAGCGACGCGGTCGACTCGGGCGCTGAGCGCGGGCACGGCACGGCACGGCACGAGCTCGGCCCGGCACGAGCTCGGCCCGGCACGAGCTCGGGCGGACCGACCCGGGGGAGTCGAGGAGGCGCGGCCAGGCCTAGGCTCGACGGATGCCCGAACTCCACGACCTCACCGCCCACGAGCAGTGGAACCAGCTGCGGCACGGCAGGGTGACGCCACGCGAGCTGACCGACCACTACCTCGAGCGGATCGAGCGCCTCGACGGCGGCGGCACCGGTGAGCCCGCAGGCGGCGGCCGCCCCGGCATCGGCGCCTTCACGACGGTCACGGCCGACGCCGCCCGTGCCCGCGCCGACCGGCTGACCCGGGAGGGGCCGACGGCCGCGCCGCTCTGGGGACTCCCGTCCGCCGACAAGGACCTCACCGACCGGGCCGGGGTGCCCACCCGGTCGGGCTCGCGCCTGGCCGACGGCAGGGTGCCGACGACGTCGTCGGAGATCGTCGACGTGCTCGACGAGGCGGGCGGCATCAGCCTCGGCAAGACGGCCACCCCCGAGTACGGGCTCACGGCCTACACCGAGACGCTGATCGGGCCCCCGACCCGCAACCCCTGGCGGCCCGAGACCGGCGCGGGCGGTTCGAGCGGCGGGGCCGCGGCGGCCGTCGCGGCGGGTCTGCTGCCCTTCGCCCCGGGGTCCGACGGCGGCGGCAGCATCCGCATCCCGGCGGCGGCGACCGGTCTCGTCGGTCTCAAGCCCTCGCGGGGCCGAGTGCCGTCGCAGTCGGGGCTGTCCAGTCTCGGCGGACTGGCCGTCGGCGGGCCTCTCGCCCGGACGGTCGCCGACGCCGCGATGCTGCTCGACGCCATGGTCTCGCCCGACGGCCGCCCGCCGCGGCACGGGCAGGCGCTGCACGCTCCGACGTCGCCCGACGGGGCCTACCTCGGCACCGCGCTGCGCGGCGAGGGACGCTTCCAGGTGGCGGTGATGACGACCAGCCCGTGGGACGACGCGTTCGACGTCTGGGTCGACCCGCGCCTCCTCGGCGTCGTCCGGCACACGGCCGATCTGCTCGCCGACCTCGGGCACGGCGTCGACGAGACCACGATGCCGGGCTCGGACTACCCGACGCTGTTCCGCACCCTGTGGCAGGCCGGGGCCGCGGGCATCCCCGCCGAGACCGAGGCCGAGCTGGCGAGGCTCGAGCCGATCACCCGATGGCTGGTCGAGCAGGGGCGGCGGGTGACCGCCCGCGAGCTGGCCGCGACCCTCGTCGGGCTGACCGCCTTCGAGCGCACGGTGATCGAGAGCTTCGCCCCGTACGACGCCGTGCTGACGCCGACGCTCGCCCTGCTGCCGCGCCCGATCGGCTGGTACGACGACGTCGACGCCGAGCGCAACTTCGAGCAGCAGTGCCTCTACTCGCCGTTCACGTCGTTCGTCAACGTCGCGGGGCTGCCGGCCATCACCCTGCCCGTGGGCGAGATCGACGGGCAGCCGGCGGGTGTGCAGCTGATCGGCCGTCCGGGTCGCGAGGACGTCCTGTTCGCCCTCGGTGCGCAGCTCGAACGGCGTCTGCGGTGGCAGCGTCGGCACCCGCCCGGGTGGTGACCGGGCCCGCTCAGTCGAGCGTCGGCACCGACGCCATGAGGCCGCGCGTGTAGTCGTGCCGCGGGTTCCGCAGCACGTCGTCGGCCGCCCCCTGCTCGACGATGCGCCCGTCGTGCAGCACGGCGACCCGGTCCGCGAGGTGCTGCACCAGTCCGATGTCGTGCGACACGGTGAGCAGCGAGAGCCCGAGGTCGTCGCGGAGCTCGCGCAGCAGGGCGAGGATCTGCGCCCGCACGGTGACGTCGAGGGCGCTCATCGGCTCGTCGCCGACGAGCAGCCGGGGGCGGTGCACCACGGCCCTGGCCACCGCGACGCGCTGCCGCTGCCCTCCGCTCAGCTCGTGCGGGTAGCCGTCGCCGTGCTCGCGCGTGAGTCCGACCCGTCCGAGCATCTCGTCGACCAGCGCCCGGTGGTCGCCGTCGATCGACAGCGCCCGCAGCGGCTCGGCCACCGTGTCGCGGATCCGCATGCGGGGGTCGAGCGAGCTGTACGGGTCCTGCAGCACGACGCCCGTGTCGCGGCGGAACCAGCGGAGCGCCGCCGCCCGACCCGGTCGCACCGGGCGCCCATCGAACGTGACGGACCCCGCGGTGGGCGCGTCGAGCGCGAGCAGCAGCTTGACGAGCGTGCTCTTGCCGCTGCCCGACTCGCCGATCAGCGCCACGCTCTCGCCGGCGGCGACGTCGAGGTCGGCGTCGATCAGGGCGTGCCGCACGGCGCCCGGCTGGAACGGCGAGGGCCGCGGCAGCCGGTAGGTCCGGGTCAGACCGCGACCGGTCAGCAGCGGAGCCGAGGAGGCGCGGGTCGGGTCGTCGACGGTCACGTCGTCCTCCAGATGGTCGCCTCAGTCGCCGCCACGAGCCCGCGGGTCACGGGGTGGGCGGGCCGGGTCAGCAGCTCGCGCACGGGGCCCTGCTCGACGAGGCGGCCGGCCGACAGCACCGCCGCGTGGTCGACGACACGGCGCAGCACGGCCAGATCGTGGGTGACGAACAGCAGCGAGGTGCCGCGTTCGTCGACGAGGCGGCGGAACAGGTCGAGCACCTCGGCCTGCGTCGAGACGTCGAGCGCCGTGGTCGGCTCGTCGGCCAGCAGGAGGCGCGGGCGGGCGATCAGGGCCGTCGCGATCACGACGCGCTGGCGCTGACCCCCCGACAGCTGGTGCGGGTAGCGGTCGACGATGCCGGCCGGGTCGGGCAGACCCACCTCGGCCGCGGCCTCGATCGCCCGGGCGCGGGCCTCGCGGCGCCCGATGCCCTCGTGCAGACGGAGCGGCTCGGCGATCTGGCTGCCGATGGTCCGGATCGGGTCGAGCGAGGTGCGCGGATCCTGGAACACGACGCCGATCTCCGCGCCCCGCAACGGCGCGTGGTCCCGGTCGGACAGGCCGACCAGCTCGCGGTCGTCGAGTCGGATGCTGCCGCGGACGGTCGCGGCGTCGGGCAGCAGCCCGAGCACGGCGAGCAGGGTCATCGACTTGCCCGAGCCGGACTCGCCGATCAGGCCGAGGCGCTCGCCGTCGCCGATCGACAGCGACACGCCCTCGATCACGGGTCGGCCGCCGAGGTCGACGTGCAGGTCGTCGATGGAGAGGCTCACGAGACGACCCCCGGTCGGTCGGCGGGCGTCGCCGCACGCGGACGGAGGCGCGGGTCGGCGGCGTCGCGGACGGCGTCGCCGAGCAGGTTGAAGGCGAGCACGGTCAGGGTGATCGCGGCGCCCGGCCAGACGATGCTCCACGGGTGCACCCCGATGAACTTCTGCAGATCGCTCAGGAGGCGCCCCCACGACGCGGTCTCGGCGGACGCGCCGTAGCCGAGGAACGACAGCCCCGCCTCGGCCAGGATCGAGGTCGCCATGGCGAGCGAGAGCTGCACGGCGAAGAGCGGGGCGACGTTCGGCAGCACGTGCCGGGTGACGACGCCCAGGGCGCCGACGCCCGCGGCTCGGGCGGCGAGCACGTAGTCCTCCCGCCCCACGCGTCGGATCTCGGCGCGCGAGACGCGGGCGATGTTCACGCCGTAGCCCGTGCCCGCGGCGATGACCACGACGCCGAGCGATCCGCCGAAGGCCGCCGCGAGGGCCATCGCGATGAGGATGGTGGGGAACGCGACGAGCACGTCGATCAGCACCGCGACGGAGTCCCTCGCCCACCGCGGGGTCAGCGAGCCGAGCACGGCGAGGAGCACCCCGACGACGAGGGCGGTCGCGCCGGAGGCCAGGGCGACGAGCGCGGTCGTCGTCGACGCGCGGGCGACGTAGCTGAAGACGTCGCGACCGACGGAGTCCGTGCCGAACAGGTGCTCGGTCGAGGGCGGGGCCCAGGCCGCGTACGGGTCGGTCGCGAACGGATCGAGCGGGGTCCAGAACGGACTCGCCACCGCCGCGATGGCGACGAGCGCGAGCCAGCCGACGCCGAACGCGCCCGTCGGCGAGCCGACCACGGCGCGCAGCCACGACCCGCGCCTCATTCGCCGCGCTCCCGTGATCGGGGGTCGACGCTGCGGTGCACGACGTCGACGACGAAGCCGACGGCGAGGACGATCGCGGTCAGGGTCATCAGCTCGCCCTGCACCTTGGTCAGATCGCGGCGGCCGACGTCGGCGACGAGCATGCGACCGACGCCGGGCAGGCTGAAGAGCTGCTCGACGAGCACGGCGCCGACCACGAGGCCGGCCACCTGGATGCCGAGCACGCTCACGACGCTCAGCATGACGTTCGGCAGGCCGTGGCGCACGAGGGCCCGGTCGCGGGTCATGCCCTTGGCCGCGGCGGCGCGGACGTAGTCGGCGTCGAGCGCCCCGAGCGCGGCGGACCGGGTGAAGCGCAGCAGCACGGCGCCCTCGACGAGGCCGATGGTCACGGCGGGCAGCACGAGTGATCGCAGAGCCGCCGCGGGGTCCGACCACCCGTCGATCGGGAACCCCTGCGTGGGCAGCCAGCGCAGGGTGACGGCGACCAGCGCGATCAGGAGCATGCCCGCCCAGACCGCCGGCACGGCGGCCAGCACCTGGGCGCCGACCGACACGGCGGTGCCGAGCGGCCGACGCCGACGGAGCGCGGCGAGCACGCCGAGGGGCACCCCGATCAGCAGGCCGATCACGAGCGACAGCCCGGCGAGCGGCAGCGTGACGGCCAGCTTGTCGGCGATCTCGTCGCCGACCGGGGTGCCCGTCACGAGCGATCGGCCGAGGTCGAGTCGCAGCAGCCCGCCGGCCCAGTCCAGGTACTGCGAGACGATCGATCGGTCGAGGCCGAGCTCGGTGCGGAGCGCGGCGACCTGGGCGGGCGAGCCGGTCGTCCCGGCGATGACCTGGGCCACGTCACCCGGCAGGAGGCGCAGGGTGGCGAAGATCAGGACGCTCGCGACGACCAGCCCCAGCGCGAAGAGGACCAGTCGACCCGCCGTGAATCGGATCACTCCGTCGCGGCCAGGTCGGACAGGTCGAGACGGGTGGTCGTCGACGAGGTCGGGAACCCGGTGACGCCGTCGCGCACGGCGGTGAGGGTCGTCGACGTGTACAGCCACTCGGCGGGTGCGTCGGCGGAGACGATCTCGGCGGCCTCGGCGAGGGCGGCGTCGGCGTCGGCCGGGTCGGTCGCGGCCAGAGAGGCCGCGTAGAGCTCCTGGACGGCGGCGGAGTCGTAGCCGAAGTAGTAGTCGGGGTCGGCCCAGTTGCCGAAGTCGTGGGTCTCGGCGTGGTTGACCATGCTCAGCTGGAAGTCACGGGGCGACCCGTCGGACGGGGCGACGAAGACGTCGGTCAGCCAGGTCGAGAAGTCGACCTGGTCGACCGTCAGCGTGATGCCGACGGCCTTCAGCTGGGTGGTCAGGACGTCGCCGATGGCCGCGGGGTAGACGTTCGCGTACTCGAGGGTCAGATCGAGGTCGGACCGCCCGGCCTCGTCGAGCAGGGCGCGGGCGGCGTCGGGGTCGTACGCGTCGACGTCCGTGAGGTCGCGATACCCGGGGTCGAGCTCGGGGATCGGTCCGCCCTGGTCGACCGCCGACCCGCCGGTCGCCGCGATCAGCGCGTCGTTGTCGACCGCGAGTCGGATGGCCTTGCGCACGCGGGGGTCGGTGAACGGCTCGACGGCGTTGTTGAAGGCGAGCGTGTACTTGTCCGTCGTCTTCCCCTCGTCGACCGTGAGGCCGTCGATCCCGTCGAGCTGGCTGCGGAGGGTGGCGTCCACCGCGGTCTGCACGTCGATCTCACCCGAGATCGAGGCGTTGATCCGGGCGGAGGGGTCGGGGATGTAGCGGAAGTCGACGCCGCCCACCCCGGCGGGCGTGCCCCAGTAGTCGTCGTTGCGGCTGAGACGGAGGTTGTCGCCCTGGGTCCAGCTCTCGAGCGTGAACGGGCCCGTCCCGTTCGCCGTCGTCGACAGGTCGTTGTCGGCGGCCTGCTCGAGCACGAGACCGGCACGACCGGTGAGGGAGAACAGGAGCGCCGAGTCGGGGCGCGACAGCGTGAGGACGATCGTCGAGGGGTCGGGGGAGGTGATCGATTCGACGGCGTCCAGGTCGCCGTGGTTCGCGAGGGTGTCGTCGTCGGCGACCTGCTGCAGCGACCAGACGACGTCGTCCGCGGTGAGCGCGGCCCCGTCGTGGAAGGTCACTCCCTCGGCCAGGGTGAAGGTGTAGGTCAGTCCGTCGTCGCTCACCTCGTGCGAGGAGGCGAGGACGTCGACGATCTCGTTGTCCTGCGTGCGGCCGACGAGACCCTGGTAGACGTTGTCGATCAGCACCTGGTCGAGGGCGATGCCCGCGGTCCGCCGGATGTCGAGGTCGGTCGGCTCGAGGACGAGACCGACGGTCACCGTGGCGTCCGGATCGGGTGCGCCCGACCTGTCGGAGTCGGTGGACGACGAGCAGCCGGCGGTGACGAGCACGAGAGCGGTGACGGCGGCGAGGAGGGGCAGGGTGCGCACGCGGAGGGGCCTTCCGGGGGAGGGCCGGGGCGTCGATGCCCCGGCGAAGGATGCCGAGGTGGTCTCGGCTCTGCTGCGGGGGATCTCCGGTCGCTGGCGGAACGGTCGTCACGATCCGCCACCGTGGTGCTGTCGGACACGGCGCGGCCCCTTGCCGCGGGTCGCTGACGGACTCGCGGACGCGTCAGAACCTACCACCAGGGTGTGAATCAGGTGGACGCGTCGCGAGATAGGTGAGGCTTACCTATACTGATCCCGACATGTTCCTCGAATACAGCGACCCGCCCCTGCAGCACGACGCCACGCGTGTGCTGTTCGCCGGCGACGCCACCTCGATCGACCACCTCCGCGGCATGCTGGCGGCCCTGCCGCTCTGCGCCAGGGGGCAGGTCTTCGTCGAGGTCGACGACAGCAGCCAGATCGTGCCGCTCGCCTCGCCGGGCCGGGTGTCCGTCACCTGGCTCGCCCGTGATCGCCGGTCGGGTGCGCCCGGCTCCGGCCGGTCGTGCGACCGCGGCGAGGCGCTCGAACGCGCCGTCCGGGCCTGGCTCGCCGAGATGTACGTCGACACCGAGTCGCTCGTCGGGGGCGAGCACGTGATCTGGATCGCCGGGCCTCCGTCGTTCGCCTACGACCTGCGCCACGATCTGCACCGCGTGTTCCACGCGGTCGACGGGGCCGTCGCGCTCTGATCTCCTCCCGGTGGGCCTGTCGCCGCTCAGGTAAGGCATGCCATACTTAGGGTGTGCTTACTTCATCGCTCGACGCCTCGCCCGTGACCGTCGAAGGCGATGTCGTCGAACCCGAGGCCGCCTCCAAGCCGGCGCACCGTCCCTACCGGGCTCGCATCGTGCGTCGGGTCCGGCTCTCGCCGTCGTTCGTCCGGCTGACCTTCGCGGGGCCCGATCTCGTCGACTTCGGCGCCGACGGTCTCGATCAGCGCATCAAGGTCGTCCTCCCGCTCGAGGCCACCGGGTTCGACACCTTCCCGTCGGGCGACTGGTGGGGCGGGTGGCGGGCGCTGCCCGACCACGAGCGCAACCCGTTCCGCACGTACACGGCCCGTGCCGTCCGCCCCGCGCTGGGCGAGGTCGACGTCGACTTCGTCGTGCACGCCGACGGCGGCCCCGCGGCCGCCTGGCTGGCCGAGGTCTCGGTCGGCGACGATGCGATGCTCGTGGGGCCCGACGCCACCAGCGGCGTGACCGGCAGCGGGGTCGAGTGGAACCCGCGGGGCGCCTCCTCGGTCCTGATCGCCGGCGACGAGACGGCCGTCCCGGCGGTGTCGTCCATCGTCGAGAGTCTCCCCTCCGACGCACGCGGCTGCGTGTTCCTCGAGGTGCCGACCGCCGACGACGCTCTCACGCTCGTGGCCCCGGCCGGGGTGAGCGTCCACTGGCTGCCCCGATCGACGTCGGGTGCCGAGCACGGCGCCCTGCTGATCGACGCCGTCCGCGGCTGGACGAAGCGCTACGTCGCCGCCTGGCACCACGGGGTCGAGGTCGACGAGGTCGACGTCGACCACGACATCCTGTGGGATGTCCCTCAGGGCGCGGCGCTCCCCGGGCAGGCCCTCGAAGGCGAGCTCTACGCCTGGCTCGCGGGCGAGGCCGCGGCCATCAAGACCCTCCGCCGGTTCCTCGTCGCCGAGGTCGGCATCGACCGGCGCCAGGTCGCCTTCATGGGCTACTGGCGACTCGGCCGAGCCGAACTCTGACCGCTCCTCAGACCGCCGACGGCAGTCCGACGATCTCCGAGCTGCGGTCCCACAGGGCGGCGGCGAGCGAGTCGTCCTTCGCCTGGGGCACGACCAGCCCGTTCGGCTTGAGCTGGTCGAAGTAGGTGCCGCTCGGCACGCCGACCGTGCTGGGGCCCGCCAGCTGGATCAGGGGCAGTGCGCCGGCCGCGGCCGAGATGCCGTAGTGACCGTTCGTCAGCACGTTGGCCATCCGCCACATCGGCGAGTCCGCGCCGAAGTTGGTCTTGACGATGCCGGGGTGGAACGAGAACGCCTCGAGACCGGTGCGCTTCGCCAGCTCGCGGATGAACAGGATCGTCTCGATCTTGCTCGTGCCGTACTGCCGCCAGCCGCCGAGCCACGGGCGCTTCGCCCAGTCGAGGTCGTCGAGGCGGACACGACCGAACAGGTTCGCGACGCTCGCCGTCGAGATGACCCGGGCCCGGCTCTCGACCAGTCGGGGCAGCAGCAGCCTGGTCAGCAGGAACGGCGCGAGGTGGTTCGACTGGAGGATCCGCTCGTGCCCGTCGGCCGTCAGCCCCCGCGGGTTGACGAGGCCGCCGGCGTTGTTGGCGAGCACGTCGATGCGAGGGTACCTCTCGAGGAGGCGCTCCGACAGCGAGCGGACGTCGTCCAGTCGGTCGAAGTCGGCCACGAAGGCCGTGCCGCCCACCTCGTCGGCGACGGCGCGCGTGCGCTCGGGGTTGCGACCGACGATCGCGAGATCCGCGCCGCCCTTCGCCAGGGCCTTCGCGGCCTCGCGGCCCAGACCGCTGCTCGCTCCGGTGATGATCACGGTGCGGGTCATCGGTAACCGCCTTCCTCGAGGCCGGCCTCGATCTCGAACCTGTTCGTCAGCGGGTCGCTGCCGGCCAGGAAGTACATCAGTGGCATCAGCATGCCGTATCGACGCCACTGCGTGACGTGCACGGCCTCGTGGCGGAGCACCCGCGGGCCGTCGTTGTGCCGGGTCAGGTAGACCCGGCCGACGCAGGTGCCGCCGCGACGGAAGGCCCACCGGGGCAGGCCCCGGCAGACGATCAGGTCGCCGACCACCCGGATGCGACCGGTGCTGAGGGGCACGCCGACGGCGAGCCCCACCAGGGTCGCGAACGAGCAGCCCAGCCGCGACACGGGGGAGTCGAGCAGGATGCCCGTCACGGACGCCCGTAGACGTCGAGCAGCCGGAGCCACACCTCGCTCACGGTCGGG
Source organism: Frigoribacterium sp. CFBP9029 (assembly GCF_034045305.1). Lineage (NCBI taxonomy): Bacteria > Bacillati > Actinomycetota > Actinomycetes > Micrococcales > Microbacteriaceae > Frigoribacterium > Frigoribacterium sp. CFBP9029. Next base: position 134,352 of record NZ_JAXCWB010000009.1, read on the forward strand.
TACGACGGCACGGCGTGCCACAGGCGGTCGATCGGCACCTCGCCGACGACCGCGATCGTCGCGGTGTGCAGCAGATCGCTGACGTCCGGGCCGACGAACGTGGCGCCGACGACCACCTTGCGGCTCTCGTCGACGACGAGCCGGGCCCGGCCCTTGTACGAGTCGGAGTGCAGGGCGGAACCGGCGACCGAGGCGAGGTCGTAGTCGACGACGCGGACGTCGAGCCCGCGCCGGCCTGCGGCCTCGGCGGTCAGGCCCACGCTGGCGACCTCGGGGTCGGTGAAGGTGACCTGCGGCACGGCGGCGTCGTCGGCCGTCGCGACGTGGGTGCCCCACGGCGCGGTGGAGAGCTCGGTGCCCTGCGCGCGGGCGGCGATGACCTCTCCGGCCGCGCGGGCCTGGTACTTGCCCTGGTGGGTGAGGAGCGCGCGGTGGTTGACGTCGCCGACCCCGTACAGCCAGTCGGTGCCGTGCACCAGGAGGGTGTCGTCGACCTGCAGCCAGTCGCCCGGCTCGATGCCGACGTTCTCGAGACCGAGGTCCGAGGTGCGGGGCACGCGCCCGGTCGCGACGAGCACCTCGTCGGCGACGATGGTGCTCCCGTCGTCGAGGGTGACCTCGACGGTGTCGTGCTCGGTGCGGACGACCGACGTCGGCGAGACCCCCAGGCGGAGGTCGACTCCGAGCTCGCGCAGACCGTCGCCCACGAGCTCGCCGGCGAAGGGCTCCTGGCCGCCGAGCAGGCCGCTGCGGGCGATGAGCGAGACGGTCGCGCCGAGCCCCTGGTAGGCCGTGGCCATCTCGGTCGCCACGACGCCGCCGCCTATCACGACGAGGCTCTGCGGGATGCTCTTCGCGCTGGTCGCCTCGCGGCTCGTCCACGGGCGGGCCCCGGCGAGGCCCGGGATGTCGGGCAGCAGGGCGGTCGAGCCGGTGGCGGCGACGACGGCGTGGGTCGCGGTGTGGACGACGCCGTCGACCGTGACCTCCTTGACGCCGGTGATGGTCGCGTGACCGCGGATGAGGTCGATGCCGGCCCCCGACACCCAGTCGGCCTGGCCCGAGTCGTCCCAGCCGCTGGTGAAGGAGTCGCGACGGCGGAGGACGGCGGCGACGTCGACGTCTCCGGTCACGGCCTGGGCCGCGCCGTCGACGGCCCGGGCCGCACGCACGACGGCGGTGGAGCGCAGCAGCGCCTTCGACGGCATGCACGCCCAGTAGGAGCACTCGCCGCCGACGAGCTCCCCTTCGACGAGGGCCACCGTCAGCCCCTTGCGCTTGGCGTAGTCCGCCACGTTCTCGCCGACTGCGCCGGCGCCGATCACGATGAGGTCATATGTCGTCATGCCCTGACCGTAGTCCTCGCCCCCGAGCATCCGTCCGGCCGTGCCCTGGCCGTTCCGCGCGGCGATCCTGAACGCGGGATGTGCGTTCGGTCGATGTGGACGGGGTGCTCGATACCGTGCAATGACCACGCGCTGACGCGCCAAGCAGAGGAGGTCTTCATGGGACTCGACGACAAGATCAAGAACGCCGCTCAGGACATCGCGGGCAAGGCGAAGGAGGCCATCGGCGACCACAAGGGCGACGACAGCCTCAAGGCCGAGGGTCAGAAGGACCAGACCGCTGCGAGTGCCAAGAAGACCGGCGAAGACGTGAAAGACGTCTTCAAGTAAGACGCGTCATCACGCCCGAAGCCCGCTCCCCTCGTGGGGGCGGGCTTCGTCGTGCGCCCGGGCCGCCGGTCGTGCGCGTCAGTCGTGCGCGCCGGTCGAGCACGCGTTCCGCACCGGTCAGGAGCCGGAGAAGCGCGCCTCGCGGCGCTCCGTGAAGGCGGCGAGCCCCTCGCGGGCGTCGTCGCTGGTCAGCAGCCGCACCAGTTCGGGTTGCAGGCGCGCCTCGGCCGCGGCCTCGCCCTCGCGCAGCGCGAGTCGCGCGTTCGCCAGAGTCGCCTGCACCGCGAGCGGCGCCTGCGAGGCGATCCGCTCGGCCAGGGCGAGGGCCCGATCGAAGGCGGCCCCCTCGGGGACGACCTCCTGGACGAGCCCGATGCGCCGCGCCTCCTCGGCGTCGAGGAGATCGCCCGTCAGCAGATACCGCATCGCATCGCCCCAGCCGACCCGGCGGGGGAGTCGCGTCGTGGCGCCGCCGAAGGGCAGGATCGCGCGGCTCACCTCGATCTGACCGAAGCGCGTCGACGAGTCGGCCACGACGATATCGCTCGCCAGCGCCAGTTCGACCCCCAGGGTCAGGCAGGTGCCCTGCACGGCGATGACCACGGGCTTCGTCAGCGCGGTGCCGTCGACCTGCCACGGGTGCAGACCGCCTTCGGGGACGATGTCCAGCCCGGCGTCCGTCACGGCGGGCATGACGTCGCCGAGGTCGAGCCCGGCGGTGAAGTGGTCGCCGTGGGCGAACACGAGACCGACGCGCAGCTCGGGATCGCGGTCGAGGCGGCCGTAGGCGAGCGAGAGCTCGCGCAGCATCCGCAGGTCGGCCGCGTTGCGCTTCTCGGGTCGGTCGAGCCCGATGAGGAGCACGTGGCCGCGTCGTTCGATGCTGACCCGGGGGCGGTCGGCGGCGCCGGTGCCGCCCGTCGCGTCGGCGCCGATCATCGCGAGAGCGCCCCGACGATGCGGAGGATGGTGCCCATGTCGTCCGATGCGCTGGCCGCGTCGACGGGTGCGAACGAGCAGAGCCCCGCGCCGACCAGGGTGAAGCGCGACTTCAGGGCCGTGATGGTGGCGATCAGGGTCGCGAGGTCGATGCCGAAGGGCTGCGGGGCGAGCAGGCCGTCGAGCGTGCCCGGGTCGAGCACGTCGAGGTCGACGTGCAGGTACACCTCGGTGGCGCCGGTCTCGGCCACCGCGGCGACGACGTCGTCGGGCGCCAGGTCGAGCGACGAGATGGTGGTCACGCGCCGGCTCTCGACGTAGCGGTCTTCGGCGTCGTCGAAGGTGCGGGCGCCGGCGAGCACGATGCGGCTCGGGTCGAGGGGCGTCTCGGCCGGGTCGAGGGTCGGGAGGTCGTCGGCGACGTCGCCGATCAGGGCACGGAGGACCATCCCGCTGAAGGCGCCGCTCTCGCTGCTGCGGGGGCTGTGCAGGTCGGGGTGTGCGTCGAACCAGACGACCGCCGTCGAGGGGGTGAGCGCATGCCGCACGGCGCCGAGCTCGATGCCGCAGTCGCCGCCGACGACCAGCGCGGGCGAGTCCGCCGTCGCGAGCTCCTGCTGCAGCGCGTCGGCGACGGTCAGCACCGACGAGAGCCGGTGCACGGGGCTGCCGAGGGAGTCGCCGGCGCCGACGGGGACCTCGACCAGGGTCGTGGCGGACGCGGGCAGATCGCCGAGCACCGCGTAGGCGCCCTCGGCGAGCCGCATGGCCCTCGACGACGGAGAACCCTGCCACTGCGGAACCACGACGAACCTCACGCGCGTCAGTCTGGCACAGCCCGGGGGCGCCGTGGCGGATGATCCGGTGCGCTGCGGAGGCGGCGACGCCGTGCCCCGAGGAGGCGCGGGTCAGCGGGCGAGGGCGGCCTCTCGGGTCTCCCAGGGCCGGCTCGCCCGAGCCACCAGACGTTCGAGCGGACCGCGTCCGACGAACCGGCGCCACAGGGTCGCGTAGACGAGGGTGCCGATCACGGCCGCGACGAGCCAGCCGAGGGGGAGCCCGTACGACCCGCCCGTCGACCGGTACGCGGTGAAGAGCGGCGCCGTGATGAGCAGATGCAGGGTGTAGACGGTCAGCGGCTGGGCACCCGTCGCGGCGAGCGGGGCGAGGAGCGCACGGACGACGCGGGTCGCGCCTCCGTCGGGTCGGGCCGCGCCGGTGATCACGAGCAGCAGCCCGACGACGGCGAGGGCGACGCCGCCCGAGCCGACGATCTCGGCCGGCATGCCCTCGTGATCGGCGGGGTCGAGAGCCGCGACGGCGGCGGCCCCCGGCAGGAATCGCGCGCCGTAGCCGACGACGGCGGCGACGACGCCGACGATGATCAGCAGTCGCGCCGTCTTGGGCCGGGCCAGGTCGCTGCGGGCGGCGACGAGACCCGCGATGAGGAACGGCAGCCACACGAGTGCTGGGTAGGCCCCCACGAGCAGGGTGTCCGCCGCGAGACCGGGGAGGCCCGACAGGGTGGTGTCTCCGACCGGGTCGACCGGCACGAGGGTCGCCGCGAACGGGGCCGCGACGGCGACGACTGCGGCGAGGGGGACGAGGAGGCGCCGACGCAGCCAGAGGACGCCCAGCAGCAGGAGGAACATCACGCCGTAGTAGGGGAGGATCACGAGCACGTAGGCGTTCCAGGCCTGCAGCAGGAGTCCGAGCACGATGAGCAGCGCGGCCCGGATGGCGATCGAGGCGGAGACCCTCGCCCGACGACCGGGCGGCGTCGCGCGGGCCCCGCCGGAGACGAGACCGAGCGAGACCCCGGCGAGGGTGGCGAACAGGATCGCCGAGCGGCCGTCGAAGACGCGCTCGTCGAGCAGCTCCCGCGGCCACATGTGCGCGGCGAACATGCCGAGCACCGCGACACCGCGGGCGACGTCGATCCCGACGAGTCGACCCGACGACGCTGCGGGCGCCGACCGGGGTGACCCGCTCGAGGGGCTCGACGCACCCGCGGTGCCGACGGTCATGCCCCGAGCTTGAGCGCGGCCAGGCGCGCCTCGATCTCGGTCTGCTCGTCGAGGTCCTCGAGGCCCTCGAACTGCGCGTCGAGACTGGAGGCCGCGAGCTCCTGCTGGCCGAGCACCTTCGCCTCCTCGCGTCGCACCTTGTCCTCGAAGCGGCTGATCTCGCTCGTCGGGTCCATCAGGTCGATGCTCTTGACGGCGTCGGCGACCCGCGACTGCGCCTCGGCCGACTTCGCCCGCGCGTTCAGCTCGTCGCGCTTGCTGCTCAGCTGGTCGAGCTTGCCGCGCATCTGCGTCAGACCCGTCTTCAGCTTGTCGACGACCTGCGTCTGCGAGGCGATGGTCGGTTCGGCGTCCTTCGCCTCCTTCTCGGCCGACAGCTGCTTGCCGAGGGCGACTTTCGCCAGGGCGTCGAACTTGTCGGCGTCGACCGTGTTGCCACCGGCGCGTAGCTCGTCGGCCTTGCCGCTCGCAGCGCGCGCCTTGCGCTCCCAGTCGGCGGCGGCGGCGACGTCCTCGGCGTGATCCTGTTCGATGAGACGGAGGTTGCCGATGGTCTGAGCGACGGCGCTCTCGGCCTCCGAGATGCTGCTCGTGTAGTCGCGGACCAGCTGATCGAGCATGAGGCTCGGGTCCTCCGCCTGGTCGAGGAGGCTGTTGATGTTCGCCCTCGTCAGCTGGGCGATGCGACCGAAGATTGACTGCTTCGACATGGGGTGGTCCTTTCGAGTGGGTGGTCGTGGGTCGTGAGTCGTGTCTGGTTCGAAGAGTCCGGGTCAGAACCGGCCGCCGCCGGAGCGCCTGCCGCCACCGCCGCC